>NZ_JAAVJD010000089.1 GCF_012033735.1 Streptomyces lonarensis | reverse complement strand
CCGACCGGACCGCCTTCTTCAGCGTGAACATCGACGACCACCAGGGGATGCGGACCGGCCGGCCGGTGTCCGCCGTGCGGCGGCCCCGCTGCGCCCTGCCCCACCAGCGGCGCCCGGCAGCCGCAGGAGCGGCGGGTCACCAGCGAACCCGGCACGACGCGGCGCGCCGGCGGCGCGGTGCCCCGCAGCCGTGCGGCGACCGTCTGCACGGCCAGCGCGCCGAGTTCGGCGAACGGCAGCGAGACCGAGGTGAGCGGCGGGTCGGTGATCCGCGCCTCGACCGAGTCGTTGAACCCGACCAGCGCGACCTCGCTCGGCACTCGGATGCCCCGCTGGTTCAGCAGCCGCAGTGCGTCCGCGCCGAGGGCGTCGCTGCACGCCACGACCGCGTCGAAGTCCCGGCCCGGCCGGAGACCCCGGACGTCCAGCAGGATGCGCATCGCGGCGGCGCCGGCGCCCGGCCCGAAGCCGAGGGCGGCCGCGACCAGCGAGCGGTCCTGCGGCAGACCGTGCCGCTCCAGCGCGTCGGTGAAGGCCCGGTACCGCTCCGCCGAGACCCGGTTGGTCAACGGGCCCCGGATGCAGACCAGTCGACGCAGGCCGTGGACGGTCGCCAGATGGGCGATCAACCGGCGCATCCCGGTGTAGCCGTCCAGCAGCAGCGTCTCGTGGTCGTCGAGCGGGCTGTTGAGGCTGACCACGGCCCGCAGTCGGCCGAGCCGCTCCGCCAGTGCGGCCCCCGCGGTGCCCGGCGGTGTCGGCAGGCCCAGTGTGGAGGACCAGCAGATCGCGCCGTCGAGCAGTTCGGGGGAGACCAGCTCGTGGACGCCGCCCCGCGGCGTGTCCGGGACGACCGCGCCGGGGCCGGGCCCGGTGGCCGGGACCGAGCCGGGCGCCGGCGGGTTGAGGGCACCGCCGGGCAGGCAGAGCACGTTGACGTCGGCGTCGGCGGCGGCGCGCAGCACCCCCGACCAGAGTGTCGCGCCCACGCCCAGGTGGATGTTGTCGGTGATCAGGCCGATGGTGGGCCGGGGAGCCCGGGCGGTGTGGGGGAGTCGCCGCGGCATGGGGGTGTCCTCGTCCTTCGGGGGCGCGCGGCAGGTTCCCCCGTGGCCGCGGGCGGAAGATAGCGTCGCGCGCAGGCCCGGGCAAGAGCCCCCGCGCGGTGTGGGAGCCCCTGCCCGGGCCCGGGTGACGGGGCGGTGCACAGGCGCCCACGTCAGAGGTGGCAGCGGTCAGATCCGCCCGGCGCCCGCTCCGTTCATCACGATGGACTTGACGTTGGAGGGGGTGTCAAGTGAGTAGCTGTAGGGGATGGACCGCACCGAGCCGCCGGTCTGCCCCGTGCTGGAGTTCACGAAGTGGTTGTTGCGGGCCACCAGGGTCCCGCCGGGCGAGGAGCCCTCGCCGAGGTGGAACGGGTCCTTCACGTTCTCGAAGTAGTTGCCCTCGACGAGCACCCCGGCCTCGACCGTCGATGCGACGCCGTAACTGGTCACCCCGCCGTAGTAGTTGTTGTAGACGTGGACGGGGTTGCCGAACCGCACGCGCGGGTTGCGCTGCTTGGTGCCGTCGTACCAGTTGTGGTGGTAGCTGACGCGCAGCTTCCCGCGGTCCTGGGAGCCGTTGGAGTCGGAGTGGCCCAGCAGCATCGTCTTGTCGTGGTTGGTGACCCGGTTCCACGAGACCGTGATGTTGTCGGAGCCGCGCTTGATGTCGACCAGTCCGTCGTTGGCGTTGGACAGGGTGTTGTGGTCCACCCAGATCCGGGTGGACTGCTCGATGTTGATGGCGTCGTCGTTGCTGCCGGTGAACGTCAGGTTCTGGATGATGACGTTGCTGACCTGGCGGACGTTGAGGCCGCTGCCGGTGATCCGGCCGTTGTTGCCGACGCCGATGATCGTCTTGTTGGCGGCGACGCGCGTCATCGAGCTGAGGTTGATGGTGCCGTTGACGCGCACCTGGAGCGCGCCGCTGCGGTTGACCGCCTCGGTGAACTGCGAGGCGTTGGTCACGGTCACGGTGGCGCCGCCCGCGCCGCCGGTGGTGCCGGCACCGAAGCCGGTGGGGGTGCCGACGGACAGGGTGGTCACGGACTCCGGCGCGGCTGCCGGGGCGGTGGCGCCGTGGGCGGTGGTGAGGGCACCGAGGGTGGCGATCGCCGTCGCCATGGCCATGGCTCCGGCCAGCCTGAACCTTGCGCTCGTCCTGCGCATGCGGGTCTCCGTCCGGGAGATGAGGGTGGTGTGGGGGTGGTGCGGGGTGGAGAAGGGACATCGCGCGGCTCTGCGGTGGATCGATGCTAGGGCGGCGGCTGTGGACGATGCGGGGCCTCGTGTGGACTATGGCGCGCACCCGGCGGGCGACCGGATTCGGCGGCCGCCCGCCGTCCGCCGACGGTCCGCCCACCGTCCGGCTGTGGGGTGTGGGCAGCGCGCGCCGAACAAGGTGCGCCCTGCATGCTCCCGCCCGCCAGGATGCGGAGTGCACGAGCTATCGCCCAGGTGTTCTACAGTCCTCAGTGCCGTGCAGCCGGTCCGTACCGCGTTGCCACCACTGGGGAGTTGTGTCATGGAGAGGCTCACGCCGGACGACCCGTCGCAGGTCGGGGGATACCCTCTGCTGGGAATCCTGGGTGAGGGGGGAATGGGGCGCGTCTACCTGGCGCAGAGCCCCGGCGGCAGGGCGCTCGCCCTCAAGACGATCCGCTCCGAACTCACGCGGGACCCCGGTTTCCGCAGCAGGTTCGAGCGTGAGATCCGCAACTCCGACCGGGTGCGCAGTTCATGGACGGTCCCGGTCGTCGACTGGTCCCGTTCGGCCGAAGGCCGCCAGTGGCTCGCCGCCGAGTACGTCCCGGCACCCTCCCTGCTCGACTGGACCGACCAACACGGCCCGATCGACGGTGAGTTGCTGCCGCTGCTCGCCAAGGAACTCGCCCGCGCGCTCGCCGCGGTTGGCGAGACCGGGCTGGTCCACCGCGATCTCAAGCCGTCCAACGTCCTGCTCGGCCCGCAGCACCCCCTGCTGATCGACTTCGGCATAGCCCACGCGGGCGACGACGCCCGCTTCACCACCACCGGCGGCGTCATCGGCTCGCCCGGCTACCTCTCGCCCGAGCAGGCCTGCGGCGAGGAGAACGTCACCCCGGCGAGCGACGTGTTCGCTCTCGCGGCCCTGCTCCACCACGCCGCCACCGGGCACGGGCCGTTCCTCCGGCCGGGGGAGTCCCCCTCCGTCCCCACCCTGTTGTACCGCGTCGTCCACCACGAACCGGACCTCGGCGGGCTGCCCGCGGATGTGCGGGAGGCGCTCACCGACGCCTTCGCCAAGAACCCCGCCGACCGCCCCGCGCCCACCGAACTGGCCGACCGGTTCAGCCGCATCCTCCGCGGCCCGGCCCGCTGGCAGGAGGGGCTGCCGGCCGAGCTGCGCGCCGACCACCAGCGCCGTGAGGCCGAGGTGGCTGCCGTCACCCGCGCCGGTGCGGTGCAGGGCCCGCCGTCCGGCGGCTTCGTCACCCAGGGCAGCTTCGGCCCGCCGATCGCGCCGCCCGCGCCCGCGCACCACCAGGGCCCGCCTCCCGGGCCGCACAACCCGCTCGGCCCCCACACCCCGCCGTCGTCCTATCCGGGGCAGCCGGCCGGGCCGTACGGGGCACCGGGCACGCCGCCGCCCGGCGCGTTGAACCGGGGGCCCGGCGGCGCGTCCGGCAACCCCGACGACGACCGGCCGTGGGCGGGCATCGCCCGCCGCTCCTGCATCGCGGTCATCGCCATCGGCGGCGGCATCGTGGCGCTCATGGTCCTGCTGTACGTCCTCGCGATGGACACCAGCACTCCCGGGGACGTCGACGACAACGGCGCCGGCACCTCCACGGGCGCGGAGAAGCGCGGCCCCGAGGACGAAGTGTCCACCTCCGCCGGTGACGACGGGGCCGAGACTGTCGTCGACGAGGACGAGGGCGGTGAGGACGACCACGGGACCGAGAAGCCGGAGGTGGCGGTGCCGCACCAGTGGACCGGCGAGTGGCGGGGCGTGGACTTCCAGATCGCGCTCTGGCTGGAGGACGGCGCCGTGGGCGAGACCGTGGGCCGGTTCGAGAGCGTCTTCGACGACACCGGCACCGGTCAGGAGTACCGGTGCGTCGACTCCCTGGAACTCACCGACGTCTCCGCCGGCGAGACCGAGCTGTCGCTGGCGACGGTGGAGACGGAGCGTGTCGGCCCGGCGGACATCGCCGACCCCTGCGCGCTGAACCGCGAGTACATCGCCGGTGTCGACGGGGAGTACCCCGACGAACTGTGGCTCCACATCGTGACCGAGGGCGTGGAGTACGACCCTTACGACTACGAGTCCGACGACTTCGAGCTGAGTCGGGAGTAGCCGCCCCCGGCTGCCGGGGCGCCCCCGCTGCCGCCTGCACGGGTCCGGTGCTGCCGTGCCCGCAGCCACGCCCCGGGGCCCAGCGGCGGCAGGGGAGTTGACGCAGGGAGTCTTGACGGCTCCGGCGACCGGTGGGTTCATGTGGGCAGTACCGGGTGGCCCACCGCGACGACGGCGTGGCTCCCTGTCGCCGGCGTGCCCGTCGGCCGGCGCACGGTGCCGCCTCGCCGCCCGCCCAGGGGCGGGGCGGGGTCGTCCCGGTGTGGCGCACCGCGCGATGGGAGCGCTCCCACGCTGGTGGACCGGCCGGGTGAACCCCACCGTGCCCCCGCCCGGGAGCACGTCCCCCACCTGGAGCCGCAGACATGAGATCACCATCCCGCAGCAGCGGCACGGCGGCGTTCCGCCGGGACGACGGGCGACGGATCACCGTCCTCGCCGCCGTCCTGACGCTGCTGACCGGCTCGCTCTTCGCCTTCCTCGGGCTCAGCCAGCCCGCGCACGCCGCGACGGGACTGCGCGTGAGTGACGGGCGCATCGTGGAGGCCAACGGCAACGACTTCGTCATGCGGGGCGTCAACCACCCCCACAGCTGGTACACCCACACCACCCCGCAGGCGCTCGCCGACATCAAGGCGCTCGGCTCCAACACCGTGCGCGTGGTGCTCTCGACCGGCGACCGCTGGGAGCGCACCTCCGAGAGCGAGGTGGCGGGCGTCATCGGCACCTGCCGCGCCAACCGCCTGATCTGCGTCCTGGAGGTGCACGACACCACCGGCTACGGCGAACAGGCCGGTGCCGTCAGCCTCGACCGGGCCGCCGACTACTGGATCTCCGTCGCCGGCGCGCTGGAGGGCCAGGAGAACCACGTCATCGTCAACATCGGCAACGAGCCGCACGGCAACCAGGGTTACGAGCGGTGGACAGCCGACACCATCGGCGCCATCGGCAAGCTCCGCGCCGCCGGGCTGGACCACCTGCTGATGGTGGACGGCCCCAACTGGGGCCAGGACTGGACCAACACGATGCGGCAGAACGCGGCTGCCGTGTACGACGCCGACCCGTCGGGCAACACGGTCTTCTCCATCCACATGTACGGCGTCTACGAGACCCCGGCAGCCGTCAGCGGCTACCTCAACCACTTCGTGAACGCGGGACTGCCACTGGTCGTGGGCGAGTTCGGCCACTACCACTCCGACGGCGACCCGGACGAGGACGCCATCCTCGCCGTCTCGGAGGAACTGGGCATCGGCTACCTCGGCTGGTCGTGGAGCGGCAACAGCGCCGAGGTCGGCTACCTCGACCTGGTGAACGGCTTTGACGGCGACTCCCTCACCGAATGGGGCGAGCGACTGTTCAACGGCCCGAACGGCATAGCGGAGACCTCCCGCGAGGCGACCGTCTACAGCGGCGACCCCGACCCCACGAACCCCGACCCGACCGACCCGGACCCGGCCGACCCGGACCCGACGGACCCGGACCCGACGGACCCGACGGACCCGGACCCGACGGACCCGACGGACCCGACCGATCCGGCGGGCCGCTGTGCGGTCGCCTACACCGTCTCCCACGACTGGGGCGCCGGCTTCCAGGCCGCCGTCCGCATCACCAACACCGGCAGCACCCCCTTGGACGGCTGGAACCTCAGCTGGACCTTCGCCGGTGACGAGCGGGTGCAGAACGTCTGGGGCGCACGCGCCGAGCAGACCGGTCGCGACCTGACCCTCGCCCCTGAGCCGTGGACCGCCCGCATCCCGGCCGGCGGGCACGTCGAGATCGGCTTCACCGCGACCGGCGCCGACGCCGGCACGCCCGGTTCCGTCACCCTCGACGGCGCCGGCTGCACCGTCGCCTGACCACCGAACCCGACACCCGGGGGCGGGCCGGACCTCCCGACCCGCCCCCGGCCTGTCCCCGACCCGCCCCCCGGCCCGTGCCCCGGCTTGCCCGCCGGCCTCGCCGCCGGGCGTGCCCCGGCCTGCCCGCCGGCCTCGCCGCCGGGACGGGGTGCGGAGCGCGGGGACCGTTCCTATCCTGGGAACGCTCGGGGCCGGACGCTCACGAGGAGACGAAGGATGACGGCGACGATCGAGGACCCGGCGGTGGCGGCGTTCGTCAAAGCGGTCAACGCCGGCGACCGGGAGGCGTTCTTCGAGGCGCTCACCCCGGACGCCACCATGGCCGACGACGGCACGGAACGCGACCTGCAAGCGTGGGTCGACCGCGAGATCTTCACGGTCAGCGGCCACCTGGAGGTCGAGTCCGCCGAGGACGGCGGCCGGGAGCTGACCGCGACCTACTCCAACACCACCTGGGGCGGGATGCGCACCCACTGGCGGTTCACCGTCGCCGACGGCCGCGTCCGCCGCTTCGAGACCGGCCAGAGCCAGGGCACCGCCGGCTGAGCGGCGCAGCCCTGCCGGCCCGCACCGGCGGGGCCGTGGCGCCCGGGTGTTCCGTCGCGGCTACTCCGCGGCGGCGATCCACACCCGTCCCGCGCCCGTCACGTGCTCCCGGGTCGGCCGGACCCGGGCGACCCGGCACATCAGCTCCAGGCCGTCCACGTCCTCGTCATCGCCGTCGTCGTCCCACTCGTCGGAGATCTGGTGAGGCTGGTGGGCGAGGTTGCGCTCGGCGAGTTCCTCATGGCCCATCTCCCGCAGCGCGGGGGCGATCACGCCGGCCTCGGTGTCGCCGTACCCGGGGGAGCCGAACGCTCCGTCGGTGTACTCCGCGACGGCCTCCCCGTTCCGGCTGACGAGGAACCGCTCGTCACCCATCACGCTGTAGGCCGTCACGGCGAGGGTGCCCTCCGACAGCTCCGGGGAACGCCACGCCTCCCAGGCGCTCGACTCGACGAGCAGCGTGTGCGGGCCGAGAGCGAACGCGATGGCCGCGGTGTCGTGACCCGTGCGGTCCTCGTAGCTGCAACGCCGCTGCATCTGCTCCTCGGTGGCGGTCGTGATCTCCGCAGGCTCCGCGCCCAGCGCCGTCAGCACCTGGTCGGGCGCGGCGTCCCGGACCACGGTGACGCAGTACCAGTCGTCCAGCTCCAGCGCCTCCTCCCAGGCGCTGTCGTACGCGCCGGACTCCGCCACCGGCAGCGGCGGGTCGGGGAGCACCGCGGTTCCCTCCGCCGGGTCCTGCTCCCCGCCGACCCCCGCCGCCGGGTCCACGTCGCCACGGCCCAGCGCCCACACGACGCGGTCGTCGGCGTCGACCAGCACCAGCTCCCACCCGCAGCCCTCGCTGTCGTCGAGGAACCGCCAGGTCAGCCAGGTGTCGGGACGGTCCAGCCGGCGCGACTCGGAGACGATGAGGCTGCACGAGCCGATGGGCATGCCACGGTGGTCCACCTTCTCCTCGCGGAGCTCCCCCAGCAGGCTCACCGTCGCGGACCGCCGCCCGTCCGTCCACCGGATGACGCGGCCGCCACCCAGCTCGGCGAACGGCGCGCGGTCGCCCAGCACCACGGTCTCCACCGGGCCGTGCAGCAGGCTGTGCACCGGGACGTCGCCCCCGACGCACACCAGGACGTCCCCGTCGTCCGTGACCTGCAGCGAGTCGATCTGCTGCGGCGTCGGCAGCCCCTGGCGCCACCGCTCCTCGCCGTCCTGGCGGACGACCAGGTCGCCGCAGAGCTCCAGCTCCAGACGACCGGGTGCGCCGGCCTGCCAGACGGTGGTGCCCGACGCGTCGGCCACGACCGCCCGGCCGCCGGCGTCATAGCCCAGGGACCAGCTGCCGGACGGCGAGCAGACCGGGGCGTCGAGGTGGTCGTGGCAGTTCAGGCGGGCGGACATCTCGGATCTCCATCGTCGTTCTGTGGAAGGGCAGTTGGGAGACTGCCACGCGGGTCCGACAACGGCTCGGCGCCCGCACTCGCACCGGCCGTTGTCGGTGGGGTGGGGCATGCTGCGCAGCAGGTGACGGTCGTCCGCCCGCGGGGTCGGTGACCGAGGGAGGGAGACACCGTGCGCGTGCCGGTGACCGGCGAGGTCTACGTCCACTACAGCCAGATCTACGTCGAGAGCGAGCCAGAGGGCGGTCCGCCGCCCATGGACGAGGCGTTCGCGGGGCAGCGCTCGGGCCTGTGCGGCGCGGGTGTGCCCGGAGCGCTCTGGCTCACCACCGGACTCCACACCGGGCGGCTCGGATTCGTCGTGGAGGTCCACGACGAGGAGCCGCCGCTGGACCCGGACTGGGAGGAGGTGGTGGAGGTCTCCTTCCGCCCGCAGTCGGACCGTTCGCAGCTGGTGCAGTGGGCGGGCGAGGAAGTGTGGGAGCTGGGCCTCGACCGAACCGACTACCGGGTTCGCTACTGCGCCCGGGGAATGGACGAGGGCAACCGGCTCGACACCGCAGTGGACGAACTGGCCCCGGACAGCTACCTCCTGCAGTTCTGGCCGTCGCCCCCGTCCTCGGGCCGGCTGATCCGTCAGACCTCCCGCTACGCCGCCGCCCGACATCAGTACGCGCGGGCGCTTCCGCCGCCACCGACGCCCGAGCAGCGTGCCGAGGCGGAACGCCGGGCACGCGAGGCGGAGGAAGAAGCCGAGGCGGCACGGCAGCGGGAGTCAGAACGCCGGCAGTGGGGCGGACAGCTGCCGAGACCGGCCCTGCGCGCACCGGGCCGGAAGATCCCCGCCCTCGTCCCCTACGACAGTGACCTGGTGCACACGATCGCTGCCTGCTCCCCCGGGGTGCAGCGCGCGGTGGCGCGGCTGGCCGCCCGGCGGGCGTGCGAAGCCGCCCGATTGACCGAAGTGCCCTGGATCGCAGCTGCGTTGGCAGCCCTGGCGGCCGGGCGTCCCCTGCCGTCGCCGTTCGACGACGCGGCGCTGCTCGACGAGGCGCTGCGCTCCGACCCCCGGCTCCCCGACCACCGGGTGGCCCCGGCCTCACCGCCACCGCCGGCGCCGCCGCCGGACCGGCACTCGGAGCCCGCGGAGAAGCCGCAGCGGAAGACGCCGCGGCGGGAAGCCGCCGGGCAACGGAGGACCGCCGACGGCTCGTACCCGGCCTCGTCCGCGTCGGCGGATGTCCGCGAGAGGTGGCTGTTGGCCCCGAGTGTGGGGCCCGTCGTCCACGAGAGCGTGATCGAGGTCAGTAGCCGTCCGGACGCCGCGGGCCGCATTGCGCTGACGGACCCCGCGGCGCGTCTCGTCTCCCAGACGCATGCCGCCGTGCCGGCGGTGCTCGCCGCCGTCGCGCAGGAACCGCTGTGGGCGGCGCTGGACGCCGTGTGGCACGCAATCCGCACCACGGGCCCCCAGTACCCCGAACTGCTCGCGGAGATCCGGTCGTTCTGCGCCGAACAGGCGGGGGCGTAGCCCCAGGCCCGTGAGCCCCGGCGGCCGGCGGCTTGGCCGCACCGTCCCGTCGTGCGTCGCGCCGCCCGGGCCCGCTCAGGGCGCCGCCGCACGGCCCCGTCGTGACGGGTCCCGGCCAACACGGCACCGTGACGGCCACCGGGCGCGGCGACTGTGGGAGTCTGCCGCCATGGTCGCCGCGCCCGCCGGGGGCCGCCACGGAGGAGCCGTCCGCGTGCACCGCCCCACGAACCCCACCGAGCCCGCCGAGCCCGCTGAACTTGCCCAACTTGCCGAACCCGCCGGCCGAGCTGCGCTGCGTGCGCGTGCCCTCGGCCGCCGTGTCGGACGCCTCCCCACCGGCCCGGGCAACGCCCTGACCGACGTCACCGGGGTACTGGTCGGCCACACCACGCTCCGCGACGACAGCGTGGGTCTGTACTCCGGCGTCACGGCGGTCGTCCCCACGGCGCTGGACGATCGCCCGACGCTCGCGGCGGGGCTGCACGTCGCCAACGGCTACGGCAAGTTCGTCGGCGCGACCCAGCTCGCCGAGTTGGGCGAGCTGGAGACACCGGTGCTGCTGACCTCGACCCTGTCCGCCTTCCGGGCCGCGGACGCCCTGGTGAGCTGGACCCTCGCCCGCGCCGTCCCACCGCCCGTCTCCCTCAACCCGGTGGTCGGGGAGATCAACGACGGTTGGCTCTCGGGCCGGTGGCCCCGGCCCGTCACGGAGGACCACGTCCTGCACGCGCTCGGCACCGCATCCGACGCACCGGTCCCGCTGGGCAGCGTCGGCGGTGGCACGGGCGCGTGCGCCCTCGGCTTCAAGGGCGGCATCGGCAGCGCTTCCCGCGTGGTGGGCCCCGTCGCGGGACGGGACGCCACCGTCGGGGTGCTGGTGCAGGCCAACATGGGTGGCGAGCTGCGGCTCGGCGACCGCACCGTCACCCCGGAGGGGCTGGGGCTGACACGGGCCGGCTCGCGGGTCGAGACCGGCTCGTGCGTGGTGGTCGTCGCGCTCGACATCGCGTGCCCCGCGCACCAGTTGACGCGTGTCGCGGCACGCGGCGCCCTCGCGCTGGGCCGGGTCGGCGCGTCCTACAGTCACGGCAGCGGTGACTACGGGCTCGCCTTCTCCGCCGTGCCCTCCGACGCGCCGCGACTGCTGCCGCCGGCCGAACTCGACGCGGTCTTCTCCGCCGTCCGGGAGGCGGTCGAGGAGGCCGTCCTCGACGCCCTCCTCACCGCCGGCAGCGTCCACACCCCCGACGGCCGCACCGCCCACGGCCTGCCCGCCCACGCGGTGGTCGACACCGCCGGGCCGAGCTGACGGGAGAACCCGCTCAGCGCGCGGCGACGTACTGGGTGAGGATCGCCTGCACCTCGTAGATGTCGACGCCCTTGGTGAAGGTCTTGGTGATCGGCACCGAGTCGCCCGAGAGCCAGATCTTCAACTCGCCGTCCATGTCGAAGGTGCCGGCGGTCTCCACCGCGAAGTGGGTGATGCTGCGGTACGGGATCGAGTGGTACTCGACCTTCTTGCCGGTGATCCCCTGCTTGTCGACGAGGATCAGCCGCCGGTCGGTGAAGAGGATGGTGTCGCGTACCAGCAGGTACGCCGCGTACACCCGCTCGCCCTGGCCGAACAGCCGCGCATACTCCTCCTGCGCCGCCGCCGGATCGACCGTGTGCGCGTTGCCGAAGATCCCCATGGTGCGTCCCCTCCCGTGGCTCACCGCCCGCACATCGCGGGCGACCCCCGGACGATGCCCGCCCCACCCGCCCGCCACACCCGCCGCCCGGGGGCGCGGGCCCTCGGCGTGCCGTCCTCAGCTCGGCGCGGCCGGTCCGTCGGCGGAGGCGCGCCACTCGCGGGCGAGGATGGCGTAGTGGAGTTCCGTCGTCCACTCGCCCTTGAAGGCGACCGCCTCGACGAACACGGTGGCCGTGCCCGCCCGCCGGAGGGGGACGGTCACCCGGTGGTCTCCCGGTCGCGGCCGTCGAACTGCGCCGCCTGGAGGTCGTACATCTCGGCGTAGCTGCCGCCCGCCGCCAGCAGGTCGTCCGGGGTGCCGGACTCCACGAGGCGGCCCTCGTGCAGGACGTGCACCCGGTCGGCGTCGCGCACCGAGGCCATGCGGTGGGTGATCAGGATGACGGTCCGACCGCCGTCGGCCAGCGCGCGGATGCGGCGGAAGACCTCCTGCTCGGCCTTGGCATCGAGCGCCGCGGTCGGCTCGTCCACGACGAGGACGGGGGCGTCCCGGTAGGCGGCGCGCGCGATGCCGAGCTTCTGCCACTGGCCGCCGGAGAGCTGGTGGCCGCGCTGGTAGACGCGGGAGAGCAGGGTGCTCCAGCGGTGGGGGAGCGAGTCGACCAGCGCGGTCGCCCCCGCGGCTTCGGCCGCCCGGTCCATGCGGGCCGGGTCCGCGGGGACGTCGGGTTGGCCGATGGCGACGTTGACGCCCGCCGTGAACGGCCACCGGAAGAAGTCCTGGCCGACGAGGCGGAACCGCGCGAACAGCTGCCGCCGGTCGTAGCGCGAGGTGTCGACTCCGCTCCAGCGGACCGTGCCGTGCTGCGGCAGGTACAGGCCGCAGATCACCTTCACCAGCGTCGACTTGCCGGAGCCGTTCTCGCCGACGAGCGCCGTCACCCGTCCGGCCGGCACCGTCAGCGACACGTCGCGCAGCACCGGCCCGGCCGCTGTTCCGGGGTAGGCGAAGGTGAGGCCCTCCACGGTGATGTCACCGGGTTCGGCCGGCGGGCGTTCGCCGCCCTCGGGGATGTCGTGCGCGTCGCCGTCCTCGACCAGCCGTTGGAGGTCCTGCACGAACAGCGCGTCCTCGTGCATGTCGTTGATCTGCCGGACCAGGCCGTCGAGGGCCGTGGTCCCGGCGCGGATGGCGACGACCGCAGCGCCGGCGGCGGCGAAGGCCATGGCGCCGGTCCACAGCAGCGCGCCGAGGGTCAGGTAGGTGAGGAGCGCGGTGGCACCGCCGAGCGCGGCGGCGGCGAGCCCGATCGCGGCGGCCCGCTGGGCGAGGCGGGACTGCTCCGCCTCGTGCTCGCGGGACATCGCGTGGAAGTGGTGGAGGAGAAACGGCCCCACGCCGTGGACGCGGATCTCGGACGCCGCGTCCTCCCGGATCGCCATGCGGCTCAACTCCGCCACGGCCCGGTTGTGTTGCAGCCACTCGTGGTACGAGCGGTAGCGCTGCCGGGCGATGGCGAGCGTCGCCCAGGTGCCGGGCACCGTCATCAGGAGCAGCAGCGGCAGCATGGCGGGGTGCAGGCTGGTGAGGACTCCGGCCGCGGCGACCAGCGAGATGAGCGTGGCGATGACGCGGGTGCCGTAGCCGATCATGTTGCGGGCCGAGGCTGCGCCGAACTGCGCGGACTCCAGCAGCTTGTGGTAGCCGTGGTCCTCGATCGACGCCATCTCGGCGCTCAGCGCGCGCCGCAGGTACTGCTCCTGCGCCAGGCGCTCCACCTGCGGCCGCAGCCGGCCGTCCGCGTAGGTGGTGACCGCGCCGAACAGCGCCCCGCAGGCGGCGGCCGCCGCCATCACGGCCAGCGCCGGGAGCGCGTCGCGCACCCCGTCGGTGATGTCGGCGGGCGCGAGCAGCGCCGCCAGCACGCGCTGCACGCCGAGCAGCACCACCGCCTGGGCGACTCCGCGCAGCGTCTCCGCGACGGCGACCATGGTGGTCGCGCGCCGATCCGCCTGCCAGGCGAGCCGGACGCAGACGCCCAGCATCCGGGGCAGCCGCCGCATGGCGTCCCAGGCGGTGAGCCGCAGCAGCGAGTCCCGGTGGGCGGCCCAGCCCATGTCGTACCGCAACGCCCCGCCGTAGAGCAGCCGTTCGGATGCGGAGACGCGGTCCGCCGGTTGCTCGGCGTCGGCGTCGGGGGCGCCGTCGTCCCGCTCGTCGCCCGCGTCCCCGCTCCCGGCCGGGGCTTCCGGGCCCGCCGCCGACCGCTGTGCCGGTGTCCTGTGGTCCGTCGTTCCGCTGTTGCGCGCCGCCCGTCCGCGTGCCCGCATCCGCACCCTCCACTCCCGGAGCCCCGCGCCGACGCGGCGCGGGGTGCGGCCATTGGTAGGGGGCTCTCGGGAGCGGTCGCCAGATGGCGTGAGGGGCTCCGCGCGCCACTCGGCTGCGCCGGCGCGCGGCGCCCGGGGGCGTCCGGCGCGGCGACGGTGTTCGCGGCGGCCGGCGGGTCCGGTGCGGACCGGCCCCGGCCGCCGGGCGGGCCCCGCGTCAGACGCCGGAGCCCAGGTCGAACAGGTCCAGGCCGAGGATCGTCTCGGAACCGGCGCCGAAGGCGGCCACCAGCGCGTACCCGACGGCGGCGTCGAGCGGGGTGACCTGCCCGCCCGTGCGGTACCAGCGGGTGGTGATGCGGGCGGCCGGCTCACGCCACGGGTGCGGGTCCTCGCGGATCTTGGCCAGCGGGCGGCGCGGCAGCCGCAGCGGGCCGAGGACGCGCCGGCTGCGGTGGAGCCTGCTGCGGGTGTCGTTGAACGGGTGGAGGTGGATGACGCGGTCCGGGAGATGCACCCGGGTCCGGCGCGCCCGCCGGGTCCAGCCGCTCCGGCCGGCCTTGAGCCGCGCGCGGCGGCCGTCCACGGTCAGCTGCATCCGGCGGCCGTCGCGGCTGCCCGCCCGCACCTCGCGGTCGGGACGCGCGCCGGCGTCGCGCTCCAGCCGCACGGTCGGTATCCCGGGGCCGCGGACCTCGACCCAGCCCTCGATGACCCGGCTGCGCAGCGTGATCCGGCCGAAGCGGTCGTCCGCGACGGTGAGGTCGATATCGGCGGGGAATCCGTCCTTGTGGCGTGGCATGGACCATGGATAGCAGCGCCGGTGCACGACGGACCGGCGGGCGTGTCCCGATCCTGTACCGGTAGCGTCTGCGTGCCGGGGCACCGGCGGCGGACGAGCGCGGGCGCGGGTACCGGCGCGCGGCGTGCGGCGACATGCACACGGCGAGCGGGGCAGGAACTCCGGGCCCGCCCCGGGACGTCTGGAGAGGTATGAACGGCAGCGGAACCCACGGCACCACCGGCGCGGAGGACTTCGACGGCGCGGACCGGCACGAGCCGGGCGCATCCTCCGAGCGGCCGGGCGACGAGGCGCGGCGCCGCGGGCGCCGCCGGCGCCTGACGGTGCTGGGCGCCGTCGCCGCCGCCTGGCTGGCCGCCGGCTTGGCGGTCGTCTGGCTGGACTGGCCGGTCACCGCCGAGGCGGACCGCCCCCACGCCGGCGGGGAGTGGGAGCCGATCCTCGCCGCCCCCCTGGCGGACCGGGTCGGCACGGGCACGGTCTGGGCCGGCGACCGCCTGGTCGTCTGGGGCGGGCGCGCGCCCACCGGCGAGCCGGCGGGTGCCGAGCAGTTCACCGACGGCGCGGTGTGGTCGCCCTCCGGCGAGTGGCAGGCGATGGCCGAGCCACCGGCAGGACTGACCCTCGCCCCCGGCGGCTTCGCCCGCTGGACGGGCCAGGAGGTCGTCTTCGGGCCGGTCGTCGACGCCGAGCCGGCCGCCCTGCCCGCCGGCGAGCAGGGCGGTGGCCTGCTCGCCTACGACCCGGCCGGCGACAGCTGGCGCGAGGTCGACCTCGCCGGTGAGCGCCTGACGGCGGGCGACACCGACGACCAGCCCTACGCGGCGGTGATGACCGGCGGCGAGCTGATCCTCGGCCACCCGTCCGCCGTCACCGTCGCCGACGGCGCGCCGGGCGTGGTCGCCGTCAACCCCGAGGACGGCGCGCTGCGCCATCTCGCGCCCGGTCCGTACGCCCCAGGCGGCGAGCCGGCCGAGGACGGCGAACGGGAGGACGGCGCGCAGGAGGGCGGGGCGGACGACGCCGACGCCCGCGAGGACACCGAAGCGGACGGTGCGCCCGACGCGGACCCCGGTACCGACCAGGACGGGGGCGGGGACGGGAATGGGGAACGCGACGCCGACACGGGCGCCGAGCCGGACGCCGACGCGGCGGGGGAGCCGGTGGGCGAGGTGCGGCTGGTGTCGGCGCCGGACCGCGTCGTGGCCGTCGTCGCCGACGGCACCGAGACGTGGGTGCTGGCGCTCGGCAGCGGCGAGTGGCGGCAGACCGAGCCGCCGCCCGTCACGGGCGACGACCGGTACGTCACCGTCGTCGCCGCCGGTGGCCAGCTGCTGTTCCTCGACGACGGCGCGCCCCACGCCTACGACATCGCCGCCGACCAGTGGCGCGAGCTGGAGCCCCCGCCCGGCGAGGCGGACCGGCACGGCGTCGGGCACCACTTCCGCTGGACGGGGGAGGCCGCGCTCGCGCCGGGCCGCGCCTACCACCCCGCCGACGACACCTGGACGGAGCTGCCGGGGCCGCCGCTGGCGGAGGGGGAGAAGCTCACCGACCCGTACGTCAGCTGGAGCGGCGAGGCGCTCGTGGTCTTCGGCGGTCCTCGCACCGTCTGCCGGCCGGACGCCGACACGTGCGAGGCACCGGCCGCCACCCCGGACACCCTGGCCGGCTGGGTCTACATCGGCTGACGCGCGCCCGCGGCTCGACCCCCGTGCCCGCGGCTCGACCCCCGTGCCCGCGGCTCGACCCCCGTGCCGGGCCGGGCCTCGGGCCCCGTGCGGGCCGGGATCACGCCCGGCGCGCGCCGTCCCGGCGGCCCGGTCTCCCCTCTCCGGCCGGTCGGCCCCCGGCCGCGCCCACCCCGGGCTGGGGGCCGGCGTTCCACGCCCGGCCGGCTGCGCGCGGACCGCCCCCGGCTCGCCCGGCGACCGAACCTCTCGGCGACAGACAGAACCTCTCGGCGACCGAACCACTCGGCGACCGAACCACCCGGCTCGAACGGGACGGGCCCGAACCGGCCTGGCCCGAACGGCCGCGGTCCGGCTTCGACGGCCCCGGCCGGCGTCAGCCGGCCGCGGAGCGGGGCTTCGGGGGAGTGCCGCGCCCCATGGCGCGGGTCAGGGCGATCTCGATCACGACCCGGTCCGGGTTGGGCCGCGGTGTCCGGCCGTACCGCTCCGCGTACCGGCGGACCGCGTCCGCGACCGCCGCCGGGTCCTCGTTGACGGTGGCGACGCCCTCCAGCGTCGCCCACCGGCCGCGGTCGACCTGGCAGACGGCGACGGGCAGTCCGCCCTCGCCGCCGGCGCGGATGTGCGCGATCTTGCTGCGGAAGGCGCTGGTGATGACCCGCGCGAGTCCGGCGTCCGGGTCGTAGGTGACCCCCACGGGCGTGACGTGCGGCGCGCCGTCCGGCCGCGGGATGCTCAGCGTGCAGAGGTGGTGCTCGCGCCAGAAGGCCAGGTAGTCGGGGTCGGGGTTCCGCGGGTCGAGGGCCATGGCCCGAGGATAGGCCGGGTCGACCGGCGGGCCGTTCCCGGCCCGGCCGGCCCGCGGTCCGTCGCCCGTCCGGCCCGCCCCGGGCGATGAGCGCCCCCCCGTGGCTCCCGGCCGCCACCCGAGCGCCCACGGCGGAGAGGGTGACGCGCCCGAGTGGAGCGCCCCGTGCCCCTGGAAGATTCGCATTGAGTGCCCTAGACTCAACTTTGCATAGTCGAGCTTTGCAAGGAGGAGCGACCGCACGTGAACGCCGAGCTGACCAACCGGAGCCGGGACGCGATCAGCGCCGCCAATGAGCGGGCGCTCACGGACGGCCATCCGGACATCACCCCCGTCCATCTGCTCCTCGCCCTGCTGTCGGGCGAGGAGAACGAGAACATCCAGGACCTTCTCGCCGCCGTCGACGCCGACCAGGCGGTGCTGCGCGGTGGTGCCGAGCGGCTGCTCGCGTCGCTGCCGAGCGTCCAGGGCTCCTCGGTCGCCCGCCCGCAGCCCAACCGCGAGCTGCTCGCCGTCATTGCCGACGCCTCGCAGCGGGCACGCGAGCTGGGCGACAGCCACGTCTCCACCGAGCACCTGCTGATCGGTCTCGCCGCGAAGGGCGGCCGGACCGCCGACCTGCTGCGCGAGAACGGCGCCACCGCCAAGGCGCTGGCCGAGGCCTTCCAGCAGAACCGGGGTAGCCGCCGGGTCACCTCCGAGGACCCCGAGGGCAGCTACAAGGCGCTGGAGAAGTTCGGCACCGACCTCACCGCCGCCGCCCGCGAGGGCCGCCTCGACCCGGTGATCGGCCGCGACCACGAGATCCGCCGCGTGGTGCAGGTGCTCTCCCGCCGCACCAAGAACAACCCGGTGCTGATCGGTGAGCCCGGCGTCGGCAAGACCGCTGTCGTCGAGGGGCTGGCGCAGCGGGTGGTCAAGGGCGACGTCCCGGAGTCGCTGCGCAACAAGCGGCTCGTCTCGCTCGACCTCGGCGCCATGGTCGCCGGCGCCAAGTACCGCGGCGAGTTCGAGGAGCGGCTCAAGACCGTACTGGCCGAGATCAAGGAGAGCGACGGCCAGATCATCACCTTCATCGACGAGCTGCACACCGTCGTCGGTGCCGGGGCCGGCGGGGACTCCGCGATGGACGCCGGCAACATGCTGAAGCCGATGCTCGCCCGCGGTGAGCTGCGGATGGTCGGCGCCACCACGCTCGACGAGTACCGCGAGCGCATCGAGAAGGACCCCGCGCTGGAACGCCGCTTCCAGCAGGTCCTGGTCGCCGAGCCCACCGTCGAGGACTCCGTGGCGATCCTCCGCGGGCTCAAGGGCCGGTACGAGGCCCACCACAAGGTGCAGATCGCGGACAGCGCGCTGGTCGCCGCCGCCGCGCTCTCCGACCGCTACATCACCTCCCGGTTCCTGCCGGACAAGGCCATCGACCTGGTCGACGAGGCGGCCTCCCGGCTGCGGATGGAGATCGACTCCTCGCCGGTGGAGATCGACGAGCTCCAGCGCTCCGTGGACCGCCTCCGCATGGAGGAGCTGGCGCTGGCCAACGAGTCGGACACCGCCTCCCGCGAGCGGCTGGAGCGGCTGCGCGCCGACCTCGCCGACCGCGAGGAGGAGCTGCGCGAGCTGACGGCCCGCTGGGAGAAGGAGAAGAAGTCCCTCAACCAGGTCGGTGAACTCAAGGAGCGCATCGACGAGTTGCGCGGTCAGGCCGAACGCGCCGAGCGGGACGGTGACTTCGGCACCGCCTCCAAGCTGCTCTACGGCGAGATCCCGGAAGTGGAGCGGCAGTTGGAGGAGGCGGCGCAGGCCGAGCAGGAGGCGGCGCGCGACACCATGGTCAAGGAGGAGGTCGGCCCGGACGACATCGCCGACGTGGTCTCCGCCTGGACCGGCATCCCCGCCGGCCGCCTCATGGAGGGCGAGACGGAGAAGCTGCTGCGGATGGAGGAGGAGTTGGGCCGCCGGCTCATCGGGCAGGCCGAGGCGGTGCGCGCCGTCTCCGACGCGGTGCGCCGCTCCCGTGCCGGGGTCGCCGACCCGGACCGCCCCACCGGTTCCTTCCTCTTCCTCGGCCCCACCGGCGTCGGGAAGACCGAACTCGCCAAGGCGCTCGCCGATTTCCTCTTCGACGACGAGCGGGCGATGGTCCGCATCGACATGAGCGAGTACAGCGAGAAGCACTCCGTGGCGCGGCTGGTCGGCGCCCCTCCCGGCTACGTCGGGTACGAGGAGGGCGGCCAGCTCACCGAGGCCGTCCGGCGCCGCCCGTACACCGTGGTGCTGCTGGACGAGGTGGAGAAGGCCCACCACGAGGTCTTCGACATCCTGCTCCAGGTCCTCGACGACGGCCGGCTCACCGACGGCCAGGGCCGGACGGTCGACTTCCGCAACACCATCCTGATCCTCACCTCCAACCTCGGCAGCCAGCACCTGCTCGACCCGGCCGCCGACACCGGCGCCCGGCGGGAGCAGGTCATGGCAGCGGTGCGGTCCGCGTTCCGTCCCGAGTTCCTCAACCGGCTCGACGACGTCGTGATCTTCGAGCCGTTGCGCGGCGACGAGCTCGCGCGCATCGCACAGCTCCAGATCGACGCCCTGCAGCGGCGACTCCGCGACCGCCGACTCACGCTGGAGATCACCCCGGAGGCGCTCCAGTGGCTCGCGGTCGAGGGCAACGACCCCGCCTACGGCGCCCGGCCGCTGCGACGGCTGGTGCAGACGGCGATCGGTGACCGGCTGGCGCGCGAGATCCTCGCCGGCGAGATCCGCGACGGCGACACCGTCGCGGTGGACGTCGGGCTCTCGGACGGGCTCCGCGTGGAGCGCGCGGGCTGACCGGCGCGGGCCGACCGGCGCGGTCACCCCGCGCGGCGGGACCGGCGCACCGCACGGTGCGCCGGTCCCGCCGGTGTTCCGTCTGTCCGGCGCCCCACCCGCGTGCGGGGCGCGTCACCGGTGCCGGGTGGTGCGCCGGTACCACTGCGCGGGTTGTCAGGTCGGGGGCCCCATGAGAGAGGATGGAGGGAGTCCGAAGCCTCGACGAAGGGACCCCTCTCGTGTCAGTCGACCCGTCCTCGATTCCCAGCTTCGGAGGGCAGCAGCAACCTCAGCAGCCCGCTGCGAAGAAGCCACTGGGACCGATCAAGCCCGACGCTGATCTGGTCAAGCAGCTGCTCGACCAGATGAAGCTGAAGTATGTGGTCGACAAGGAGGGCGACCTCGTCGCCCCCTGGGAGAACTTCCGCACCTACTTCATGTTCCGCGGCGAGAAGGCGCAGCAGATCTTCTCCGTGCGGACCTTCTACGACCGCAAGCACGACATCGAGGAGAAGCCGCGTCTCCTGGAGGTCATCAACGAGTGGAACCGCCGCACGCTGTGGCCGAAGGTGTACACCCACACCCACGACGACGGCACCGTCCGCCTCATCGGTGAGATCCAGATGCTGATCGGCACCGGTGTCGCGCTGGACCACTACGTGTCCTCCACCGTCAGCTGGATTCGCGCCTCCATCGAGTTCGACAAGTGGCTGGTCCAGGAGCTGGGCCTCGCCCAGGACGCCGACGAGGCCGAGGGCACCGGCGACGGTGAGGTCACCAACGGCGCCGACGTCTCCGAGACGGAGTCCGGCCCGACCGCCGAGAAGGACGACGCGGCCGAGGGCAAGGGCGACACCCCCGGCGACGAGGGCGACACCCCCCGCCGCGAGGGCTGACGCGGGGCCGTCGCACGCGCCGCGCACACCGCGCGGCATGCCGCGCCGCCGTCCGGCGCCGCACGCACCCGAGGGGCGCGGCCGGAGACCACCTCCGGC
>NZ_JAAVJD010000088.1:9807-20867 GCF_012033735.1 Streptomyces lonarensis | reverse complement strand
GCCGATCGGGAGCGCCGTCCCCGCCGTGGGCCGCCGGCCCACCCGGCGGCGCGCCCGGCACGGGGGACGCCGCACGACCGCGGGGCGACCACCCGGCGGCCCTGCCCCCGACGCCGCGCGAACGATCCTGCGAGGCCCCCGAGCGGCGGCGTACGCCGGGGCGCGGCATGGTGGAACATCGAGGTCAGCGTCACCGGGGACCACCTGCCGAGCGGGTAATTCCGGGCGCGCGCCACGGGGGTAGGCTCGGTGGCGCCTCGGCGGGAGCAGTCCGATCCCCGTCATCACGGGCCCGCACCGCGGGCCCGGTAACCACCGCGGAGAGGAGCCCTGACGCAGGGTGAGCAGCACGCCTTCCACTTCCACGTTCGACTGGAGCGAGCAGGACGAGCGGGCCGTCGACACGGTCCGGGTCCTGGCGATGGACGCCGTCCAGAAGGTCGGCAACGGGCACCCGGGCACCGCGATGAGCCTCGCCCCGGCCGCCTACCTCGTCTTCCAGCAGCTGATGCGGCACGACCCGAGCGACCCGGACTGGACCGGCCGTGACCGGTTCGTGCTGTCCGTCGGTCACACCAGCCTCACCCTCTACATCCAGCTGTACCTCTCCGGGTACGGAATGGAGCTGGAGGACCTCAAGGCGTTCCGCACCTTCGAGAGCAAGACCCCCGGGCACCCGGAGGTCAAGCACACCACCGGTGTGGAGACCACCACCGGCCCGCTGGGCCAGGGCATCGGCAACGCCGTCGGCATGGCCATGTCCGCGCGCTACGAGCGCGGTCTCTTCGACCCGGACGCCGCCCCCGGCACCTCGCCGTTCGACCACACCATCTGGGTGTTCGCCGGCGACGGCTGCCTCCAGGAGGGCGTCTCCGCGGAGGCCGCCTCCCTGGCGGGCCACCAGAAGCTCGGCAACCTCGTGCTGCTGTGGGACGACAACCACATCTCCATCGAGGGCGACACCGAGACGGCCGTCTCCGAGGACGTCCTGGCGCGGTACGAGGCGTACGGCTGGCACGTGCAGCGCGTCCCGCAGGCCGACAACGGCGACCTCGACCCCGCCGCCCTGCAGCTGGCGCTGCTCGCCGCGCAGGCCGAGACCGGCCGCCCGTCGATCATCGCCGCGCGCTCGATCATCGCCTGGCCCGCGCCGAACGCGCAGAACACCGAGGCCGCCCACGGCTCGGCGCTCGGCGACGAGGAGGTCGCCGCCACCAAGCGCCTGCTGGGCTTCGACCCCGAGCAGAGCTTCCAGGTGGACCCGGAGGTGCTGGCGCACGCCCGCAAGGTCGTCGACCGCGGCCGCGCCGCGCACGCCGCGTGGGACGAGCGGTTCGCCGCCTGGCGCGAGGCCAACCCCGAGCGCGCCGCCGAGTTCGACCGCATCCGCGCCGAGAAGCTGCCGGACAACTGGGAGGACGCGCTGCCGTCCTTCGAGCCGGGCAAGGCCGTCGCCACCCGCAAGGCCTCCGGCGAGGTGCTG
This sequence comes from Streptomyces lonarensis, assembly GCF_012033735.1. GTDB lineage: Bacteria > Actinomycetota > Actinomycetes > Streptomycetales > Streptomycetaceae > Streptomyces > Streptomyces lonarensis. Next base: position 19,384 of record NZ_JAAVJD010000088.1, on the reverse strand, counting down.
AAGAAGCTCGGCGCCGTCATCCCGGAGCTGTGGGGCGGTTCGGCCGACCTCGCGGGCTCCAACAACACCACGATCGACCCCGACAGCTCGTTCCTGCCGGCCGGGAACCCGCTGCCGACCGCGGACCCCTACGGCCGCACGGTGCACTTCGGCATCCGTGAGCACGCCATGGGCTCGGCGATGAACGGCATCGCGCTGCACGGCAACACCCGCATCTACGGCGGCACCTTCCTGGTGTTCTCCGATTACATGCGGCCCGCGGTGCGGCTCGCCGCGCTGATGCGCGTGCCGGTCACCTACGTCTGGACGCACGACTCCATCGGTCTCGGCGAGGACGGCCCCACCCACCAGCCGGTGGAGCAGCTGACCGCGCTGCGCGCGATCCCGGGGCTGAACATCGTCCGGCCCGCCGACGCCAACGAGACCGTCATCGCGTGGCGCGAGATCATGCGCCGCCACAACGCCGCGCCCGCGCCGCACGGCCTGGCGCTGACCCGGCAGAACGTGCCGACCTACGCGGCCAACGAGGACACCGTCCGCGGCGGCTACGTCCACACCGAGGCCGAGGGCGGCGACCCGCGGCTGGTGCTGATCGCCACCGGTTCCGAGGTCCAGCTGGCCGTCGCGGCCCGCGAGACGCTCCAGGCGGAGGGCATCCCCACGCGCGTCGTGTCGATGCCGTGCGTGGAGTGGTTCGAGGAGCAGGATCAGGCGTACCGCGACACCGTGCTGCCGCCGTCGGTGCGGGCGCGTGTCGCTGTCGAGGCCGGTGTCGGCCTCACGTGGTACCGGTGGATCGGCGACGCCGGCCGGCTGGTGTCGCTGGAGCACTTCGGTGCCTCCGCCGACTACCAGACGCTGTACCGCGAGTTCGGCATCACCGAGGAAGCCGTGGCGCAGGCCGCCCGGGAGTCCCTCGCCGCCGCCCAGGGCTGACCACACACGACCGAGCAGGAGTTGCGATTCCCATGACCGAAGCACTCAAGCGGCTCTCCGAGGAGGGTGTCGCGATCTGGCTGGACGACCTGTCCCGCCGGCTCATCACCTCGGGCGACCTCGGCGAACTGCTCGACCAGAGCTACGTGGTCGGGGTCACCACCAACCCGGCGATCTTCCAGAAGGCGATCTCCGCCGGGGAGGGCTACGAGCGGCAGGTCGCCGAACTCGCCGTGCGCGGCGTCTCCGTGGAGGAGGCGCTCCGCATGATCACCACCGCCGACGTGCGGGACGCCTGCGACGTCCTGCACCCGGTGTTCGAGGTGACCGGCGGGCGTGACGGCCGGGTCTCCATCGAGGTCGACCCCCGGGTCGCCCACGACGCCGAGGCCACCGCCGCCGAGGCCAAGCAGCTGGCCTGGCTGGTGGACCGTCCCAACACGCTCATCAAGATCCCGGCCACCCGGGGCGGGCTCCCCGCCATCACCGAGACGGTCGCCCAGGGCATCAGCGTCAACGTCACGCTGATCTTCTCCCTGGAGCGCTACCGCGAGGTGATGGACGCCTACCTCACCGGCCTGGAGCAGGCGGACGCCAAGGGCCTGGACATCTCGCGCATCCACTCGGTGGCGTCGTTCTTCGTCTCCCGCGTGGACACCGAGATCGACAAGCGGCTCGACGCGCTGGGCACCGAGGAGGCGACCGCGCTGCGCGGCAAGGCCGCCCTCGCCAACGCCCGGCTCGCCTACCAGGCGTACGAGCAGGTCACCGCCTCGGACCGCTGGCGGGCGCTGCTCGCCAAGGGCGCCAACGCCCAGCGGCCGCTGTGGGCCTCGACCGGCGTCAAGGACCCGGCCTACCCGGACACCCTGTACGTCACCGAGCTGGTGGCGCCCGGCACCGTCAACACCATGCCGGGGGCGACGCTGGAGGCCACCGCCGACCACGGCGAGATCACCGGCAACACGGTGAGCGCCGACGGCGAGGAGGGGTACGCCCGCGCACGGGCGGAGCTCGACGCGCTGGCCCGGGTCGGCATCTCCTACGACGAGGTCGTCCAGCTGCTGGAGGACGAGGGCCTGGAGAAGTTCGAGACGGCCTGGAACGAGCTGCTGGCCTCCACCAAGGCCGAACTGGACCGGCTCTCACCGAAGAAGGGCTGACAACACCAGTGAGCAGCCACTCCACGGGAGGACAGGGCGGCGACCCCGCCCTGTCCAACCCGTTGCGGGACCCCCAGGACCGGCGCCTGCCGCGGATCGCGGGCCCCTCCGGCCTGGTGATCTTCGGCGTGACCGGGGACCTCTCGCGCAAGAAGCTGATGCCGGCCGTCTACGACCTCGCCAACCGGGGGCTGCTGCCCCCGGGTTTCTCGCTGGTCGGGTTCGCCCGGCGGGACTGGGCGGACGAGGACTTCGCCAAGGTCGTGCACGACGCGGTCAAGGAGCACTCCCGCACACCCTTCCGTGAGGAGGTGTGGCAGCAGCTCTCCGAGGGGATGCGGTTCGTTCCCGGCGTCTTCGACGACGACGAGGCGTTCGAGCGGCTGCGGGAGACCATCAACACGCTCGACCAGGAGCGGGGCACCAGCGGCAACTTCGCGTTCTACCTGTCGGTGCCGCCGAAGTTCTTCCCGACCGTCGTGCGGCAGCTGAAGAAGCACCAGCTGTCGGAGCCGCCCGAGGGCAGCTGGCGCCGGGCGGTCATCGAGAAGCCGTTCGGCCACGACCTGGCCTCGGCGCAGGAACTGAACCGCACCGTGCACGGGGTCTTCCCCAACCACGAGGTCTTCCGGATCGACCACTACCTCGGCAAGGAGACGGTCCAGAACATCCTGGCGCTGCGGTTCGCCAACACGATGTTCGAACCGCTGTGGAACCGCGGCTACGTCGACCACGTGCAGATCACGATGGCCGAGGACATCGGGATCGGCGGCCGCGCCGGCTACTACGACGGCATCGGCTCCGCCCGGGACGTCATCCAGAACCACCTGCTCCAGCTGCTGGCGCTGACGGCGATGGAGGAGCCCGCCTCCTTCGACGCCAAGGCGCTGGTGACGGAGAAGCTCAAGGTGCTGCGCGCCGTGCGGCTCCCCGCCGACCTGGCGCGGCACACCGTGCGCGGGCAGTACGGCGCGGGTTGGCAGGGCGGCGAGCGGGTCCTCGGCTACCTGGAGGAGGACGGCATCGACCCCGAGTCGGTGACCGACACCTACGCGGCGCTGAAGCTGGAGATCGACAACCGCCGCTGGGCGGGCGTGCCGTTCTACCTGCGGACCGGCAAGCGGCTCGGGCGCCGCGTCACGGAGATCGCGGTGGTCTTCCAGCGCGCCCCGTACTCGCCGTTCGACGCCACCGACACCCGGGAGCTGAACAACAACGCCCTGGTGATCCGGGTCCAGCCGGACGAGGGCGTGACACTGCGGTTCGGTTCGAAGGTCCCGGGCACCCAGATGGAGATCCGCGACGTCACCATGGACTTCGCGTACGGCGAGTCGTTCACGGAGTCCTCCCCCGAGGCCTACGAGCGGCTGCTGCTGGACGTCCTCCTCGGTGACGCCAACCTCTTCCCCCGCCACCAGGAGGTGGAGCGGTCCTGGGAGATCCTCGACCCGGTCGAGGAGTTCTGGGCCGCGCAGGGCAGGCCGGAGCCCTACACCGCCGGCACCTGGGGCCCGGAGGCCGCGGACGACATGCTCGCTCGGGACGGACGGAGTTGGCGGCGCCCATGAAGATCGACCTCACGGACACCACGTCCGGCCAGATCAACGCGGCGCTCATGAAGGCCCGGCGGGCCACCGGCTCGCCGGCCGTCGGCATGGTGCTGACGCTGGTCCTGGTCACGGACGAGGGCACCCACTACGACGCGCTGCGCGCGGCCAGCGAGGCGTCGAAGGAGCACCCCTCGCGCATCCTGGTCGTGGTGCGGCGCCCGGGGCGGTCGCCCCGGGACCGCGCCCGCGCCCGGATGGACGCGGAGGTGCGCGTCGGCGGTGAGACCGGCGCCGGGGAGACCGTGCTGCTGCGGCTGCACGGCGAACTCGCCGCCCACTCCTACAGCGCGGTGCTGCCGCTGCTGCTGCCGGACGCCCCGGTGGTGGTGTGGTGGCCGGAGGACGCGCCCGAGCGGCCCGCCTCCGACCCGCTGGGCGCGCTCGCGCAGCGCCGCATCACCGACATGGCCGCGGCCGAGGACCCGGTGGCCTGCCTGGCCCGCCGCGAGGCGGGGTACGCCCCCGGTGACACCGACCTCGCCTGGACCCGGATCACCCCGTGGCGCAGCATGCTCGCCTCGGCGCTGGACCAGCGGCACGCCCCGGTGACGGGTGCGGTGGTCGAGGGCGAGGAGCACAACCCCAGCACGGAGCTGCTGGCGCTGTGGCTCGCCGACCGTCTCGGTGTCCCGGTCCGGCGGGTGCTCTCCGCCGGACCGGGCATCACCGGGGTCCGGCTGTACACCGCCGACGGCGAGATCTGCCTGGACCGGCCCGACGGGTCGCTGGCGGAGCTGGCCGTCCCCGGCCAGCCCGAGCGGCACGTCGCCCTGCACCGGCGCGACACCCCCGAGCTGATCGCGGAGGAGCTGCGGCGGCTCGACCCGGACGAGGCGTACGCCTCGGCGCTCCGGTTCGGGGTGGCCCGGCTGGAGCACCTGCCGGCGGCTGCGGCCGCCGCGGCGGACGACGCCACGGGTGACGGCGACGGGACGGTGGAGGCCGCGGCGGCGACCGAGGCCGACGCCGGCGCGAAGCCCGCCGGGCGGGCGCGCGCGGGTCGTGCCCGCTCCGCCAAGGCGGGACGGGCCGGCAAGGGTGAGGCGGCCGACGCGGCAACCGGCGGGGACGCCGCGGGCAGCGGGGAGGCGACGGCATGACTGACTCCCCCGAGGTGGTCGTCCACCGCGACACCGAGGTGATGGCGCACGCCACCGCCGCCCGGCTGCTGACCGCGCTGGCCGACGCGCAGGCCGCCCGCGGCACCGCCTCCGTGGTGCTGACGGGCGGCCGCAACGGCAACGCGCTGCTGGCGGCGCTGGCCGCCTCTCCCGCGCGCGAGGCGGTCGACTGGTCGGCGCTGGACATCTGGTGGGGCGACGAGCGCTACCTGCCGGACGGTGACCCCGACCGCAACGCCACCCAGGCGCAGCAGGCCCTGCTGGGGAAGGTCGGCGTGGACCCCGCGCGGGTGCACGCGATGCCGTGCTCCGACGGGGCGTTCGGCGCCGACGTGGCCGCCGCCGCGGCCTGGTACGCGCGGGAGCTGGCGGCGGCGGCCGGGCCCGGTGCCCCGCACGGCGCCCCGGCCTTCGACGTGCTGCTGCTGGGTGTCGGTCCGGACACCCACGTCGCGTCGCTGTTCCCGGGCCACCCGGGGTTCGCGGCGCGGGACGCCGCGGCGGTGGCCGTCACCGCCGCGCCCAAGCCGCCGCCGACGCGGATCTCCCTGACGGTGCCGGCCATCCGGTCGGCACGGCAGGTGTGGCTGCTGGCGGCGGGCGAGGACAAGGCCGACGCCGTGGCACGGGCACAGGCCGCACCGGCCGACGGCGAGGTCCCGGCGGCAGCCGCCCGCGGCCGGGAGCGGACGCTCTGGCTGCTGGACCGTACGGCCGCCGGTACCGCCTGACGGCCGTCCGCCGTTGATCCGAAGGGTCCGGACACCGAACGCGGTGTCCGGGCCCTTCGCCGTGCCCCGACGCGCTGCGCGCCGCGCCGGACGGACGGACGGCGGCTCGCCGGGCCGGGCCGTGTGGCCGCGGCCACTGGGGGCAGGAGCGCCCGCACGCGGCGCGCGCCGCGTACGACCGACCGGCGCACCGCGCTGCCGCGGCACGCGCCGGGCCCCGGCTGGAAGGACCCCTGCGTGATCCGTACCCCATCCCTCGGCGCCGGCGTGGCGGTGGCCACCGCGCTCGCCCTCGCCCTGTCCCCCGTGCCCGCCACAGCCGCGGCCGACGACGGGCCCGAGTGGGGCGAGTGCCCCGGCGGCGCGGAACGCGGCGTCTACTGCGCCGCGTTGGAGGTGCCGCTCGACCACGACGACCCCGACGCCGGCACCATCGAGCTGACGCTGTCGATCACCGGCCGGGGCGACGCCCCGCGCACCCTCGTGGTCAACCCGGGCGGGCCCGGCTCCCGGGGCATCGGCACCGAACGGCAGGTGTGGTCGTCGCTGCCGCCCGAGGTCGCCGACGTGTACAACGTCGTCAGCTTCGACCCCCGCGGCGTGGGCGCCTCCACACCGCTGGTGTGCGGCGAGCCGGACACCGAACCACCGCGTCCCGCGCTCCCCTACCGGCCCGGCTCCGCCGACGAGGAGGCGGAGCGGCTGGATGCCGCCCGCCAGGTGGCGGAGGCGTGCGGCGCCGAGGGCGCGGAGCTGCTGCCGCACCTCACCACCGAGAACGCTGCCCGCGACCTGGAGCTGATCCGCGCCGAACTCGGCCAGGAGCAGCTGGACTTCCTCGGCTACTCCTACGGGACCCGGCTCGGCACCACCTACGCGACGCTCTTCCCGGAGCGGACCGGTCGGATGGTCCTCGACAGCGTCCGCGACCCGTCGGACAGCTCCTGGGAGGTGCAGTTCAAGCAGAACGACGCCTTCCAGCACCGCGCGGGCCAGTTCTTCGCCTGGGCGGCGGAGCACGACGACGCCTACGGCCTCGGTTCCGACGCGGCGGCGGTCGAAGAGAGCTGGGACGCCACCCGGGAGGAGCTGGCGCAAGAGCCGGCAGGCGGGCGCGCGGGCAGCGCCGAGCTGGACGACATGCTCGCCTCGGCGCTCTACACCGACCTCTCCTGGCCGCAGCTGGCCGGGACGGTGGCGGCCCACCGGGCGGGCGACTCCGGGCGGCTGCTGTCGGCGGTGGACCAGCTCGCCGAGCAGGGCGTCCCCGCGGCGCTGCTCGCCTACACCTGCACCGACGACGCCTGGCCCACCGACTGGGAGACCTGGCGGGCGGCGACCGCCGAATCGGCGGAGCGCGCCCCGCACTTCGCCTGGCTGAACACCTGGTACAGCGCACCGTGCGCGTTCTGGGAGGAGCCCGCCGGCGAGCCGGTGGATATCGGCTCGGTGGAACTGCCGCCGATGCTGCTGCTGCACGCCGCCGACGACCCCGCGACGCCGCTGGCCGGCGCGGAGCGGATGCGGGAGGTGCTGACCGACTCGCGGCTGGTGGTCGTCGACAGCGGCAACCACGGGCAGTTCCTGTACGAGCGGAACGGCTGCGTGGACGACCACGGCTTCCGCTACCTGCTCACCGGGGAACTGCCGGAGTCCGACACCACCTGTGAGGGCGGCGAGCCACCCACCGCCTGACCGGGCGGCGACCTCCGGCGCCCCGGGGCCCGTGCCGTGGCACACGGGCCCCGGGGCGCGGCGGGCAGCGGGAGGTACGGCGGCTCAGCGGCCCCGCAGCTCGCGGTAGCGCGCCACCAGCGCGGCGGTGGAGGCGTCCAGCCCGGGTACCTCGGCACCCTCGGTGAGCGCCGGCTCCACCTGCTTGGCCAGGACCTTCCCCAGCTCCACGCCCCACTGGTCGAAGGAGTCGATGTCCCAGATCGCGCCCTGCACGAAGACCTTGTGCTCGTAGAGCGCCACCAGCTGGCCGAGGACGGAGGGGGTCAGCTCCGGGGCCAGGATGGTGGTGGTCGGGCGGTTGCCGGGGAAGGTGCGGTGCGGGACCAGCTCCTCGGCGACGCCCTCGGCGCGCACCTCCTCGGAGGTCTTGCCGAACGCCAGCGCCTGCCCCTGGGCGAAGAGGTTCGCCATCAGCAGGTCGTGGTGGCCGGCCGGGCCCGCCGGCATGCCGCTGACCGGGCGGGCGAAGCCGATGAGGTCCGCGGGGACGAGCTGGGTGCCCTGGTGCAGCAACTGGTAGTACGCGTGCTGGCCGTTGGTGCCGGGGGTGCCCCACACCACCGGGCCGGTCTGCCAGTCCACCGGACGGCCCTGGCGGTCCACCGACTTGCCGTTGGACTCCATGTCGAGCTGCTGGAGGTAGGCGGTGAACCGCCCCAGGTAGTGCGAGTAGGGCAGCACCGCGTGGGAGCGCGCGCCGTGGAAGCCGCCGTACCAGACCCCCAGCAGGCCGAGCAGCAGCGGCGCGTTCTCCTCCGGCGGCGCCGAGCGGAAGTGGTCGTCGATCAGGTGGAAACCGGCGAGCATCTCGCGGAAGTTGTCGGGACCGATGGCGGTCATCAGCGCCAGGCCGATGGCCGAGTCGAAGGAGTAGCGGCCGCCGACCCAGTCCCAGAACTCGAACATGTTGTCGGTGTCGATGCCGAACTCGGCGACCTTCGCCGCGTTGGTGGAGACGGCGACGAAGTGCCGCGCCACCGCCGACTCGTCGCCGGCCGGCACGCCGAGCCCGGCCAGCAGCCACTCCTTGGCGGAGGTGGCGTTGGTGATGGTCTCGATGGTGGTGAACGTCTTGGAGGCGACGACGAACAGCGTCTCGGCCGGGTCGAGGTCGTGGACCGCCTCGTACAGGTCGGCGCCGTCCACGTTGGAGACGAAGCGGACGGCCAGCCCGCGGTCGCTGTAGGCGCGAAGCGCCTCGTAGGCCATGGCCGGACCCAGGTCGCTGCCGCCGATGCCGATGTTGACCACCGTGCGGATGCGGGAGCCGGTGTGGCCCCGCCAGTCGCCGGACCGGACGCGGTCGGCGAAGACCTGCATCTTCGTGAGCACCGTGTGCACCGCCGGGACCACGTTGGTGCCCTCGCCCGCCACCGCCACCACGGCGTCGCTCGGGGTGCGCAGCGCGGTGTGCAGCACCGCGCGGTCCTCGGTGGTGTTGATGCGCTCACCGGTGAACATGGCGTCGCGCAGCCCGGCGACGTCCGTGGCGCGCGCCAGCTCGCGCAGCAGCCGCAGCGTCTCGTCGGTGACGAGGTTCCGCGAGTAGTCGATGTGGAGGTCGCCGGCGCGGACCGTGAGGCGCTCGGCGCGTCCCGGGTCGGCGGCGAAGAGCTCCCGCAGATGCGTGCCGGTCGACTCCGCGTGGTGGACGGCAAGCGCGCCCCACTCCGGCATCCGGTCCAGCCTGGCCCGTCCCGCTGCGTTCATCGTGCGTATCGCCCATCCGTGTCGACGTCACCGATGGGGCACACGCTAGTCGATCACGGGACGGCAGCCGGGGGCAGCGCGCGCGTATCCGGCCGGACGCTCAGATCTCGCCGCGGAGCTTGGCGAGCGCCTCGGCCAGGATGGCCTCGCCGTCGGCCTCGGTCCGGCGCTCGCGCACGTAGGCGAGGTGGGTCTTGTAGGGCTCGGTGCGCGGCGGCGCGGGCGGGTCGTCGCGGTCGGTGCCGGCCGGGAACCCGCAGCGCGGGCAGTCCCAGTGCGGCGGGACCTCCGCGTCACTGGCGAAACTCGGCCGCGTCTCGTGCCCGTTGGCACACCAGAAGGAGATGCGCAGGCGCGGGGCGGAATCCCCGCGCTCGGCCTCGCCCATGGGCCCCGCCCCGACCCGGCTGCCCCGGATCGCGTTGCCACCTGCCACGGTCGTAACTCCCTGCCTCAGCTGCGGAAGAAGTCGCTTCAGTGTAAGTGACGAAACCCGCGCGCACAGGGGGCTCACGCGTGCGGGTGAGCGGGGGAACGGAAGCGCCCGGCCCCTCGCGGGGCCGGGCGCG
>NZ_JAAVJD010000088.1:0-9797 GCF_012033735.1 Streptomyces lonarensis | reverse complement strand
CGCGACCCCGGAAGACGCGCAGGAGGTCTGGGGCGCGATCCGCCTACTTCATCAGCAACCCGAGGGCCACGACGATCCCGAACCAGATCAGCGCCACCACGATCGTCATGCGGTCGAGGTTGCGCTCGGCGACCGAGGAACCACCGACCGACGACTGCATGCCGCCGCCGAACATGTCGGAGAGACCGCCGCCCTTGCCCTTGTGCATGAGCACCAGGAGCCCCAGCAGGAAGCTGAACAGGATAAGTGCGACCTGCAATCCGGTTTCCACGGAACGGACCTACTCTCTGGACGGACGAACGGGCCCAATGTACAGGCTGCGGGAGACACACTCACCGGTGCGGCCCCACCTGGCACCGCGCACGGTGCGCACGGTGGTGACGGCGGGGACAGCCTACCCGCCGCCGGCCGCGCCGTCCGCCCCCGCGGCACCGGAACGTGACCGCGCGGTCACGTTCCCCGTGGGGCGGCCGGGGCGGCCGGACCGGGTCCTACTGGTCCCGGAAGCGGACGATCCGCACGAACTCGTCGGCGTCGAGCGAGGCGCCGCCGACCAGCGCGCCGTCCACGTCGGGCTGCGACATGATCGCCGCGACGTTCCCCGACTTGACGGAACCGCCGTACTGGATGCGCACGGCGTCGGCGACCTCCTGGTCGTACAGCTCGGCCAGCCGCACCCGGATCGCGCCGCAGACCTCCTGCGCGTCCTCCGGGGTCGCGACCTCGCCGGTGCCGATGGCCCACACCGGCTCGTAGGCGATGACGACGGTGGCGGCCTGCGCGGCCGGGACCCCGTCGAGCGCGCCGTCGAGCTGGGTCAGGGTGTACGGGACGTGCTCGCCCGCCTTGCGGATGTCCAGCCCCTCACCGATGCACAGGATCGGCGTGACCCCGTGGGCGAAGGCGGCCTTGACCTTGGCGTTGCAGAGCGCCTCGTTCTCGCCGTGGTACTGGCGGCGCTCGGAGTGGCCGACGGCCACGTAGTGCGTGCCCAGCTTGGCGAGCATCGCGCCGGAGACCTCACCGGTGTAGGCGCCGGACTCGTGCGCCGAGAGGTCCTGGGCGCCGTACTTGATCTTCAGCTTGTCGCCGGCGACCAGGGTCTGCACCGACCGCAGGTCGGTGAAGGGCACCAGGACGGCGACCTCGACGTGCTCGAAGTCCTCGTCCTCGAGGGTGAAGGCGAGCTTCTGCGTGTGGGCGATGGCCTCGAGGTGGTTGAGGTTCATCTTCCAGTTGCCCGCCATCAGCGGCGTGCGGGTGGTCATGACGGGTCCCCTACAAATCGGTGGTGGGCCGGAGGGACCGGCCCGCTGGTGTGGGTGCGGTCGCGCACCGTCAGTCCTCCAGGGCGACGAGCCCCGGCAGGGTCTTGCCCTCCAGGTACTCCAGACTGGCGCCGCCGCCGGTCGAGATGTGGCCGAAGGCGTTCTCGTCGAAGCCGAGCAGGCGGACCGCGGCCGCGGAGTCGCCGCCGCCGACGACGGTGAACGCCGAGCTGTCCAGCAGCCCCTGAGCCACGGCGCGGGTACCCGCGGCGAACTCCGGGTGCTCGAAGACGCCCATCGGGCCGTTCCAGAAGACGGTGGCCGCGTCGGCGAGCTTGGCGGCGTACAGCGCGCCGGACTCCGGGCCGATGTCCAGGCCCATGAGCCCCGCGGGGATCGCGTCGGCCGGGACGACCGCCGGGTCGGCGCTCGCCTTGGTCTCCAGGTCCGGGAAGGCGGCCGCGGCGACGACGTCGACCGGCAGCACGAACTCCACGCCCCGCTTCTCCGCGCGCTCCAGGTACTCGCGCACCACGGGCAGCTGGTCCTCCTGGAGCAGCGAGGAGCCGACCTCGTGGCCCTGCGCCTTCAGGAAGGTGAAGACCATGCCGCCGCCGACGAGGATGCGGTCCGCGCGCTCCAGCAGGTGGTCGATGACGCCGAGCTTGTCCGAGACCTTCGCGCCGCCGAGCACGACGGCGTAGGGACGGGAGACGTCGTCGGTGAGGCGGCGCAGCACGCCGACCTCGGTGGCGATCAGCTCACCGGCGGCGTGGGGCAGCCGTGCCGGCAGGTCGAAGACCGAGGCGTGCTTGCGGTGGACGGCGCCGAAGCCGTCGCCGACGTAGAGGTCGGCCAGCTCGGCGAGGCGGTCCGCGAAGGCACCGCGCTCGGCGTCGTCCTTGGAGGTCTCCCCCGGGCTGAACCGGAGGTTCTCCAGCAGCGCCACCTGGCCGTCGCCCAGCGCCGCGACGGTGGCGCGGGCGGACTCGCCGTCGGTGTCGGCTGCGAACGCGACGTCCTGGCCGAGCAGTTCACCGAGGCGGGCGGCGACCGGGGCGAGGGAGAACCGCTGCTCCGGCGCGCCCTTGGGACGGCCGAGGTGGGAGGCGACGACCACGCGGGCGCCGGCGCCCAGCAGGGCGCGCAGCGTGGGCAGCACGGCGCGGATGCGGCCGTCGTCGGTGATGGTGCGCGCGGCGTCGCCGTCGCCGGCGAGCGGCACGTTCAGGTCGGCGCGGACGAAGACGCGGCGGCCGGCCACGCCCTCCGCGATCAGGGTGTCGATCGTCTTCATGAAAGGGCTCCTGTCACGGCACAGGGCCCGTGCTCAGCACGGACCCTGTCCCGACGTGATGTACCGGCCTGTCTCAGAGCTTCTCACCGACGAAGACGGTGAGGTCCACCAGGCGGTTGGAGTAACCCCACTCGTTGTCGTACCAGCCGACGATCTTGACCTGCTTGCCCTGGCTCATGGTGAGCTGCGAGTCCAGGGTGCAGGAGGCGGGCCAGTTGACGATGTCCGAGGAGACGATCGGGTCCTCGGTGTACTCCAGGATGCCCTTCAGCTCGCCCTCGGCGGCCTTCTGGAACGCGGCGTTGACCTCGTCGCGGGTGACCTCGCGGCTCAGCTCGACCACCAGGTCGGTGACGGAGCCGGTGGGGACCGGGACGCGCATCGCGATGCCGTCCAGCTTGCCCTTGAGCTGCGGGAGGACCAGCGCGGTGGCCTTGGCGGCACCGGTGGAGGTCGGGATGATGTTCTCCGCGGCGGCGCGGGCGCGGCGCAGGTCCTTGTGCGGGAAGTCCAGGATGCGCTGGTCGTTGGTGTAGGCGTGGACCGTGGTCATCATGCCCTTGACCAGGCCGAAGCTCTCGTCCAGCACCTTGGCCATCGGCGCCACGCAGTTGGTGGTGCAGGAGGCGTTGGAGATGACGTGGTGCTGCGCCGGGTCGTAGTCCTCGTGGTTGACGCCCATCACCACGGTGATGTCCTCGTCGGAGGCGGGGGCGGAGATGAGGACCTTCTTGGCGCCGGCGGTGAGGTGCTTGGCGGCGGCGTCGCGCTTGGTGAAGATGCCGGTGGACTCGATGACGATGTCCACGCCCAGCTCGCCCCACGGGATGTCGGCGGGGTCGCGCTCGGAGAGCACCTTGACGGTCTTGCCGTCGACGGTGATGGTGTCGGCGGTGTGCGAGACCTCGGCCTTCAGACGACCCAGGATCGAGTCGTACTTCAGGAGGTGCGCGGTGGTCGCGGTGTCACCCAGGTCGTTGACAGCCACGATCTCGACGTCCGCACCCTGCTCCAGGAGGGCGCGGAAGTAGTTACGGCCGATGCGGCCGAAGCCGTTGATTCCTACGCGGATCGTCACGAACCGATCTCCTCGTTGGTACGCCGGTGGCGACACCGGCGAAGCTGTTTGGGATGTCCCCGACCGTGTTCGACCCTACCGCGCCGGTCCTCGCGGTGCTGACACCGGTGGCGGAGTACCGGACACGGTGGGCGGTGCGGTCGGACACCGGCCGCACGGCGTCGGGCGGCGGTGCGGGGCGCCTCCCCGGCCGGGCGGCCGGGAGGGCACCGGAACCGGGGCGGGCGGCCCGCACGCGGCGGTACCGGCACGCCCCGGAAGGGGGCCGGCGTCTCAGCCGACCATCTCCTCCGTGAGGCTGGACTCGGTACCGGCGATACCGAGGTCCTGGGCGCGCTTGTCGGCCATGGCCAGCAGCCGCCGGATACGGCCGGCGACCGCGTCCTTGGTCAGCACCGGGTCGGCCAGCGCTCCCAGCTCCTCCAGCGAGGCCTGCTTGTGCTCCATGCGGAGCTTGCCGGCGGCGGCGAGGTGCTCGGGGACCTCGTCGCCCAGGATCTCCAGCGCGCGCTGCACGCGGGCACCCGCGGCGACGGCGGCGCGGGCGGAGCGGCGGAGGTTGGCGTCGTCGAAGTTGGCGAGGCGGTTGGCGGTGGCGCGCACCTCGCGGCGCATCCGCCGCTCCTCCCAGGCCAGCACCGACTCGTGGGCGCCCAGCCGCGTCAGCAGCGCGCCGATCGCGTCACCGTCACGGACGACGACGCGGTCCACGTTGCGGACCTCGCGCGCCTTGGCGGCGATCTGGAGCCGCCGGGCGGCGCCGACCAGCGCCAGCGCGGCCTCGGGGCCGGGGCAGGTGACCTCCAGCGAGGAGGAGCGGCCCGGCTCGGTGAGCGAGCCGTGGGCGAGGAAGGCGCCGCGCCAGGCGGACTCGGCGTCGCAGGTCGCCCCCGAGACGACCTGCGGCGGCAGGCCGCGGATCGGCCGCCCCCGCCCGTCGACCAGGCCGGTCTGCCGTGCGAGCTGCTCGCCGCCGGCGACGACGCGGACGACGTAGCGGCTGCCGCGGCGCAGCCCGCCGGGGGCCATCACCACGAGGTCCGAGGAGTGTCCGAAGATCTCCAGGATGTCCCGGCGCAGCCGGCGCGCGGCGATGCCGGTGTCCAACTCGGCCTCGATCACGATCCTGCCGCTCACCAGGTGGAGGCCGCCCGCGAACCGCAGGGTCGAGGAGACCTCCGACTTGCGGCAGCAGGTGCGCGTCACCGGCAGCCGGGAGATCTCGTCCTTCACCGCAGCGGTCATCGCCATGGGCCGATCCTTCCATGCATCCTGAAAATACGGTCGTACGCGGCGGCCAGCAGCTCCGGGTCGTGCCGGGGCGTACCGTCCTGCGCGGCCACCGGCGCGAGCTCGACGGCGGCGCCGATCCGTCCGGCGGCGGCCTCCAGGCTGCCGAAGTCCGGCACGGCGTCCTGGTCGGCCAGCACCACGTCAAAGGTGAGTTTAGGGGCGTGTTGTACCAAAACCTCCACATGACGCTGCGGAGAGAACCCCTCGGTTTCCCCGGGTTGCGGCGCGAGGTTGAGCGAGAGGACACGCCGGGCCTTGGTCTCGGTCAGGGCCTGGAGCAGTTCGGGGACCAGCAGGTGCGGGATCACCGAGGTGAACCACGAACCCGGGCCGAGCACCACCCAGTCCGCCTCGCGGACCGCCGCCACCGCCTCGGGCACCGCCGGCGGGTCGGCCGGGTCGAGCCGCACGCGCTGCACCTCGCCCGGGGTCAGCGCCACCGTCGCCTGCCCCCGGACGGAGGCGGTCTCCTCGGGGCGGACCGGGTCGTGGCCCCGTACCAGCGCGGTGAGTTCCAGCGGCACCGCGGACATCGGCAGCACCCGGCCGTGGGCACCGAGGAGCTTGCCGACGAGGTCCAGCGCCTGCACGTGGTCGCCCAACTGCTCCCAGAGCGCGACGATCAGCAGGTTGCCGACGGCGTGGTCGTGCAGCTGCCCCTCGCTCTTGAAGCGGTGCTGCACCACCTCCGACCAGGTGCGTCCCCAGTCGTCGTCGCCGCACAGCGCCGCCAGCGCCTTGCGCAGGTCGCCGGGGGGCAGCACCCCCAGCTCGTCGCGCAGCCGGCCGCTGGAGCCGCCGTCGTCGGCGACGGTCACCACGGCGGTGAGTTCACCGGTGATGCGCCGCAGCGCGGTGAGCGAGGCCGACAAGCCGTGCCCGCCGCCGAGCGCCACCACCTTGGGCGCGGCCCCGCGCCGGCCGCGCAGCGGCCGCCGGATGCGCGCGGCACGGACGGGTCCCAGGCGCCGCGGCCTGGCTTCGGGAGGCATTACTCCCGTCCCATGTCCCGGTGCACCACGGTGGTCTCGACGCCCTCGTCGGCGAGGGTGCGCGCCAACCGCTCGGACATGGCGACGCTGCGGTGCTTCCCGCCGGTGCAGCCGACGGCGATGGTGACGTAGCGCTTCCCCTCGCGCCGGTAGCCGGTGGCGATCAGCCGCAGCAACTCCGTGTAGCGGTCCAGGAACTCCTTGGCGCCGGGCTGGTCGAAGACGTACCCGGCGACCTCGGGGCTGGTCCCGGTGAACGGCCGCAGCTCCGGCACCCAGTGGGGGTTGGGGAGGAACCGGCAGTCGACGACGTGGTCGGCATCGACCGGCAGGCCGTACTTGTAACCGAACGACATCACGGTGGCGCGCAGCGCCGGCTCGCCGCCCTCGGCGAACTGGGCGTCCATCTTGGCGCGCAGCTCGTGGACGTTGAGGTTGGAGGTGTCGATGACGAGGTCGGCGTCGCCGCGCAGCTCGCGCAGCAGGTCGCGCTCGGCGGCGATGCCGTCCACGATCCGGCCGTCGCCCTGGAGGGGGTGGGGCCGGCGGACCGACTCGAAGCGGCGGACCAGGGCATCGTCGGACGCCTCCAGGAAGACGATGCGGCGGGTCACCGTCTTGGCCGCCAGGTCCGAAAGTGATTCGCGCAGGTTGTCGAAGAAGGAACGGCCGCGCACGTCCACGACGACGGCGATCCGGGCGACGTTCCCCGCGGAGCGCGCGCCGAGGTCGACCATCGTGGTGATCAGCGCCGGCGGCAGGTTGTCGACCACGAACCAGCCGAGGTCCTCCAGGCACTTGGCTGCCGTCGACCGGCCCGCCCCGGACATCCCGGAGATGATCACCAGCTCGGGCGTGGTCAGCAACTCCTCGCCACCGGGTGCTCCGTTGGCCATCAACTCGTCAGCACTCACGCCGATTCTGCTCTCTTCACTCATGGTGTCCTACCCCCGCCGTCGCCGTGCTCGATGAAGGGCGCGCGGGCCGGGGCCGCACTGCCGCCCGCCCGGTCGCGATCGCGGCCGACTGGTCCGCCGCCGCGCGCGCCGCTCGTTTCAGTTCTCGATGATCTCACCGGTGGCCGTGTTGACGGCAGGCCGCGCGGGCCCCGCGGCGAGCGCCGCCGCCACGTTCTCGGCGGTGCGCCGACCGACGCCGGGCACCTCGCAGATCTCCTCCACCGTCGCCTCCCGAAGCCGTTTGACCGAGCCGAAATGCCGCAGCAGCGCCTTGCGGCGGGTCTCGCCGAGGCCCGGGACCTCGTCGAGCGGACCGCGCCGCACGGTCTTCGCCCGGCGGCCGCGCTGGTGACGCAGCGCGAACCGGTGCGCCTCGTCGCGTACCCGCTGGAGCAGGTACAACCCCTCACTGGTCCGCGGCAGGATCACCGGGTCCTCGTCGCCGGGGAGCCAGACCTCCTCCAGCCGCTTCGCCAGCCCGCAGACCGCGACGTCGTCGACGCCGAGCTCGTCCATGGCGCGGCGGGCCGCCGCCACCTGGGCGGGGCCGCCGTCGACCACCACCAGCTGCGGCGGGTAGGCGAAGCGCCGGGGGCGGCCGTCCTCGTCCCGGGGGCCGACCGGCGGGCTCTGCTCGCCGGGCGCGTACGGGGCGTCCGGGTGGCCGTCCGCGTCGGGCCCGTCGGGCCCGCCGGGGCCGTCCGCGCCGGCGGTCCCGGTCCCGGTCTCCCCTGCGGCGGCCGCGCCGTGGGCGCCGGGGTGGGCGGCGGGGTCGCCGTCCACCCACTCGCCGGTCTGCTCCGTCTCCCGCAGGTAGCGGCGGAACCGCCGGGAGATCACCTCGTGCATGGCCCGGACATCGTCCTGTCCGGCGAATCCCTTGATGGTGAAGTTGCGGTACTCACTCTTTCGGGCCAGGCCGTCCTCGAACACCACCATCGAGCCGACCACATCATCACCCTGGAGATGGGAGATGTCGTAGCACTCGACCCGCAGCGGCGCGCTCGGCAGGTCCAGCGCCTCAGCGATCTCCTCGAGGGCGCGCGACCGGGTGGTGAGGTCGGAGGCCCGCTTGGTCTTGTGCAGGGTGAGCGACTGCTTGGCGTTGCGCTCGACCGTTTCCAGCAGGGCGCGCTTGTCGCCGCGGCGCGGCACCCGCAGGTCGACCCGGGAGCCCCGCCGCTGCGACAGCCACTGCTCCAGCGGCTCGACCAGCTCGGGCAGCACCGGCACCAGCACCTCGCGGGGGACGCCTCCCGTGCCGCCGGACCCGCCGTCGCCGGTCTCGTCGCCGTAGAGCTGCTGCACGGCGTGGACGACCAGTTCGGCGCTGCTGATCTCCTCGACCCGGTCGGTGACCCAGCCGCGCTGCCCCCGGACCCGGCCGGCGCGGACGTGGAAGATCTGCACGGCCGCCTCCAGTTCGTCCTCGGCGAGCGCGATCAGGTCGGCGTCGGTGGCGTCGTCGAGGACGACGGCGTTCTTCTCCATGGCCCGGCGCAGCGCGTCGATGTCGTCCCGGATGCGGGCCGCACGCTCGAACTCCATCTCCTCGGAGGCGTGCTGCATCTCCGCCTCCAGCCGCCGCAGGTGGCCGCCGGTGCGGCCCGCCATGAAGTCGCAGAACCGCTCGGCGAGTTCGCGGTGCTCCTCGGGGGTGACGCGCCCGACGCACGGCGCCGAGCACTTGTCGATGTACCCCAGCAGGCAGGGGCGGCCCACCTGGTGGGCACGCTTGAACACCCCGGCCGAGCAGGTGCGGACGGGAAAGGCGCGCAGCAGCAGGTCGACGGTCTCGCGGATCGCCCAGGCGTGGGCGTAGGGGCCGAAGTAGCGGACGCCCTTCTTCTTCGGGCCGCGCATCACCTGGGCGCGGGGGAACTCCTCGTTCATCGTGACCGCCAGCGACGGGTAGCTCTTGTCGTCGCGGTACTTGACGTTGAACCGGGGGTCGTACTCCTTGATCCAGGAGTACTCCAGCTGGAGCGCCTCGACCTCGGTGGAGACCACGGTCCACTCCACCGAGGCGGCGGTGGTGACCATCGTGGCGGTCCGGGGGTGGAGGTTGGTGAGGTCCTGGAAGTACGAGGAGAGCCTGCTGCGCAAGCTGATGGCCTTGCCGACGTAGATGACCCGGCGGTGCTCGTCCCGGAAGCGGTAGACGCCCGGCGAGTCGGGGATCTCCCCGGGGCGGGGGCGGTAGCTGGTGGGGTCGGCCATGCTGCCACCCTACGGCTCGCCACCCACAGCCCGTGTCGGCGGACGCCCCTGCGGGGACCGGGCCGCCACGGCGGCGCAGCGGCCGCTCAGTGCCAGCCGAGGCGGAGCGCGGTGGTGACGTCCAGCGGCGACCGGCCGGCGAAGGCGGCGAGCAGCCCGGTCCCCTCGGGCGAGCGGGTCCAGACCGGTCGGCCGGTGCTGACGTACCGGTTCCAGGCGTCGGCGTACCCGTCCGCCCGCCGCCGGTTCTCGCCCAGCACCGTCGGCACGGCGTGCTGCACCACGGCGTTGGGGGCGGGCCGCAGGACGGTGCGCGGCCCGGGCGACGGGGCCAGGTGGCGGGGCAGCAGGTAGCGGGGAGCGGTGACGACCCCGATCGCCTCGTCCAGCGCGACGGCGAACAGCTCGGAGGCCGCAGGGGCGGCGCCGGCCAGGCCGATCCGGTGCACACCCTCGCCGTCGGGTTCCACGGTGACCGCCGCAGCGCCGCGGTCGACCAGTCCGGCGGTGTGCAGTCCGTCGGCCACGGCCCGCGCGACGGCGGGGACGACGGGCTCCCGGCCGGCGGCGCGCCACAGCGAGAACCGCGCGGCGGTGGCGGTCAGCCCGTGGCCGACCCAGCCGGCGGCGAGCGCCGGGAGCGGCAGGAGGGCGGGGTCCAGCCCGGCGAGGGCGCCGCCCGCGGCAAAG
>NZ_JAAVJD010000087.1:19905-20897 GCF_012033735.1 Streptomyces lonarensis | reverse complement strand
CAGCCACCTCCCGGAACTCTTCGTCCTGGTCCTGTGCGCCTGCTCCGCGTCGGTGGCCGGGGACCTGTTCGCCTACCGCCTCGCCCGGCGCGGCGGGCGGGCCGGATCGCCGGGGGCGCCACGGCGCACCGCTGCCGTACCTCCCGCCCCTCGTGCCGCCCCTGCCCCGCCGGGGTCAGGCGCCGGCCGGCGCCCACAGGTCGGTCACGAGCACCCCGAGACCGGTCAGCAGCTGCCGGAACATCGGCAGCGAGAGGCCGATGACGTTGCCGGGGTCGCCGTCCACGGAGTCGATGAAGGGCGCCGACCTGCCGTCGAGGGTGAACGCCCCCGCCACGTGCAGCGGTTCACCGGTGGCGACGTACGCCTCGATCTCGGCGTCGGTGGGCTCCCCGAACCGCACGACCGTTGAGGCGGTCGCGGAGGCACGGCGCCCGTCGGCGGCGTCGATCACGCAGTGCCCGGTGCGCAGCACGCCGGAACGGCCTCGCATGGCGTGCCAGCGCCGGACGGCCTCCGCCGCGTCGGCGGGCTTGCCCAGCGCGGCGCCGTCGAACTCCAGGACCGAGTCGCACCCCACGACGAGGGCGTCGGAGACCCCGGGGAGCGCGGCGACCGCCTCGGCCTTGGCCTCCGCCAGTACCCGGGCCAGTTCCTCGGGCGAGTCGGCGCTCAGCGCGTCCTCGTCGACCCCGCTGACGACCACCTCCGGTGCGAACCCGGTCTGCCGCAGCAGCGCCAGTCGCGCGGGGGAGCCGGAGGCCAGCACCAGGCGGCGGGCGGGCCGGAGGGCGGGCGGGCCGGCCGGACCGCCGTCGGCGGTCGCGGTCGGGTCGGGGGCCTCGGGGGAGAACTGGGAAACCATGGAGCCAGCGTAGTGCGGCGCCGCGCGGTGCGGTGGGCGCGGCGGGTGCGGTCCGCCGCGCCCGGTGCGGGCGGGCCGGTCGCCGGCCCGCCCGCAGGGTCACTTGGTGAGGTAGGCGTCGATGATG
>NZ_JAAVJD010000087.1:0-19808 GCF_012033735.1 Streptomyces lonarensis | reverse complement strand
ATGGTCTGGACGGAGCGGTTGCCGTCGGCGTCCTCGGCGGTGGCGCGCAGCGAGACCGAGCCGCCGGCGGCGGGGTTGTGGACGTACACGAGGTCGCCGGTGTCCTTGGTGTGGACCTTGAGTTCTTCCCAGCTCTCGCCCTGGTCGAAGGAGGCCTCGACGGTGAGGAACGCCGCCTCGCCACCGGTGACGGTGAGCGGGACGGTGAGCTTCTTCTTGGCGGGTGCGGTGCTGTCCAGGGCGAGGTCGGGGGAGTACCGGACGGCCAGCGGCCCGGCGATCTGCTCGTACTCCTCGCTCGGCGCGGCGGTGAAGGTCCAGTCGACCGTCACCTCGGTACTGACCGTGCTGTAGCCGAGGTGGCCGCGCTCCGCGGTGCTGACCAGGCGGTACTCCGCCTCGCCTTCCGGGATGCCGATCTGCACGAACCCTTCGTCCTCGCCGAACTCGGCGAAGAGCTCGCCCTCACGGTAGAGGGCTGCCGACCAGTCGGATGTCGCCCCACCGACGTTGCCCGCGCCGTCGATGAAGGGTGCGAGCCGGCCTATCAGGTCGCCGTTCTCCTGGAAGACGCCTTCCCACTCCCCGATGGTCGGGCCGAAGACCCCCACGTTCATGGTCTCCGTGTACCTGTCGCCCCCCGCTGCTCTGCGGCCGGGAACCCAGTAGGTGGCGGTGGATTCGTCGTTGGCGTCCCACTGCATGAGCAGCAGGCTCCACGCGATGCCCCCCTGCAGCCGGACGACCGCTTCGGCGGGCAGGTCCAGGAGGAGCGACATCGGGCTGATGCTGCCCTCCGGTTGAACGGTGAGCTCGCCGATGGTGCCCGGTGCTGCGCCACCGACGCGGGCGGTCAGCTCGGCCATGTCACCGGCAGCCGGGCGGTTGACCAGCCCGGTGGGCCAGCCGTCGCCCTCCCTGTACAGGTAGGAGGTGCCGCTGCCGTCCTCTTTCGCGTGGTGCGAGGCGAACTTGTGCACCAGGTCGGTGCTCGCGCGCGCCTCTCCCAGCGAGAGGGTACGGACACCGTCGGGGTGATCGGGGAGGAAGGTCATCTCACTGTGGTGCAGCCCCGTCTCGGCGTCCGTGGCCTCCCAGGCGGGGACGAGCTGAACCAGCTCTTCGGCACCGGGCGCGGCGACGTCGACCTCACGGGCGTCGGTGAGGTCGATCTCCATGGTGGTGTCGGCCGAGACGGTCACGTGGGGGGCCAGCGCGATGTCGATGCCGGTGGTCGTGCCATCGGGCCGGTGGTCCGCTTCCACCTGCAGGAGGTGGTCACCCGCGGCGACCCGCTTCGTGTACGTGCCGTCCACTGTCCCTTCCCAGGACTGGGCGCCGTCCGACAGGTCGACCACCTTGATGAAGGTGAATGGCGGGGGCCCGCCGTCGCGGCCGGTGATGTCGAGGGTGAGGTCGAAGTACTCCGGTTCGAGTTCGACGGTTCCGGCGGAGCGAACCTGCTGGTCGTCGCCGGTCGCGGTGACGAAGACGCCGTAGTGGCCGGTCTCGCCACCGCCGGCGGCGGGCACCGCGGTCGTCTCGACGGACGCCTCACCGCCGGCGGGGACGGTGATCTCGTCGGCGTCGAGGGTGAACAGCCCCTCGGGAGCCGCACCGTGGGGGCCGGTGGTCGTCAGCGCCAGGCTGAGTGTGGTGTCGGAGTCACCGGCGTTGCGGAAAGTCAACGTGCGGCGTACGGGGTCGGCCTGCTCACTCGGGTACTCGACCGCGCCGAAGTCGAGGGTGGTGGTGTCGGTGGTGACGGTCTGGGTCAGGGCGCGTTCGATGTCCAGGCGTCCGGTGCCCTGCTGGGTCGGGGCGGGGCCGTCGAGGGCGGCGGTGGAGCTGGTCAGCGCGTTCTTGATCTGCTCGCCGGTCCAGTCGGGGCGGGCCTGGGCGAGGATGGCGGCGGCCCCGGCGACGTGGGGCGCGGCCATGGAGGTGCCGTCGATGGCCGCGTAGCCGTCGGCGACCGGGGTTCCGATGAGGTCGATGCGGCTGCCTTCGACGACGGCCGCGCCGATGTCCGAACCGGGTGCGGTGATCTCGGGCTTCAGCGCTCCGTCGGCGGTGCGTGGGCCCGCCGAGGAGAAGTTGGAGATCTCGTCGTCCTTCCCCACCGAGCCGACGGTGAGGGCGGTGTCGGCGGTGCCGGGGGACAAGACCGTACCGCTGCCCGGCCCCCGGTTGCCGGCGGCAACGACGAAGAGAGCGCCGGTTTCCTCCGAGATGCGGTCGACGGCGTCGGCCATCGGGTCGGGCCCCTGCGCGGGCGGGACGCCGAGGCTCATGTTGATGATGTCGGCGCCGGAGTCGGCGGCCCACTCCATCCCCGCGATGATCCAGGAGTCGAGTGCGAAGCCGTCGTCGCCGATGACCTTGCCGTTGAGCAGGTCAGCGCCGGGGGCGACACCGCGGTAGGTGCCGTCGGAGCGGGCGCCTGTGCCGGCGGCGATCGAGGCGACGTGTGTGCCGTGGCCGTCGACGTCGTCGGTGCCGGGTGAGTCGGTGAAGTTCTCGGCGAGCTTCACCTTGTTCTCGAAGTCGCCGTGGTCGGCCGAGATCCCGGTGTCGAGAACGGCGATGGTGGTCCCGGTGCCGTCCAGTCCCTGAGCCCACGCGGCGGGGGCGCCGACCTGGGCAGTGCTGGTGTCAAGGGTGGTCTCCACGATCCGGTCGAGGGAGACCGTCGCGATACCGGGAGCTGCTGTCAGCAGTGCGTCGTCGGTGTCGCTCTCGGTGAGGGTCTCCCAGACGGAGGCGTCGCTCTCTTCGGCGAGGGTGAGGGCGTCGGCGTCCACGACGTCGAGCGCGGTCCGCAGTTCGACATCGGGTTCGGCGCGGAGGTCGGAGCGGGCGGTGGTCCGGCCGTCCTCGTAGGTGACGATCAGCGGGGTCCCCGCGAACCGGTCGTACTCCGGCCGGGAGAGCTGGCCGACGTCGAACAGGGAGCGGTCCAGCGTTCCGTCGGTGATGAGCGGTAGCGCGTCCTGCGGCAGGACGAGAGTGGACTCGTCCTGCCGTGTCACCCGTACCGGGATGTCCTCCCGGCCGGGCGCCGGACGGATGGCGGCGACGGAACCGTCCGGGGCGAGTACCACCTTGTCACCGGTGAGGAGGGTCACCGACTGTCCGGGCTCGGCGGCGGCTGCGGCGGCGGGGCCTTCGTCACCGGGATCGGTCGCTCCGTGCGACGCGGCCGGGATTCCGCCGGGGCCTAAGGCCAGTGCCAGGGCCACCGCGGTCGCGGTGGCGACTCTCGTTCTGATACTTCTTCGCATGCTCAACGTGGCTCCCAGGAGGGCGAGTTGACGTGGGCGGCGAGGATTCGCCCCTCTTCGCGCCGGGAACATACCGAGTATGCGTAGGGTTTGCCAGGTCCCTGCCAGATCCTGAACGTGCCACCCCGTCCCGGGATGCCGGCGCGCGGCTGGGGTGCGGTCGACGGGGCGGCGGCGGAACGGGTGGTTCCGGGGTGACCTTTCGGACGCGCCGGTGGCCGCGGGGCCGGCCGCCGCGCCGATCGCTCTCCCACGCGAGAGGACGGTGGGCGTGCGCTCCGTGAGGTGGTGGCGCCCTGCCGTCGAGGCGGGAAAGGGGCGGTTGCGGCCGGGGGTGGAAGGGTGTCGCGATGCTGTGCGGTGGGTTCGCCGCTCCCCGCCGGCCGCCGTGAGAGTGACGCAGATCACGACGGGAGGCCCCGGTGCGGACGAGGTTCGTCCGCACCGGGGGCCGGTGTCAGCGGGTCAGGTAGGCGTCGATGATGGTCTGGACGGAGCGGTTGCCGTCGGCGTCCTCGGCGGTGGCGCGCAGCGAGACCGAGCCGCCGGCGGCGGGGTTGTGGACGTACACGAGGTCGCCGGTGTCCTTGGTGTGGACCTTGAGCTCCTCCCAGCTCTCGCCCTGGTCGAAGGAGGCCTCGACGGTGAGGAACGCCGCCTCACCACCGGTGACGGTGAGGGGGACGGTGAGCTTCTTCTTGGCGGGCGCGGTGCTGTCCAGGGCGAGGTCGGGGGAGTACCGGACGGCCAGCGGCCCGGTGATCTGCTCGAACTCTCCGCTCGGCGCTGCGGTGAAGGTCCAGTCGACGGTCACCTCGGTGCTCACCGCGGCATAGCCCAGGTCGTGGCGGTCGGCGGTGCTGACCAGGCGGTACTCCGCCTCGCCCTCGGGGACACGGCTCTCCACGTACTCGGCCGTCCGGTCGAACTCGGCGAACACCTCGCCGTCCCGGTAGAGGGTGGTGTGCCCGTTCGAGAGGGCCTCGCCGTCGTTCCCTGCGCCGTCGGAGAAGTGGTAGACCATGCCGACGAGGTGGT
The DNA here is from genome assembly GCF_012033735.1 of Streptomyces lonarensis. Taxonomy (GTDB): domain Bacteria; phylum Actinomycetota; class Actinomycetes; order Streptomycetales; family Streptomycetaceae; genus Streptomyces; species Streptomyces lonarensis. The sequence goes on along the minus strand of NZ_JAAVJD010000087.1, from coordinate 15,486 downwards.
TGTCGAAAGTGAAGACGCCGGACCACTCACCGACCGAGGGGCCGAACACCCCGATGTTCAGCGTCTCCTCATGGGCATCCCCGGGTTTCAGATGGTGCTGGTCGCCCTCGTAGTGCACCGCGTAGTCGCCGTCCGCGGTGAACTGTGTCAGGGAGGCGTTCCACTCGGCGGCGTCCGCCTGGACCAGGAGCGTGACCTCCGCGGGGAGGTCGACGACGGCTCCATTGGGCGGCATGCCCGTGCTGGGGCTCGCGCTGACGATGCCGGTGGTGCCCGGCGCGGAGGACCCGGCTCCGACGATCACCCGGGCCATGTCCTCGGCGGTGGCGTGGTTGACCAGCCCGGTGGGGAAGCCTGCGCCAGTGCTGTGCAGGTAGGCGGGCTCGTCCTCCTCCGCCCCGTGCAACGAGGTGAAGAAGTGGATGAGTTCGACCTCCGGGCCGGCGTCGCCGAGCGACAGTGTCCGCAGTCCCTCGGGCAGGGCGGGGAGGTGGGTGGCGAAGCCGGTGCCGGCGCCGGACTCGCGGGACGCGCTGTAGCCGGCCACCAACTCGTCCGGGGTGGAACCGTCCGGTGCCACGAAGTCGATCTCACGAGCTTCGCCGAGCGCCACGTCCACGGTGGTGTCCGCGGTGACACTCAGGCCGGGGTGCACCGCGAAGTCGACGCCGGTCCGATCGCCGTCGGTCTCGTGATCGGACACCACATCGAAGAGGTACGTGCCCTCCGGCAGACGTTCGCTGAACGAACCGTCGACGAAGTCGGCCCAGATGAACATGCCGGCGTCGAGATCCTCGATGTAGATCTCGCCGCTGGTGTCGGTCCCGCCGTCCCGCCCGGTGATGTCGAGGGTGAGGTCGAAGTACTCGGGTTCGAGTTCGACCGTGCCGGCGGTACGGACCTGCTGGTCGTCGCCGGTGGCCGTGACGAAGAGGCCGTAGTGGCCCACCGTGCCCTCGGTCACGGCCGGCGCCGCGGTGACGGCGACGGTGGCCTCGCCGCCCGCAGGAACCGTCACCTCGTCGGCGGCGAGGGTGAACAGACCCTCCGGCGCGGGGCCGTCCTCCGGTCCGGTGGTGGTGAGCGCCAGGTCGAGGGTGATGTCCTCGGCGCCGCCGTTGCGGTAGGTGACCTCACGGGTGATCGGTTCCGCCTGGTCGGCGGGGAACTCGAGGACGCCGAAGTCCAGCGTCGTGGTGTCGGCGGTGACGCGCTGGGTCAGAGCGCGCTCGATGTCCAGGCGCCCGGTGCCCTGCTGGATCGGCGCCGGCCCGTCGAGGGCGGCGGCGGAACTGGTCAGCGCGGACTTCAGCTGGGTGCCGGTCCAGTCGGGGTTCTGCTGAGCGAGGACGGCCGCGGCACCGGCGACGTGCGGGGCGGCCATCGACGTTCCGGAGATCGCCACGTAGCCGTCCGCAACCGGGGTGCCCTCGGACTCGATGTAGCTCCCGGGCGCCGCGGCGGCACCGATGTCGGAGCCCGGCGCGGCGAGTTCGGGCTTGAGGGCACCGTCGCTCGCCCGGGGGCCGACCGACGAGAACTCGGAGATCTCGTCGTCCTTGGTGACCGAGCCGATGGTGAGGGCCGCGTCTGCGACCGCGGGTGTTCCGACGGTCCCTGCCCGCGGGCCCGAGTTGCCCGCGGCGATCACGAACAGCACGTCGGTCTCCGCCGAGATCCGGTCGACGGCCTCCGCCATCGGATCCGCCCCCCGCGGGGCCTGGCCGCCCAGGCTCATGTTGATGATGTCGGCGCCGGAGTCGGCGGCCCACTCCATGCCCTCGATGATCCAGGACTCCAGGCCGAAGCCTTCGTCGTCCAGGACCTTGCCGTTGAGCAGGTCCGCGCCGGGGGCGACGCCGCGGTAGGTGCCGTCGGAGCGGGCGCCTGTTCCCGCGGCCGTCGAAGCGACGTGGGTGCCATGGCCGTTGAGGTCGTCGGTGTTCGGTGCGTCGGTGAAGTTCTCGGCGAGCTTCACCTTGTCGTCGAAGTCGCCGTGGTTGGCGGCGATGCCGGTGTCCAGCACGGCGATGGTGACGCCGGAACCGTCCAGCCCCTCCGCCCAGGCGGCGGGGGCACCGACCTGCGCCGTGCTGGTGTCGAGGGTGCTCCGCACGATCCGGTCGAGGGAGACCGTCGCGATACCGGGGGCCGCCGCGAGAGCGGAGTCCCCCTCTGCGGCCGTGGCGGTGAGGGTCTCCCACACCGAGGCGCCGCTCTCCTCGGCGAGGGTCACGGCGTCGGCTTCCACGCTCTCCAGGGCCGCCCGCAGTTCGACGTCGGGTTCGGCGCGGAGTTCGGAGCGTGCGGCCGTGCTGCCGTCCTCGTAGCTGACGATCAGCGGCGTGCCGGCGAACTGCTCGTACTGCGGCCGGGACAGCTCGCCGACGTCGAACAGGGCGCGGTCCAGCGTCCCGTCGGCGATGAGCGCGACGGCGTCGCGTGGCACCACCAACGTGGCCTCGTCCGTCTCCAGGACCCGCACGGGGATGTCCTCACGGCCGGGTGCCGGGTGGATCGATGCCACCGTGCCGTCCGCTGCGAGAACGACCCGGTCACCGGTGAGGAGGGTGACAGCGGCGCCCTGCGCGGACACGCTCAGCGGCACTCCCGCCGCCGAACCGGGCGGTGCGGCAGCGGCGCCCCCGCCGAGGCCGGCGGCCAGCGCCACGGCTATGGCCGAAGCGGTGGCAGCCACCGCTGCCCTTCTCTTCTTCGTGCTCAACATGCCCCCAGGCGTGTGTGGTTGACGCGTGGCTGGCACGGACGCCTGCCACGGCGCCGCTGAACATACCGAGTATGGAAGGTCGCGAGAAGAGTGCCTCCGGGCGCGGTGGCTTCCTCGGCGCGCGGTGCGGCGCGGCGGGTTTTCCGGTGGTCAGTGACGGGTAACCAGCGCCCTGCGCAGCGGAGGTGGGTGTTCCGCTTCGCCGCTGTGGGCCCCGCCGACACCCGGCGCGAGCGCATGGCGCGGCCCGTCGGCGGGCGGGGCGAGCGGTCGGTGTCGCGTGCGGAGTGCGGCGTTCCGGGCGGGGGAGTGCGTCCGGGGCCCCGCGCCGGTCCGCGGCGGAGGTCGTGGCCGCCCGCGGGGCCGAACCCGGTCGTCCCCGCCCCGTGGCGTGGCCGGAACGGGTGGCGCATGGCGTATGTCACACGCGACGCGGCCGTCCCGCCACATGCGCGGGACGGCCGCGTCAGACCAGCAGCAGCGCGGCCACCACCGACGCGGCAGCGATCAGCCACACCGCGCGGCGCAGCCGCTGCCGCAGCGAGCGCTCACGGTCGTCCACGTCGTTGCGCGGGTCGGCGTGCGGGTCGTGCAGGTCGTGCCAGAGCATGCTGCCGACCCTGCCACCGGCGGCGCGGGCGCGCCTGAGTACACGTACTCAGATCCGTGGCCCCCGCACCCGGAACCCCGCGGGGCAGGCACGGGGGGCGGGCATCGGGTCAGATCGGCCAGTGGCTGGTGCGCCAGGTGTCCGGCCCGGGGGCGGGCGTCGACCCCGGCACGGTGAGCGAGGGCGCTCCCCAGGCGGACACGGCCACCGGGCCGTCCGCTCCCGCGGGTGCCGCTGCCAGCCGCGCCCGCACCACCGCCAGCGCCGCGGCCAGCTCCTCCGGGGTCGGGTTGCCCCGGACGACCCGGATGGTCTCCGGCTCGGCACCGCCCTCCCGCGTCGGCTGTCCGTCCATCGCCGCCACCGCCTTCCCCTGCCGCCTACGACCGGTCCGTTCCACCGGCCCGCGCGCTTCCGCCGCGCGCGGCCCGTTCCCCTGCCCGCGGCGGTGTCGCGGCGCCCGGTACGACCGCCCGCCGCGACACCGCCGCCGTCCCGCTCAGAGCGGGATGTTGCCGTGCTTCTTCGGCGGGAGCTTCTCCCGCTTGGTCCGCAGCTGCCGCAGCCCGCGCGCCACCTGCCGCCGGGTGTCCGAGGGCATGATCACCGCGTCCACGTACCCGCGTTCGGCCGCCGCGTACGGGTTGAGGAGGGCGTCCTCGTACTCCTGGGTGAGCTGGGCGCGCAGCGCCTCGCGCTCGGCGTCGTCCGCCACCGCCGCCAGCCGGCGGCGGTGCAGGATGTTGACCGCGCCCTGGGCGCCCATCACCGCGACCTGCGCCGTCGGCCACGCCAGGTTGAGGTCCGCCCCCAGGTGCTTGGAGCCCATCACGTCGTACGCGCCGCCGAACGCCTTCCGGGTGATGACGGTGATCAGCGGCACCGTCGCCTCCGCGTACGCGTAGATCAGCTTGGCGCCCCGTCGGATGATGCCGCCGTACTCCTGGTCGGTCCCGGGGAGGAAGCCGGGGACGTCCACGAAGGTCAGCACCGGAATGTTGTAGGCGTCGCAGGTCCGCACGAAGCGGGCGGCCTTCTCCGAGGCGTCGATGTCCAGGCAACCCGCCAGCTGCATCGGCTGGTTGGCGACGACGCCCACCGAACGGCCCTCCACCCGGCCGAAACCGGTGAGGATGTTCGGGGCGAACAGCGGCTGCGTCTCCAGGAAGTCGCCGTCGTCCAGGACGTGTTCGATCACCTGGTGCATGTCGTACGGCTGGTTGGCCGAGTCGGGCACGATGGTGTCCAGCTCCCGGTCCTCCGCCGTCACCTCCGGCTCGGACTCCTCCGGGTAGGCGGGCGGCTCGGAGAGGTTGTTGGACGGCAGGTAGGAGAGCAGCGCCTTCACGTAGTCGACGGCGTCCTTCTCGTCCCCCGCCATGTAGTGCGCGACGCCCGAGGTGGTGTTGTGGGTGCGGGCACCGCCGAGGTCCTCGAAGCCGACGTCCTCCCCCGTCACCGTCCGGATGACGTCGGGACCGGTGATGAACATGTGCGAGGTCTTGTCGACCATGACGGTGAAGTCGGTGATCGCCGGCGAGTAGACCGCCCCGCCCGCGCACGGCCCGACGATCAGCGAGATCTGCGGCACCACCCCGGAGGCGTGCACGTTACGGCGGAAGATCTCCGCGAACAGCCCGAGCGCGACCACGCCCTCCTGAATCCGGGCGCCGCCGCCGTCGTTGATGCCGATGACGGGGCAGCCCGTCCGCAGCGCGAAGTCCATGACCTTGACGATCTTCTCGCCGTAGACCTCGCCCAGCGAACCGCCGAAGACGGTGAAGTCCTGCGAGTAGACGCAGACCGGGCGGCCGTCCACCGTGCCGTACCCGGTCACGACACCGTCGCCGTAGGGCCGGTTCGCCTCGATCCCGAAGCTCACCGACCGGTGGCGGGCGAACTCGTCCAGCTCGGTGAAGGACCCCTCGTCCAGCAGCAGGTCGATGCGCTCGCGCGCCGTCAGCTTGCCCTTGGCGTGCTGCCGCTCCACCGCCCGCGCCGAACCGGCGTTCACCGCCTCCTCGGACCGGCGGCGGAAGTCCGCCAGCTTGCCCGCCGTGGTGTGGGGCGCCGCGTCCCGCGCACCCGCGGCGTCGTCCCCCGGGACGTCGTTCGCCGGGACGGAACGGTTCTCCTGGTCGCGCACGGCTGCGGCTCCTACTCGTCATCGGGTTGGCTACCGATGCGTAGGTTAACGGCGGTCGCCGCCGAACCACAGTGCGGCGTCGACCACAACCGCGCCCCGACCGCCCCGCCGGCGCCGCCCGCGACGGCGCCGGGACGCGTCCGCGCGGCCCCGCCGGGCGCCCGCCCACCGGTCCGGGCGCGGGCGACCACCCCGGCGAGAACCTAGTCTGAGCCCATGACCGCACGACCCCCCGCCGCCGCACGCTGGTCGGACCTCGACCGCCCCCCGCTGAGCGCTCCGGCGCTGCGCCGCGCCCTCACCGGGCCCGACGGACCCTGGACGTCGCTGGAGGTGACCGCCTCCACCGGCTCCACCAACGCCGACCTGGTCGCCGCCGCCCGCGCCGGGACCGCCGATCCCGGCGCGGTGCTCGTCGCCGAGGAGCAGACCGCGGGCCGCGGCCGGCTGGGGCGCGGCTGGAGCGCCCCCGCGCGCTCCGGCATCTTCCTCTCCGTCCTGCTCGCCCCCGAGCCGGACCCCGCGCGGTGGGGCTGGCTCCCGCTGCTGGCCGGCGTCGCCACCGCCGCCGCCCTCTCCCGCACCGCGGGGGTCGACACCGCGCTGAAGTGGCCCAACGACCTCCTGGTCACCGTCGAGGGCGAGGAGCGCAAGGCCGGCGGCATACTGGCCGAGCGCGTGGACACCGCCGACGGCACCCCCGCGGTGGTGCTCGGCATCGGCATCAACGTCACCCCCCGCGACGACGAGCTGCCCGTCCCCACCGCCGCCTCGCTGCGCCAGGCAGGTGCCACCGTCACCGACCGCGACCCGCTGCTGCGGGCCGTGCTGCGGTCCCTGGCCGAGTGGTACGGCAGCTGGGCCGAGACCGGCGGCGACGCCTGCGAGGCCGGGGTGCAGGCGGCGTACGTCGCCGGATGCGCCACCCTCGGCCGGCCGGTCGCCGCCCTGCTGCCGGGCGGCAAGGAACTGCACGGCGACGCGACCGCCCTCGACGGCGACGGGCGGTTGGTGATCACCGACGCCGAGGGGACTCGCCATGCCGTCGGCGCGGGCGACATCGTCCACCTGCGCGCTCGGGGCGACTGACGGCGTAGCGCCGCCGGGAGCGCGGCGCGCCGAACCGGACACCACGCGCAGGAACCGGCCGAGGCGCGCAGGCCGCGCCCCCGGGGCCGGGTCCACGGCGACGGCCCGGCCGTCCGGTCCCAGGGCCGACCGGCCCCGCCGCCCCGCCCGTCCGGCCCGACCACCCGTCCGGGCGGGTGCGTCCGGGGGCGGACCTGGGCAGACATCCGTGCGACGGGCCGCCCCTGCCGTAGGGTGGTGCGAGGACAGCGGCGCGCCGGGCGCGGCGGAGCGGAGCGGTGGGGCGAGTGAGCGGCGGAGGGACTCTCACACCGGAAACGGCGAGGCGGCGCCCGTGAGCGACACGCCAACGCCCGCCGGTGACGACGGTCCGGAGGACCACGACGACAACGTGGCGCTCCGGCTCGAACAGCTGATCATCGGTGCCGAGCGCGAGTACACGCCCTTCCAGGCCGCCAAGGCCGCGGGCGTTCCCATGGAGATGGCGTCCCGGTTCTGGCGCGCCATGGGCTTCCCCGACATCGGGCAGGCCAAGGCCCTTACCGAGGCCGATGTCCTCGCCCTGCGACGCCTCGCCGGTCTGGTGGAGGCGGGGCTGCTCAGCGAGCCGATGGCGGTCCAGGTGGCCCGTTCCACCGGCCAGACCACCGCCCGGCTGGCGGACTGGCAGATCGACTCCTTCCTGGAGGGGCTCACCGAGCCCCCGGAGCCGGGGATGACCCGCTCCGAGGTCGCCTACCCGCTGGTCGAGCTGCTCCTGCCCGAACTGGAGGAGTTCCTCGTCTACGTCTGGCGGCGCCAGTTGGCCGCCGCCGCGGGCCGGGTCGTGCAGGAGCAGGACGACGCCGAACTGGTCGACCGCCGACTGGCCGTGGGCTTCGCCGACCTCGTCGGTTTCACCCGCCTGACCCGACGGCTGGAGGAGGAGGAACTCGGCGAACTCGTCGAGACCTTCGAGACCACCGCCGCCGACCAGGTCGCGGAGTACGGCGGCCGGCTCATCAAGACCCTCGGCGACGAGGTGCTCTTCGCCGCCGACGACGCGGCGACCGCCGCCGGCATCGGGCTGCGCCTGATCGAGACCATGGCCGACAACCCGATCCTGCCGGAGCTGCGCGTCGGTATCGCCTTCGGCACGGTCACCACCCGGATGGGCGACGTCTTCGGCAACACCGTCAACCTCGCCAGCCGGCTGACCTCCATAGCGCCGAAGGACGCGGTGCTGGTCGACGACGCGATGCGCAAGGAGCTCACCGCGGCGGGCGCCGCACCCTCTCCGCGCCCGGGCGAGCCGGCGCCCGACGGGCGCGGCCACCGCTTCACATTGCGGCCGCTCCACCAGCGGCCCGTGCGCGGACTGGGCATCATCGCCCCCTGGCAGCTGACCCGCCCCGGCTGAGGGGTCGCCCGCCGCGGCGCGGCACCGCTCGCTCGGAGGGGAGTGGGGCCGCGAGCGGGAACCGACCGGGCCGGGGAGGCGGCGAGCCTCCCCGGCCCGGCCGGTTCACCGCGGGCGACCCGCCGGCCGGGCCGTCAGCGCACCCCGCGACTGCCGGTGCGGCGTCGGACGAGGACGAGCGCCGCACCCAGCCCCGCCAGCGCCGCCGCGGTCAGCACCAGCGGCAGCACGGCGGCGGAGCCGGTGGCGGCGAGGGAGCCGGCGCCCGCCGGGAGGGACGTGTGGCCCTGCGGCGTCCAGCCTCCGGTGCCGGTGCCGGTGCCGGTGCCGGTGCCGGTGCCGCCGGGTGAGCCGGGCGTACCGGGTGTGCCGGGCGACCCGGGACCTCCTGGGGCTCCGGGACCCGGGCTTTTCGGGTCGGTGGGGTCCGTGGGGTCCGTGGGGTCCGTGGGGTCCGTGGGGTCCGTCGGGTCCGCCGGGTCCGTGGGCTCCGTGGGGTCGCTCGGGTCGCTCGGGTTCTCGGGGTCGGTCGGGTCTGTGGGGTCGGTCGGGTCGGTCGGATCGGTCGGGTCTGTGGGATCGGTCGGGTCGGTCGGGTCCGTCGGCGGGGGCGGGGGAGTGACGCCGTCCTCCGTGACCCACTTCGTGCCGTCCGCGTACCGCGTCACCGTGAAGCTGTCCAACTCCTCGCCGACCTCCCCGGCGGCGCGGTTGTCGCCCCGGTGGGCGATGACCGACCGGTAGGAGAGGGTGCCGTCGTCCACCGTGACGGACTGGTAGGTGGAGGTCTGCTGCGCGCGGGTCACCATGGTGGCGCCGTTGCGGGTCCAGACGTTGTCGTCCTCCGGCTGGAGGTCGTAGAACTTCGCGCCGGCGTTGGACACCACGTACACCGGACCCGTGGTCAGCCCCGGGGTGGCGGTGGCGTCCTCGTCGGCGTGGCCGCGGGCGTAGGTGTGGTCGTGGCCGGCGAGCACCAGGTCGACGTCGTGCTCCTGGTAGATCGGCAGCCAGGCGGCGCGGATGTCGGGCTCGTCCCGGTTGGCTCCGCTGGACAGGACCGGCTGGTGGTGCAGCACGACCGACCAGGTGGAGGGGTTCTCGTCGAGGACCCGGTCCAGCCACCGCGCCTGCATCCCCACCCAGATGCGGCGGGCCTCGCCGCAGTCGAACTCCGTGAGCCCCGGGGGCCGGACCAGCTCGCAGATGTCGTCGCGGTTGGCGTTGAGGACGACGAAGCGCACGTCCTGGTGGTCGACGTGGAACACCGAGTCCGTCATCGCCTCCGCCAGGTGCTCGCCGTAGCGGTCGGCGTCCTCGCCCGCGTCCGCCGGCACGGGGCCGTTGGCGGGGTAGGCGAAGCTCATCCGGTTGGTCTGCAACAGCCCGTTGCCGGAGTTGAACTCGTGGTTGCCGACGGCGGTGATCGTCTGCTGGTTGGCCAGTCCCTCGGGGTTGGCCGCGAACCAGGCGGACCACTCGCCCTCGTTGGCGAAGTCGATCAGGTCGCCGGCGTACAGCGCGAGCGCCGCCTCCGGGACGTCGGCGTTGGCGCGCCGGGCGATGGCCGGCCAGACGTCGGACAGGCCGTTCTGGTTGTCGCCGTAGTAGAGAAAGGTGAAGGGCTCGGCGCCGTCGGCCGCGGTGGTGAAGGTGTGCCAGGGGCTCCAGTTCTCACCGTCCCCGACCCGGTAGTCGTGAGTGGTTCCTGGGGGGAGCCCGGTGAGTTCGGCCGACCAGGCCGAGAACGAGGCGTCGCCGATGTGCCGCTCGGCGACCAGCTCCGCCGCGACGGTCGATGTCTCGCCGTCCTCGCCCGTCCGGTACTCCACGAGGCCGGTACCCGCGCGGCTGCGCCAGCTGACGGCCTGCGCCGACTCCGGCGTCGCAGTCGGCGTCAGGACGACCCGCTCCGGGGTGGCGTCCGGCGCTGGCGGTGGCGTGCTGCTCAGCGCCACGTCGAAGAGGTGCATGACGCCCCGGTCGGAGCCCTCGGGCAGCAGGACCGCCTCGACGGGGCGGTCCGGGTCGATCGCCTCCGGCGCCGTGGCGAACACCTTGGCCTCCGTGGTGTCCTGGCCGCCGTCGGAGCGGTTGCGGCCGGGGACGGTCACCACCGGGGTGTTCCCGAACCGGTAGGCGGTGCCGGGGGTCCAGTCGGTGAGGCCGACCGGGACGGACTGCCGGGAGCCGTCCTCGTACACCACGGTCGCCGTGCCCTGGGAGGGGCCGTTGGTCGCGAGGCCGAGGAAGGAGATCGCGGCGCCGGAGGCGCCTCCCATCTCGACGCGCTGCCCGTGGGGCACCCAGTTGTCGGGTTCGCCCGGTGCGGTGTCCGGCCAGTGGAAGACGGTGTCCGTCCCCGGCACGGTGATCTCGGCGCCGGGGGCCGCCCCTGCCGCCGCGAGCCGCTCCCGGGGGAGGGTGTTGCCGGAGGCGTCCAGCATGCCGGTCGCACCGCGGCCGTCGGCGGAGGTGCCGATGTTGTTGTAGCCGTCGGCGCCCCGGTCGTGGGACGGCGGCACGTCGTCGGCGCCGGTGCCCCAGGCTCCGGGGGTGGCGCCCATCGTGTAGCGCAGGGTGCCGCCGGAGCGGGTGAACTCCGCCGGCAGCCAGGAGGCGGTGGTCGGTACGCCGTCGACGGTCAGGGACTGCACGTAGCGGTTGTCGGGCCCGGCGCCGGGGGCGTCGACGGCGATGACGCGGTCGCTGCCGGCGCTGTCGATCACGACGCGCTCGAACAACGGCGCGGAGAGCGCGAGGTCGGCGGTGCCGTAGACCATGGGCTGCAGGCCGACGGTGGCGAGCACGTACCAGGCGGAGAGCGTCCCCAGGTCGTCGTTGCCCGGCAGACCGCTCGGCCCGCCGTGGTACATCTCGTCGACCACGCGGTACAGGACGTCGGTGGTGCGCGAGGGCTCCCCGAGCCAGTTGTAGATCCAGGGGGTCTGCAGCACCGCCTCGTTGCTCAGGTAGGAGTACGGGGTGTTGTAGACGCCAGCGTCCAACTCCGTGAAGAAGTGGTCCAGTTGCTCCAGCGCCTCGTCCCGGCCGCCGCGCCGCTCGATCAGTGCCGCCAGGTTGTGCGGGACGAGCCACCCGTACTGGTACCCGGTGGACTGCTCGAACTGGTTGCCCCGCTCCCCGAGGTCGAACCCGCGGTCGAAGCCGTTGCGCTCCCGGGGCCTGATGTGCGCGGACTCGGGGTCGAAGACGTTCTGCCAGTTCTGCGCCCGCGTCATGAACCGGTCGCGGCTCTCCTCGTCACCGAGCCGGTCGGCGAGCTGCGCGACGGCGAAGTCGTTGATCGCGTACTCCAGCGTCCGGGAGGTCGCCGAGTCGCCGTTGCGGTTCTCGATCCATCCCAGCCCCGCGAACTGCTGGAGGTCGCCGCGGTTGCTGCCGGCGGCGGGCAGTGTCTGGGTGGTGACCATGGACGCCAGCGCAGCCTCCCGGTCGTAGTCGGTGCTGCCGAACGCGTCGATGGTGGCGAGCACCACCTGGAGGCCGTCGCCGCTCATCTTCTGCTGCGAGACGCCGTTGTGCGGCCAGTTCGGCCAGCGTCCCGTCTGCGTCGCGAGGTCGGTGAGCGACTGGTTGATGTCCGACCCGACCTGCGGGAACAGCAGCGCGATCAGCTGCGCGTGGCCGCGGTAGGCGTCCCACCCGGAGTAGGTCGCGTACTGGTGCCGGCCCTCGGGCACGGTCCGGACGGTCCCGTCGTAGCCGAAGTACTCGCCGTTGACGTCGTCGTACAGGTTCGGGTGGAGCAGGGCGTGGTACAGCGCGGTGTAGAACACGGTGCGGTCCTCGTCGCTGCCGCCCGTCACGTCGACGGTGGCCAGCGCCTCGCGCCAGGTTTCGGCCGCCGCCTCGCGGATCTCCGCCGCGCTGCGCCCCGCCGCCTCGGTGGCGGAGTTCAGCGCCGCGTTCTCCACGCTGACGTAGCTGATCCCGATGCGCGCGGTGACCTCCGAGCCGCGCGGGAACGACACGAAGGCGCCCGAGCCGTGGCTGAAGGTCGAACTCGCCTCGCCGGAGCCGGCCTCGACCCGCGAGCCGCTCCAGGTGCCGTGCGAGGAGACGGGGGTGTCGAAGTCGGCGGAGAAGTGGATGCGGTAGCTCCCGCCGCCGCAGACCGTGCGCGTCTCGGTCCAGCCGAAGACGGTGTTCCCGTCGACCGACACCGAGCTGGCGCTGGACCCGTTGTTGGAGCCGGCGACGTCGAAGACCAGCGTCGCGGAGTCGCGGTCGTCGGGAAAGTCGAAGGTGGCGACGCCGGTGCGCTCGGTGGCGGTGAGCGCGACGTCGGTGCCGTTGTCGAGACCCACCGCGTAGTGGCCGGGCTCGGCCGTCTCGTTCTCGTGCGAGAAGTCCAGGAAGTAGTCGCCGATCGAGTCGGCCGGCGAGGTCGGCAGCGCCCGGTCGGCGGTGAGGCGCCCGGTGTACGGGAGGACCGGCACGTCGAAGGCACCGTTGTTGTTGGCGCACCCCGTGCCGGAGAGCCGGGTGAGGCCGAACCCGCGCAGCTGGTCCGCGTCGTACTCGTAGCCGCCCCAGTTGTCGCCGCCCCGCGTGTTGTGGGTGGTCGGGGTGAACTGCACCATGCCGAAGGGCAGGGTCGCGCCGGGCCAGGTGTTGCCGTAGGCGCTGTTGCCCTTGTTCTGGCTCCGGTCGTGCAGGGTGCCGATGAACTGGTCGACCGCGTCGAACGGTTCGAGCCCGGAGGCGGCGGTGCCCTGCGGGTCGGCCGCCACGGGGGGCGCGGTGGCGCCCAACCCCGCGAGCAGGCCGAGGACGACCGTCGTCACGACGGTCCGCCCTCTTCGTCGGCTGGTCCGACCTGGTCGGTCTCGGAACATGGGTGTCTACGCCCTTCGGCTCTTCCGCTCACGGGGCGCCGTCCGGACCGTCCGCGGGGTAGCCGAGGAGCGGTACGGCGTCGGCGCCGGGGGACGGTCACGACCGTTCCGTGGCGTCCGGAACGCCGGCTGACCGCGCGGTGAACGGGGAATGAGGTTCATCTCCCGTCTCCGACGGCGCTCATGATCTCCCCGCGGCCACCGGAACCGATGCGCGCGAACCGGTCAGGAACGGCCGTCCGGCCTGCCCGGAACGCGACCTGCCGGGCCGTCAGGCAGCGGCGGCGGCCGGCGCCGCCGGGGCGCGACGGGCCCCGGCGGCCGCGACCCGCCCCCGAAGGCGGCGCGGCTCCACCGTAAGCGCCCGGCGCGCACCCTCCCGCAGGCGGGCGCGCGGATGGCATGATGCGCTGCGTCGAACAGTGAGCGAGCGTTAACCGAAGGAGCGGACGATGACGTCGGTGGCGGAGTCGGGGAACGGTACGGGCCACGGCCCGGGGGGTGTCCGGGAGGAGCGGTTCGGCGAGTGGGTCGTGGTGCGCCGTCACGGCGGCCGGGTGGCCGAGCTGGTCCTCGACCGGCCGCGCGCGATGAACGCCGTGTCCACCGAGATGGCGCGTCAGCTCGGTGAGGCGTGCGTGGCGCTCGCCGCCACCCGCGAGGTCTCTGCGGTGGTGCTCAGCTCCACCCATGAGCGGGCGTTCTGCGTGGGCGCCGATCTCAAGGAGCGCAACTCGCTGACCGACGCCGAGCTGGTCCGGCAGCGCCCCTACGCCCGCGCGGCCTACGGCGGAGTGCTGGCGCTGCCGATGCCGGCGATCGCCGCGGTCCACGGCTTCGCCCTGGGCGGCGGCTACGAGCTGGCGCTCTCCTGCGACCTCATCGTGGCGGACGAGACCGCCGTGGTCGGCCTGCCGGAGGTCTCGGTGGGCGTCATCCCCGGCGGTGGCGGCACGCAGCTGCTGCCGCGCCGGGTGGGCGCGGCGCGCGCCGCCGAGTTGATCTTCAGTGCACGGCGGGTGGCGGCGGCCGAGGCGGGCGAGCTCGGCCTGGTCGACCAGGTGGTGCCGGCCGGCACCGATCGAGAGGCCGCGCTGGAGCTCGCGGGCCGGATCGCCGCCAACTCCCCGATCGGGCTGCGCGCCGCCAAGAAGGCGCTGCGCACGGGATGGGGGATGGACGTCACCGCCGCCATGGAGATCGAGGACGCGGCGTGGCGGACCGTCGCCTTCTCCGGGGACCGCGCCGAGGGGGTCGCCGCCTTCAACGAGAAGCGCACGCCCGACTGGCCGGGGGAGTAGCGCGGCGTCCTCGGCTGGGCCGGGTGGCGGGGCCGCTGTGCTCCGGACTTGTGATCCCTCGCAATTGCACCCGGCGCGCCCGGCGAAAAGGTACAAACCGCAATAATGTGTCCGCATGGGAGAGGACGCTCGGCTGCGGGCCGTGGTGGAGCTGGCGCAGGCGATGGCGGCGGCGGGTGACCTCGCCGGCGCGGTGCGCGTCGTGGCCGAGACCGCCCGGCGGGCGCTGGACGGCGCCTTTGCGGCCGTCTCGGTCTGGGAGCGGGAGCGGGGCCGCCTCCGCGTGCTGGTCAACAACGGGGAACTCGCGCCCGGCGAGGTGGAGTTCCCGGTCGACGAGTCCTACCCGGTGCACGACTTCCCCGAGATCGCGGGCTTCTCGCCCGCCGGCTGGACGGCCGGGGTGGAGCCCCGGGCGTGGATCGAGACCGCCGACGAGGCCGGGGGAGCCGCCGGCGCGCCGGTGGAGGCGGCCGCTGCCGCCCACCGCCGCAGTCGGGCCGCCGCCCTCCGGCGCCGCGGCCGCGGGAGCTGCGTCGTGGCCCCCGTCGTGCTGCACGGACGGGCCTGGGGGGAGCTGTATGTGGCCCGGGGAGTGGACGCCGTGCCTCTCGGCCTGCCCGAGGCGGCCTTCGCCACCGTCCTCGCCGAGGTCGCGGCGAGCGGCCTGGTGCACCACGAGCGGCTGGCCGAGGTCAGGAAGCTGGCGTACACCGACCCGCTGACCGGGCTCGCCAATCGGCGGGCCGTGGACGCGCTCCTGGAGGACGCGGTCGGGGATCACCGCAGGGACGGCACGGCCGTCAGCCTCGTCGTCTGCGACGTCAACGGACTGAAGGGTGTCAACGACTCGCTGGGCCATGTGGCGGGCGACCACCTGCTTGAACGTTTCGCCTCGGTGCTCTCCCTCTGCGGCGCGCAACTCCCCGGCTCGCTCGCCGCCCGGCTGGGCGGCGACGAGTTCTGCCTGGTGGCCGTCGGCTCCACCGCGCCCGAGGTGATCCGGGTGGCGCGGGAGATCTGCCGCCGCGCCGACGGGCTGGAGCTCGGACAGGGCGTTGCCTGCGGGGTCGCCTCCACCGGCAGGAGCATCGGCCCGGTGGTCTCCGCCCGCCGGTTGTTCCGGTTGGCGGACGCCGCGCAGTACCGCGCCAAGGCGGCGGACGCGCGTGAACCGGTGGTCGCCGGTGACGAGGGGGCCGACGACCCCGTGGTGCTGCTGGCGGACAGTGTGCGGGGGGACGACTCCGACCGCCGGGCGTTCCGCGACCGCCCTGCGGCGGCCGGCCGCCCCGGAGGGCGGCGTGGGGCGTCCGGCGGAGCGACGCCGCCCGCCCGGCCCGGGAGGACC
>NZ_JAAVJD010000086.1 GCF_012033735.1 Streptomyces lonarensis | reverse complement strand
CAAAGGAACCTCGTCCACCAGCAGGAAACCTGCCGACCGGACGGGGTATCAACATATCTGGCGTTGACTTTTGGCACGCTGTTGAGTTCTCAAGGAACGGACGCTTCCTTCGGACTGCCTTCCAGCAGACCCTCCGGGCTCTTCCCTTCGTGTTTCCCACTCTACCAGAGTCAATTCCCTTGCCGTTTCCGGCTGTTGGGGTTACTGCTGGTGCTCCGGTTCCCAGGACCCTTGGAGCTGGCCCTGCTTCCCGTTGCGGCGGTGACGTAAACGTACTGGGTCGAGGCGCCCGGATGCAAATCCGGGCCCCCCGGGGGTCGGTGACGGTCAGACGTCCACGACGACAGGCATGATCATCGGGCGCCGGCGGTAGGTGTCCGACACCCATTTGCCGACGGTCCGCCGCACCAACTGCTGCAGCTGGTGCGGGTCGACGACGCCGTCCTGCGCGGAACGGGCGAACGCCTCCTCGATCTTCGGCACCACCGCGGCGAAGTCCGCCTCGTCGATGCCGGAGCCGCGGCTGTGCACGGTGGGGCCGTTGACGACCTTGCCCGTGCTGGAGTCCACGACGACGAAGACGGAGACGATGCCCTCGTCTCCGAGGATGCGGCGGTCCTTGAGGTTCGCCTCGGTGACGTCGCCGACGGAGAGGCCGTCCACGTAGACGTAGCCGGCCCTGACCTTGCCGGAGATGCGGGCACGGCCGTCGACCAGGTCGACGGTGACGCCGTCCTCGGCGATCACGATGTTCTCCGGCGGCACGCCGGTCTTCGCCCCCAACTCGGCGTTGGCGCGCAGGTGTCGCCATTCGCCGTGCACCGGCATCAGGTTCTTCGGCCGGCAGATGTTGTAGAAGTACAGCAGCTCGCCGGCGGAGGCGTGCCCGGAGACGTGCACCTTCGCGTTGCCCTTGTGGACCACGTGCGCGCCCCATCGGGTCAGCCCGTTGATCACGCGGTAGACCGCGTTCTCGTTGCCCGGGATGAGCGAGGACGCCAGGATCACGGTGTCACCGGGGGTGATCCGGATCTGGTGGTCGCGGTTGGCCATGCGCGAGAGCGCCGCCATCGGCTCGCCCTGCGACCCGGTGCAGACGAGCACCACCTGCTCGTCCGGCAGGTCCGCCAGCGCCTTCACGTCGACGACGAGCCCCGGCGGCACCTTGAGGTAGCCGAGCTCCCGAGCGATGCCCATGTTGCGGACCATGGAGCGGCCGACGAACGCGATCCGCCGGCCGTTCTCGTAGGCGGCGTCCACGATCTGCTGGATGCGGTGCACGTGGCTGGCAAAGCTCGCCACGATGATCCGCTTGTCCGCGGCGGCGAACACCTGCCGGAGGACGCCGGAGATCTCGCGCTCGGGGGCGACGAAGCCGGGCACCTCGGCGTTGGTGGAGTCCGAGAGGAGCAGGTCGATGCCCTCCTCCCCCAGGCGCGCGAAGGCGCGCAGGTCGGTCAGGCGGCCGTCCAGCGGCAGTTGGTCCATCTTGAAGTCGCCGGTGTGCACCGCCATGCCGGCACCCGTGCGGATCGCCACGGCCAGCGCGTCGGGGATGGAGTGGTTCACGGAGACGAACTCGCAGTCGAACGGGCCGAACTGCTCGCGCTGCCCCTCCCGCACCTCGAGGGTGTAGGGGCGGATGCGGTGCTCCTGGAGCTTGGCCTCGATGAGCGCGAGGGTCAGCTTGGACCCCACCAGCGGGATGTCCTTCTTCTCCCGCAGCAGGTAGGGCACGCCGCCGATGTGGTCCTCGTGCCCGTGGGTGAGCACGATCGCCTCGATGTCGTCCAGGCGGTCCCGGATCGAGCTGAAGTCGGGCAGGATCAGGTCGATCCCCGGCTGCTCCTCCTCAGGGAAGAGCACGCCGCAGTCCACGATCAGCAGACGGCCGTTGTACTCGAAGACGGTCATGTTGCGGCCGATCTCGCCCAGGCCGCCGAGGGGGGTGACCCGCAGGCCGCCGTCGGGCACGCTCGGCGGCGCGCCGAGCTCGGGGTGTGGGTGACTCAAAAGACGCTCCTCACGACCCGCGCCACCCGACCGAATCGGTCACGTGGCGCGGATGACTGGTGTGGCGAGAGTGATCTCGCGTTGATGGGTTCGCTCTTCAGTTG
This sequence comes from Streptomyces lonarensis, assembly GCF_012033735.1. Taxonomy (GTDB): domain Bacteria; phylum Actinomycetota; class Actinomycetes; order Streptomycetales; family Streptomycetaceae; genus Streptomyces; species Streptomyces lonarensis. The sequence goes on along the minus strand of NZ_JAAVJD010000086.1, from coordinate 18,819 downwards.
TGAAGTCTTGGGGTGCGCGCCGGGGGCGCTGCTGCGGTGTGCGCCGTCACGCACGCTCCGAGGGGCGTGAGGCGACACGGATCACCGTGGCCGGGTGTCGCGCTGACGCGCGGTCGACCCGGCCACGGTGCAGGGCTCAGAACTGCACGCCGCCGGCGGTGAGGTCGCGGCGCAGCTGCTCCGTCTCCTCCTCGGTGACGCCCACCAGCGGAAGCCGGACCGGACCGCCCGGCAGCCCCTGGGCGGCCATGGCGGCCTTGACCGTCAGGACGCCCTGAGTGCGGTGCATCCCGGTGAAGACCGGCAGCAGCTTCTGGTGGATCTCCGTCGCCTTGACCACGTCACCGCTGACGAACGAGTCGATGAGGCTGCGCAGCTCCGGGGCCACGACGTGGCCGACCACGGAGACGAAACCGACGGCGCCGACGGACAGCAGCGGGAGGTTCAGCATGTCGTCGCCGCTGTACCAGGCGAGGCCCGTGGTGGCCACGGCCCAGCTCGCACGGCCGAGGTCGCCCTTGGCGTCCTTGTTGGCCACGATCCGGGGATGCTCGGCCAGCCGCATCATGGTGCTGGTGTTGATCGGCACTCCACTGCGCCCCGGAATATCGTAGATCATCACGGGGAGCTCTGTGGCGTCCGCCACAGTGGTGAAGTGCTGGTACAGGCCCTCCTGCGGGGGCTTGTTGTAGTACGGGGTGACGACGAGCAGCCCGTGGGCGCCGACGGCCGCCGCCTCCTTCGCCAGGTGCACGCTGTGGCGCGTGTCGTTGGTACCGACCCCGGCGACGACATGGGCACGGTCGCCGACCGCCTCGACGACGGCACGGACCAGGTCGGCTTTCTCGGCGTCGGTGGTGGTCGGCGACTCACCGGTGGTTCCGTTGACGACGAGGCCGTCGTTGCCGGAGTCCACGAGGTGGGTGGCGAGACGCTGCGCGCCGTCGAGGTCGAGGGAGCCGTCTGCGGTGAACGGCGTCACCATGGCGGTGATCACCCGCCCGAAGGGGGTTCGTGATGTCGAGGTCGGAGCCATGCGTACCACGCTACTCGCAGCGCACCGCAGTGTGCGGCATCGGGGCGGGGAAGACACGGAGTCCGGCACTGCCTGCTCGGGGGTTCAGGCAGTACCGGATCCGCAGATCCAGCGTAGACGAACCCGACAAAGCACCGCAATGCGGACACCGTCGCTCTCGCGTTCGGCCACAGCCGCCGACGGACGACTCCGGCCGGAACCCACCGGGGGCCCATGAGGTTCCGGCCCCGTCCCCGCACGGGTCCGCGGCCGCCCGCACCCGCTCCGGCGCCCGGCCCCCGGGCCGGGTGCGGCCCTCAGGGGGCGATACGGCCGTTCGCGTTGAAGGCGGCGTGGGTGAGCGGCATGTGAGAGGCCCAGTGGTGCTCCATCAGCTCGCCGACCATCTCGATCTCCCGCTGGGGGAAGGACGGCACCTTCGCCTGCTCGTGCTGGGTGCGCAGCCCGAGGAAGTGCATCAGCGAGCGGGCGTTGCAGGTGGCGTACATCGAGGAGTACAGACCGACCGGCAGCGTCGCGCGGGCCACCTCGCGGGCGACGCCCGCCTCCAGCATCTCCTGGTACGCCGCGTACGACTGGCGGTAGGACTCCGCCATCGCCTCGCTCACCAGCTTGTGCTGCTCGGGCGTCCCGGCGACGAACTCGTACTTGCCCGGCCTGCCCTGCTGCACGAGCTTCCGGTCCTCCGCCGGAACGTAGAAGACCGGGTCGAGGCGACGGTAGCGACCGCTCTCCTCGTTGTAGCTCCAGCCCACCCGGTGGCGGTGGAACTCGCGGAAGACGAACAGCGGGGCGCTGATGAAGAAGGTCATCGAGTTGTGCTCGAACGGGCTCCCGTGCCGGTCGCGCATCAGGTAGTTGATCAGCCCCTTGGAGCGCTCCGGGTCCTTGGTGACCTCCTCCAGGGACTGCTCCCCCGCGGTGGAGACCCGCGCGGCCCAGAGGACGTCGGAGTCGGACGCGCTGTGCTTGACCAGCTCCACGGTCATGTCGCTGCGGAAACGAGGTGTATCGGACACCGGAGGCCCTCCCGGGTGTGACAGATCGTGGCGGGCGCCGGCCCACCGGGCGGACGCTCGCCCACACCCTATGAGAGCCCCCCGGGGAGGGCCGGGGCCGGGGGTGGCCACCTCCCCCGGCGGACGGTTGTCGCATTCCGGACGGCCGACCGGCCCACTCCCGGCTGAGCACCACGGCGCGGCGCGGTAATCTCACCGGTCACCGGGCCCCTCAGCGGACCGGCCCTGTGCCCGCCCACGCGACCGCGGCGCACCGCGCCCGCGCGTCCACCGGAAACGATCGAGGACCAGCCGTGCCCCTGCCTTTCCTGACGGCCGAACGCGCACCAGAGACCGTGCGGGACGACACCCTCCCCCACGCCACGCAGGACCACTGGCGGAGGCCGTACCGGCTCGGCGGCCTGCGGGTGGCCATCGCCGCCGTGCTGCTGCTGCTCGCGAGCTACGTCCTGATGTCCGCGGTCATCATCGCCCTGGCGGGCGGGCCCGCCGCCGCGAGTGTCACCCTGGCGATCGCGGTGGTCACCATCACCTTCGCGCTGCGGATACTCAGGATCGGCATCTGGGTGAGTCCCCACGGGCTCCGCCAGGTCAACCTGCTGACCACCCGCACGGTGCGGTGGCGCGACATCTCCCGCGTCAGCACCGTGCAGCAGCCGGTGAAGTGGCTGGGCCTGCCGCGCACCGTGCAAGGGCAGGCGCTGCTGATCGAGCGGCGTCGCGGCGAGCCGCTGCGCACGCTTCTCACCGACCGCAACTCGGACTTCCTGCGCCGCCCCGACGCCTTCGACCGCGCGGCGGACCTCATCGAGGCGTGGGCGGACGAGAGCCGGTGACCCCTGCACGAGGCGCCTGACGCCCGGCGACCCCGCGGCGGCGGCGCGTGAGACCGCCGACGGGCCCGGTGCCGCACACCCGAGGACGTGCGGCACCGGGCCCGTCGCACGAACGGCAGGAGCCGGGAGCGGTGAGTACCGGCCATCCTGCGCCGGCGCGATTCCCGGCACGGGCAGCCGGGCCGACCGACCGGCTCATGCCCCGTGATCGCGGCGCCGCCCTTCCGGGCCGGCCCGCCTCCCGCACCTGCGGAGGCGGCAGCCGTCAGGGGCGGGGGTCGCCCGTGAGCTGCTTTCCGGCGTGCAGGTCGATCGCACGCCGCATCGCGTGGCGGCCCCGGGCCGTGTCGCGGGCGTCGTGGTAGGCGACCGCGAGCCGGAACCACGTGCGCCAGTCCCCCGGCGCGGCCTCGACCTCCTTGCGGCGCTCCGCGAAGACCGCGTCGGCCGCGTCCCGGTCCACCCGGCCGCTGGGCGCACGGGGCAGGTCGTCCACCGGCAGCCCGCCCTCGGCGTCGAGCACCCGGGCCAGCCGGCTCGCCTGCTGGGCGAAGCGCGTGCTGTGCCAGAGGAACCAGGCGCCGATCAGCGGGAGCACGAGCGCCGCGGCCCCGAGGGCCACGGACACCCACGTGCCGTGCCGGATGAGCACCACACCTCGATGGGCGACGAAGCCGAAGTAGACGACCAGGACCACCGAGACGACGGCGTAGCCGATGCGCGCGCCCATCTCAGCCGTCCAGGTCCAGGAAGTGCTCCAGGCCGAGGGTGAGGCCGGGAGTGTCGACCACGCGGCGCACGCCGAGCAGCACACCCGGCATGAACGAACCGCGGTTCATCGAGTCGTGGCGGATGGTGAGGATCTCCCCCTCGTCGCCGAACAGCACCTCCTGGTGGGCGACAAGGCCGCGCAGCCGGACCGCGTGCACCGGGACGCCGTCGACATCGGCGCCCCGTGCCCCCTCCAACCCGGAGGTGGTGGCGTCCGGCTGATCGGGCAGGCCGGCCTCGCGTCGGGCCTCGGCGATGACCTGCGCGGTGCGCGTCGCGGTGCCGCTGGGTGCGTCGGCCTTGCCGGGGTGGTGCAGCTCCACCACCTCCGCGGACTCGAAGAACCGTGCCGCCTGCCGCGCGAAGTGCATGGTGAGCACCGCGCCGATGCCGAAGTTCGGGGCGATCAGCACCCCGGTGCCGGGCGCGGCGGCGAGGTCCGCACGCAGCTTGTCCAGCCGCTCCCCGGTCCAGCCCGTGGTGCCCACCACGGCATGGATGCCGTTGCGGACGCAGAATGCGACGTTGTCGACGGCCGAGTCCGGGTGGGTGAGCTCCACCGCGACCTGCGCGCCGCGCCCGGTCAGCGTCTCCAGCGCGTCGCCGCGGCCGAGGGCGGCGACCAGCTCCAGGTCCTCGGCGGCCTCCACGGCCCGGACGGCCTCGGAGCCCATCCGGCCCCGTGCACCGATCACCGCGACGCGCAGCTTGCTCATGGGTTGGTTCCGTTCTGTGGGTGCGTGGGCCCGGGCGACCGGCGGTTCCGGCCGCGTCGGGCCGCACGCGGGCTAGGCGAGGGCGTTCTCCAGGCGGGAGGCCTGGCGCTCGGTGAAATGGCCGATGGCCGCGAGGGAGGGCCGGTGGTCCAGGATCTCCCCGGCGACCTGCCGGACGTCCTCCACCGTCACCGAGGTCATGCGGGACAGCATCTCATCCAGGCTGAGCTGGCTGCCCCAGCAGATCTCGCTCTTGCCGAGCCGGTGCATCAGCGCCCCGGGGTCCTCCAGGCCCAGCATGGTGGCACCGGCCAGCTGCCCCGTCGCCCGGCGCAGTTCGTCCTCGGTCAGCCCGTCCTCGGCGATGCGGGCCAGCTGCTCACGGCAGATCGCCAGCACGTCCTGGACCTGCGCCGGGCGGCAGCCGGCGTAGATGCCGAACAGTCCGCAGTCCGCGTAGCCGGAGGTGTAGGAGTACACGGAGTAGGCCAGGCCGCGCTTCTCCCGGATCTCCTGGAAGAGGCGTGAACTCATGCCGCCGCCGAGCGCGGTGGACAGCACGCTCAGCGCCCAGCGGCGGTCGTCGCCCCGCGAGACCCCCGGGAGTCCCAGGACGACGTGCGCCTGCTCGGTGCGCCGGTCGAGAAGGCCGACGCGGCCCGCGGCGCGCAGCGTGCGGGCCCCACCACGGGGCGCACACGGCTCGGCGTCCGTCCGCTCCAGGGCGCCGGCCCGGTCGAAGGCCGCGCGGACCCGGCGCACCACCGTCGCGTGGTCGAGGTTGCCCGCGGCGGTGACCACGAGCCGTGTCGGGTCGTAGTGCTTGCGGTAGAAGCGGGCGATCCGGTCGCGGGTCAGCGCCTCGACGGTCTCCGCGGTGCCGAGCACGGGGCGGCCCAGGGGGCTGTCACCGAGCATCGTCTGGGCGAAGAGGTCGTGGACGCCGTCGCCGGGGTCGTCGTCCGTCATCGCGATCTCCTCGAGGATGACGCCGCGTTCGGCGTCGACCTCCTCGGGGAGCAGCAGCGAGTCGGTGAGCATGTCGCAGATGACGTCGATCGCCAGCGGCAGGTCGCTGTCGAGGACCCTCGCGTAGTAGCAGGTGAACTCCTTGGCGGTGAAGGCGTTGAGTTCACCGCCGACCTCGTCCAGTGCCGCGGAGATGTCCAGCGCGGAGCGGCGGGAGGTGCCCTTGAAGAGCAGGTGCTCGAGGTAGTGGGTGGCGCCGTTGAGCGTGGGCGTCTCGTCGCGGGAGCCGACGTGCGCCCAGATCCCGAAGCTGACGGACCGGACCGAGGGCACGGTCTCGGTGACGACGCGCAGGCCACCGGGGAGGACGGTCTTGCGGACGGTGCCGGCGCCGTTCTCCCCCGGGAGCAGGGTCCGGGTGAGGGCGCGCGGACGGGCCGCGGCCCGCCCCTCCGTGCGGGAGGGGCGGGCCGGGCGGCGGACGGTGCGCGTCACTGTGCGGCGTCGTCCTTCGCGTCGTCGGCGGAGTCGCCGTCCTCACCCTCGACGACGGGGATGAGGGAGAGCTTGCCCCGCTGGTCGATCTCGGCGATCTCGACCTGGACCTTCTGGCCGACGCCGAGGACGTCCTCGACGTTCTCGACGCGCTTGCCGCCGGCGAGCTTGCGGATCTGCGAGATGTGCAGCAGACCGTCCTTGCCGGGGAGCAGCGAGACGAAGGCGCCGAAGGTGGTCGTCTTGACGACCGTGCCCAGGTAGCGCTCGCCGACCTCGGGCATCGTCGGGTTGGCGATGCCGTTGATCGTGGCACGGGCGGCCTCGGCGGCCGGGCCGTCGGCGGCACCGATGTAGATGGTGCCGTCGTCCTCGATCGTGATGTCGGCGCCGGTGTCCTCCTGGATCTGGTTGATCATCTTGCCCTTCGGGCCGATGACCTCACCGATCTTGTCCACCGGGATCTTGACGGTGATGATCCGCGGGGCGTTGGGGGACATCTCGTCCGGGGTGTCGATCGCCTCCATCATCACGTCGAGGATGTGGAGACGGGCGTCGCGGGCCTGCTTCAGCGCCGCCGCCAGGACCGAGGCGGGGATGCCGTCGAGCTTGGTGTCGAGCTGCAGCGCGGTGACGAACTCGCGGGTGCCGGCGACCTTGAAGTCCATGTCGCCGAAGGCGTCCTCCGCACCGAGGATGTCGGTGAGGGTGACGTAGTGGGTCTTGCCCTCGATCTCCTGGGAGATCAGGCCCATGGCGATGCCGGCGACGGGGGCCTTGAGCGGCACACCGGCGTTCAGCAGCGACATGGTGGAGGCGCAGACCGAACCCATCGAGGTCGAGCCGTTGGAGCCCAGCGCCTCGGAGACCTGGCGGATGGCGTAGGGGAACTCCTCGCGCGTCGGCAGGACGGGCACCAGCGCCCGCTCCGCCAGCGCCCCGTGGCCGATCTCGCGGCGCTTGGGCGAGCCCACCCGGCCGGTCTCACCGGTGGAGTAGGGCGGGAAGTTGTAGTTGTGCATGTAGCGCTTGCGGGTCACCGGGGAGAGGGTGTCCAGCATCTGCTCCATGCGCAGCATGTTCAGCGTGGTCACGCCGAGGATCTGCGTCTCGCCGCGCTCGAAGAGGGCGGAGCCGTGGACGCGCGGAATGGCCTCGACCTCGGCGGCCAGCGTGCGGATGTCCGTCGGGCCGCGACCGTCGATGCGGACCTGGTCGGTGATGACCCGCTCGCGGATGAGCTCCTTGGTGAGGGAGCGGTACGCGGCGGAGATCTCCTTCTCGCGGCCCTCGAACTGCGGCAGCAGCTTCTCGGCGGCCAGGCCCTTGATCCGGTCCAGCTCGGCCTCGCGGTCCTGCTTGCCGGCGATGGTGAGCGCCTGGGCGAGCTCGGTGCGGACCGCGGCGGTCAGGGACTCCAGCACGTCGTCCTGGAAGTCCAGGAAGACGGGGAAGTCGCCGGTCGGCTTCGCGGCCTTGGCGGCGAGCTCCGACTGGGCCTGGCAGAGCGCCTTGATGAACGGCTTCGCGGCCTCCAGGCCGGCGGCGACGACCTCCTCGGTGGGGGCCTGGCCACCACCCTTGACGACCTCGACGGTCTTCTCGGTGGCCTCGGCCTCGACCATCATGATCGCGACGTCACCGTCGGGCAGCACGCGGCCGGCGACGACCATGTCGAAGACGGCGTCCTCGAGCTCGGTGTGGGTCGGGAACGCGACCCACTGGCCGTTGATCAGCGCGACACGGGTGCCGCCGATGGGGCCGGAGAACGGCAGGCCGGCCAGCTGCGTGGAGCAGGAGGCGGCGTTGATGGCGACCACGTCGTAGAGGTGGTCGGGGTTGAGGGCCATGATCGTCTCGACGATCTGGATCTCGTTGCGCAGGCCCTTCTTGAACGAGGGGCGCAGCGGCCGGTCGATGAGGCGGCAGGTGAGGATCGCGTCCTCGGAGGGCCGGCCCTCACGGCGGAAGAACGAGCCGGGGATCTTCCCGGCCGCGTACATCCGCTCCTCGACGTCCACCGTGAGCGGGAAGAAGTCGAGCTGGTCCTTGGGGTTCTTCGAGGCGGTGGTCGCCGACAGCACCATGGTGTCGTCGTCCAGGTAGGCGACGGCGGAGCCGGCGGCCTGGCGGGCGAGGCGGCCCGTCTCGAAGCGGATGGTGCGGGTGCCGAAGGAGCCGTTGTCGATGACGGCCTCGGCGTAGTGGGTCTCGTTCTCCACCGTTGGTTTACTCCTCTGCTGTGTCCCCGCCCGTGTGGCGGGGACCTTGGCGGTGGAGCGCCCCTGGTACGGGCCGGCCATCGATCGAAGCACCCGGGAGATCTCGCCCGGAGGCCACTACCGAGGACCGGCGGCGGTAGGAGCGCCCCGCCTCATCATGTCCTTGACGGGTCCAGCGTACAAACAGCCGGACCGGTTCCGCCCCTCATCGTCGGGATGCGTCGGGCGGATACGGCGAAGGGAGCGGCCCCCGACCTGCGGGGACCGCTCCCGTCACCAGTGCCTCAGCGCGCGCCGCCGGCGGCACCACGGCGGATGCCGAGGCGCTCCACCAGGGCACGGAAGCGGGTGATGTCCTTCCGGGCCAGGTACTGCAGCAGCCGGCGACGCTGGCCGACGAGCAGCAGCAGACCACGACGGGAGTGGTGGTCGTGCTTGTGGGTCTTCAGGTGCTCGGTCAGGTCGGTGATCCGACGGCTGAGCAGCGCGACCTGGACCTCGGGGGAGCCGGTGTCACCTTCCTTGGTGGCGAACTCGGCGATGATCTTCTGCTTGGTGGCGGCATCGAGCGACGACACGGCTTCTCCTCGTGGTTTCGTGTGTCCGGGAGCCGCCCCTGGTCTTCGTCACAGGGACCGGAATCCCACTCCCGGAGCCAGCCAACCCTAGCAGCCGGGCGGGAGGGGCCGCGCCGGAGGGGAGGGGCCCCGGTGGCCCACCCCCGGCGCGGTGCGGACCTGCGAGGTGGGCACGGCCGTGTCGGCGAGGACGGGGGAAGCCGCCGGGGCGGAGGAGGAGCGGGCTTCTGGGCGTCCGGTCCCCACGATCGGGTGAACGTCTATGCTGCTCGCGTGTTTACAACCGGAGACAAGCTCACCCCCAAGCAGGCACGGCGGCTCCGGATGGGCATCGGGGGCGCGGCGATGGCGGCCATGGCCGTCGTGCTGGTGATCCGACTCGGGGACGGATCGTCGCTGCTCTCGGTCGGACTCTACGGCGCGGCCTTCGCGCTCAGTGGAGCCGTGATCGAGATGAGCCGTCGGGGACGCACCCGGCTCGGCATGGCCGTTCTCGTTGCGGGCTTCGTGCTGGTACTTGCTGCCGACTGGTGGCTGCGCAGCCTCTGACACCCCGTCGCGGCGGACGCTGACCCGCCTCCCGCCGCCGGCCCCGGGGTCGCCTCGCACCGCCGCGCGGGGACGACGCGCAGCACGCCGCGCACCGGGAGCGCGCGTCGCCGGTGCTCGCGCCGTTGCCCACGCCCCGGAGCGCACTGCGAGCGCGTGACTCCTGCACCTCACGCCGCGCTGCCCCGGCGGGCGCACGGCGCCCGGCAGGCTACGCCGGGCCACCGGGCTCATGACCACGTGTGCGTTCTCCGTTACGATCCAGTGCGTGTCCGGGCCGGTTCCGGCCCGGTCCCCGGCTGCGACGCGACAAGGGAGTGGCTACCAGTGAGTGAGACCCCGGCGGAGATCGCCGCTCGCAAGGAGCGGGAGAAGAACGAGCTCTACGCCATGGACATCTCCGGCGCCGAGTGGCTCAGTGCACCTGACGGGCCGCAGGACGAGAAGGTGGAGATCGCCTACCTGGAAGGCGGCGCGGTCGCGATGCGGAACAGCGCCGACCCGGGAACCGTGCTGCGGTTCACCGCCGCCGAGTGGGAGGCGTTCGTACTGGGCGCGCGGGACGGCGAGTTCGACATCGCCTGAGGGCGCCCGCGGGGCGGGAGCCCCCGGTGCCGGGCCCCGCGACCCGCGGCGGCCGGCATGCCGTGCCGGGCGGTACCCGGTGTCACGAGAGGACCAGAATGGCATTGCGGGGCGCTCGCCTCTTCGCGGCGGCCGTGATCGGCGGTGCCCTGCTGCTGACCGGCTGCGGCACCACCTCCGAGCCGGGCGCCGCCCCGGACGGCACGCTCGACGACCCGCTCGCCGCGGGCCCGGAGTCGCTTGTCGAGGAAGGGCCGGCGGCGGACCTCCGACGAGCGGTCAACGAGTCGATGGCGACCACCACGTTCCGCGCCGAGGGCCCCTCCCCCGCCTTTCCCGATGCCCAGCAGGTGATGTGGTCGGACCCGGAGGTCGGCGTCAGGGTGGCGCTGAGTTCGGAGGTGAGTGACGGTGAGATGTTCTGCCAGGACGGCGTCGTCTACACCTCCGTCCCGCTGTTCGCGGCGCGCATGGGGGAGGCGGGCGACCCGGTCGACGTCCCCGCCGAGGTCCGGGACGGCTTCGTCAGCGTGCAGGCGGGCGACGACTGCGGGGCGCTCTTCGAGGTGCCGCCGGGAGCGCGTTTCGCCCCCGAGCGGGACACGGAGGTCGAGGGCGCGGCCGCGACGGCGCTGGTGACGTCCGGCGGCGGCGTCACGGAGACCTTCCTCGCCGCCGCGGAGGAGCCGCACCATCTGCTGCGGCTGGAGTCCGAGTTCAGCGACGGCGGCGGCACGACCGTGTACGACTCCTTCGGCGACCCCGTGGACGTCAGCATGCCGGACGAGGCAGCGGTCATGTCGACGGAGGAGTTCTTCAACCTGGTGCAGCCGGGCTGATCCCGCGCCCCGGCGAAGGGAGGCGTCCGGCTTCCCGGCCGACGTGCGGCCCGCCCCGCGCCCCGCACGGGGCGATGCGACGCGGCCCCGCGCGGGGCGCGTGGCGGGCGGGTTCCGGGCCGCATCCGCCCGCCGTCGGGCGCCGCCGATGTGAACGGCCCGGCTGTGCCCCGGGCGTCGGGACCGGCGTGCCCGCCGCTCCTTTAGTGTTGAGTGCAAGCGCGGTGCACCGCGCCGTCAGCAAGTTCTGAGTCCACGCCCGCGGGGGTGGCACACCGCGGTGCCGGGCCTGGACCGCGGGGCGCGGACCAGGGAGATCAGCAGCGGGAGGCGTCGTGAACAGCGATCGGGACGGTATGCGCACCGCGTGGGAGGCCGGGGACGATCGCCCCGAGGTCGACCCGCAGGGCGACGAGCCCGAGGAGACCGGTCAGTTCACCGTCGATTTCGAACCGCCGTCCTGGTACGGGCCCGGCAGTGCCTCACAGCCCGGGACGGGCGGCGGAACCGGACAGGGCGCCCACCAGGCGGGCACGCCTGGGGCAGCGGAGGCAGCTGACGAGGCGTCGGCCGCTCCGCCCCCTCTGCCGGCCCCGCGCCGTCAGGCCCCGGCCTCCCCAGCGGCCCTGCACGACGCGGACGGGGGAGAACGCCCCGCCCCGGGCGCCGTCGACAGCCCGGCAACAATGCAGTTCAGCAAGGCGGCACTCCGCCGCGCGTTGCACGAGCGCCCGCCGGAACCGAGCCCTCCGGCCCCCGCCGCCCCGGCGCCCGGCGGACTCCCGCCGCTGCCGCCGGACTTCCAGCTCCAGCCGCCGCTCGGCTCGCCCCGAACTGCCGCGCCCCACTCCGGCGGCAACCCGGGGGCGCCGCCGACCCCGCCGGGGTTCATGCTGCCGGACTCGGTCTCCGAGGCGGCGGAGGAATCTGCCCGACCGGGCCCCGCCGCCGTGCCCGCGAACGAAGGCCCGCACGGGGCCGCGGACGGGGCCGCGAACGCCGATGCCGATGCCGAGGTCGACGCGTACGAGCTGCCGGCAGCCGTGCCGCGCCCGCCGGAGCCCGCTGACAACGGACCGGACGCGGCCGACGCAACGCGCCCCCCGGGCCGATCGGATGCCCCGGACGACGTGCCCGACGCGACAACCAACGCGGACGCCCCCCGGCCCGACTCTGCGGCGAGCCCGCTGCCGAGCCTCCCGGTCGCGTCCCCGGACGCCGCAGCGCCGCGCTCGGATGTCTCCGAACAGGCGGCGCACCCGGCCCTCCCTGCGGGCCCGTCCGGGCAGCGGGGAGGTCCGGAAGCCCCCGGAGCCAAGCCGGTCCCCTCCCCCTATGCACCCGGGCCACCCTCCGGCGCACGGGGCGGGCCGTTCCCGCCCGGTCACCCCTCGACGCCGCGGGGTCCCGTGCCGCCGTGGTCGCCCCCCGGGAGCCCCGGCGCACCGTCGAACAGCGGCGGCGCCGCGACTCCGGCCTCGCCGTACGCCCCGGTACCGCAGCAGCAGGGCCCCGGGCCCGTTCCGGGTGGCGCACCCTCGCGCGCCTGGGGCGGCCCGCCACGTGAGCAGGCCGGCGGCGCCGGCGGCGGTCAGCACGCCGGGCCCCGCCCGCCCGAGACCGGGCAGCCGCCCGCGGGCGGGCCCGCTGCGGCCTCTCCTTACGGAGGCCCCCCACGGGGCCCGATGAGCCCGTCGCAGCACGGCCCGTACCCGAACGCGCCCGCGCACCGGGCCGCGCCGGGCCCGATCCCACCCGGACCACCCCCGGAGCCGGGGCCGTTGCCCGGCGGCAGGCCCGCCCCGTCGGGTCCGCCCGGCCCTGCCGCACAGCCGGGGCCGAACACCCCGGTCGCCGGACGGCCCGGCCCGCCCGCCGCCCAGGAGCCGCCCCCCGGCGGCAGGCCGCTGCAGCAGTCGGCACCGCAGCCGGGAACGCTCGGCTACACCGCGTCGGTGGAACTGTCCTCGGACCGGCTTCTGCAAGAGAAGCGCCGCAACAAGCAGCGGTCGCAGCCCGCGAGCCGTCCGAGCTCGCGCTTCAAGTTCGGGGCAAAGGCCGCCGAGGCGGAGCGGCAGCAGAAACTGCAGCTGATCCGGACGCCGGTCCTCTCCTGCTACCGGATCGCCGTGATCAGCCTCAAGGGCGGAGTCGGGAAGACCACGACCACGACCGCCCTCGGAGCGACGCTCTCGTCCGAACGGCAGGACAAGGTCATCGCCATCGACGCCAACCCGGACGCCGGGACACTCGGCCGCCGGGTGCGACGCGAGACCGGCGCGACCATTCGGGACCTCGTCAGCGCGATCCCGTACCTCAACAGCTACATGGACATCCGCCGGTTCACCTCGCAGGCGCCGTCGGGACTGGAGATCCTCGCCAACGATGTCGATCCTGCGGTGTCGACGACCTTCAACGACGAGGACTACCGGCAGGTCATCGACGTGCTGGGGAAGCAGTACCCGATCATCCTCACCGACTCGGGCACCGGGCTGCTGTACAGCGCCATGCGGGGCGTCCTCGACCTCGCGGACCAGCTGATCATCGTCTCCACACCGTCGGTCGACGGAGCCAGCAGCGCCTCCACCACGCTGGACTGGTTGTCGGCGCACGGCTACGGCGACCTCGTGCAGCGCAGTGTCACCGTGATCTCGGGCGTGCGGGAGACCGGCCGGATGGTGAAGGTCGAGGACATCGTCGCGCACTTCCGCACCCGCTGCCGGGGCGTGGTGGTCGCCCCGTTCGACGAGCACCTGGCCGCCGGCGCCGAGCTGGACCTGGACCTCATGCGGCCGCGGACGCGGCAGGCGTACTTCGACCTGGCCGCGCTGATCGCTGAGGACTTCACCCGCGCGCAGCAGGAACAAGGGCTCTGGACGCCCGACGGCTCGATGCCGCCGCACATGGCGCCCCCGTTGCCCGGAGGCGGCGCACCGGCGGGCGGTGCCGCGTACGGCTACCCGCCGGGCGCGCCTCCCGGCTACGGCTACCCGCCGGCGGAGCCCGGTTACGGCTACCCGCCGCAGCAGCCGGGGGGCGGGTACGGCCGACCGCCTCAGTCGGGGCCGGGGTGGCAGCGGCCTCCCGGGCAGTGAGCCGAAGCGGGGCGAACCCGTGAGGCGGACGCCCCGCCCCGTCCCGCGCTTCGCGGAGGGGGCAGGGCGTCTCGTGTCAGGTGCCGGCCTAGGACCGGCGGCGGAGCGGCGGCAGCGGTACGGGGGTCAGCGCGCGTCGACGGCGACGGTCGGCGCGCCGCCTGCGGTCAGCTCCCGACTGCGGGCGACGTCGCCCGCCATGCGCTCGATGAACGCGTCGAGTGAGGGGAAGGTCTCCTGACCTCTCAGCCGTGCCAGGAAGTCGACCGCGACGTGGTCGCCGTAGAGGTCCAGGTCGTCCCGGTCGAGGGCATAGGCCTCGACGGTGCGGCTCGTGCCTTCGAACTGCGGGTTGGTGCCGACCGAGACAGCCGCCGGCAAGGACTGCGTGCCGATCGTGAGCCACCCCGCGTAGACGCCGTCCGCGGGGATCGCGGAGTAGGGCACGGTGTCGAGGTTGGCCGTGGGATAGCCGAGGTCGCGGCCGCGGCGCGCCCCGTGCACCACCGTCCCCTCGACGCGGTGCGGTCGTCCGAGCATGTCGGCGGCCGCGGTGACATCGCCCTCCGCGACGAGCCGCCGTACCGACGACGAGGAGTACCGGGAGGGTTCACGGGGCGCCGAACCGTCCGTCGGGCTGCTCACCTCCGGCGTGTAGAAGTCGACGACCTCGACGTCGAAGTCGTGGGTCGCGCCCAGCTCCCGCAGGGTCTCGACGGTGCCGGCGGCGCGGTGGCCGAAGCGGAAGTTCGGGCCCTCGACCACGGTGCGTGCGTGGAGCGACCCGGCGAGCACCCGCTCCACGAAGGCGTCGGGTGAGAGCTGCGAGAACTCGGCGGTGAACGGCAGGACCAGGACCGCGTCGACCCCGAGCTCCCCCATGAGGCGGGCGCGGTGCGCGTGGGTGGTGAGCAGCGGCGGGTGCGTGCCCGGACGCACGACCTCCTTGGGGTGGGGGTCGAATGTCACCACGACGGCGGGGACGCCGAGTTCACGGGCGCGCGCCACCGCTCGCCCGATGATGAGCTGATGTCCCCGATGGACCCCGTCGTAGGAGCCGATCGTGACGACGCTCCGCCCCCAGCCCCCCGGGATGTCGGCCAAATCGCGCCAGCGTCGCACCGGTATCTCCTCGTCGTCTCCCGGACTACTGCCGCGTCAAAAATACCGGCCGTCCGGCGCCTCGACGCGGCGGGGATCAGTGTGCACGGGTGCGGCGCCGCGCGCGGGGGCCGCCGCGGCCCGCCGTACGTCGCGGTCGGCGGGGACGCCGGGACCGCTCGCGGGGCGGGCGGTCGGTACGCCCGGCCCCGTCACGCCCGGGGCGCCGGGCGCGTCGGCGCCCGGGGGACGGGGCGCGGCCGACCGGGTTCCGAGCCGGTGACCGGGCGGCGGGTCGCGGTGCAGCGGCGGGTACGGGGCCGCGTGCGGCGGGGCCGGGTCGGACGCCCTCGCGGCAGGCGGCGGGGCTGCCGGGTCGGCTCCGCTCCGGGACGGGGCGGCCGGGGGCGGTTCCCTGCGGGCGACGAGCTGCGCCAGATACGCGGCCTCCGGCGTCGGCACCTCTGCCAGCGAGCGGGCCACCGCGGACCGGACCGCGCCGGTGGCGGTGCGGCCCAGGCACTCGACGAGGGCGGTGAGCGCGGCCCGCGCGGCGCTGCCACTGTCGAGGCGGGCGCGGACGAAGGCGGCCACGGTCTCCGCCGCATGGGGCGCGGGGAGGGTCGCGAAGTCGGCCACCAGGGCGGCCACGGGGCGGGCGAGGGCGGGGGCGCTGACGGTGGTGAGCGCGCCCAGCGTCGTGGCGGCAGCGGCGGGGGTGGCGTCCGGCTTCCGCAACCGGCGGCGGAAGGCCGCCAGCACGCGCTGCGGTTCGGCTCGGGCGGCGTCCGCCGCGGCGACGGTGAGCCGCCGGTCATCGGCACTGCCGTCGGCGCACTCGACCAGATGCGCCAGTGCTCCGGGGAGGTGCGCCGCCCGGGTCACCGGATCGCTGATCAGCAGGTGGTACGCGGGGCTGCGGAGTTCCGGCCCTCCGGAGTGGCGGACCAGCTGCCGCGCCGCCGCACGCAGCTGTTCCCTGGCATCGGCTGCCCGTCGGGGCACGGAGGCGTCCAGCACACCGAGGCAGGCCGCGGCCGCGGCTCGACGGTGCGGCAGCGGGTCCGCGGACCACCGCTCCACGGCCGTGCACAGGGCGACGGGGTCGAGGCGGACGAGGTCCGCCAGCACCGCGGCGGACCGGGGGTACACCGCGTCCACCAGAAGGTCGGCGAGCGCGCCCGTGCGGACCGGGCGCCCGCCGGCGAGCAGCTGGTGGGCAATGTCGGCGACGCTGGGAGCGGGGTCTTTGCTGTGGACGCCGCCCGCGCGGGGCAGTGGCCGGAGCTGCCGCTCGTCGCCCAACCACCCGCAGAGCTCCGGCTGCGCCTCGACAGGATCGGTGGCCAGGAGTTCACCGACCGCGGCGACGTACGGGTTGCGGTCGGTGGGGCCGTCGACGGGGGCGGCGCCGCCCCCGTCCGGCGGAGCTGTGTGCCCCGCCGCCGCGGCGGTGCGGCCCGTCGGCGGGGCGCGGTGCGGACCACCGGCGGGGAGGACGAGCCGCAGCAGGCCGACCCGGTCGCAGGTGTTCAGCCGCAGCCGCCGCCAGAACGGGGCGGGAAAGTCGGCCGCCGCAGCCCGCCTCTCCCCCACCAGCACCGCGAGGCGTCGGGCCGAGTCGAGTTGCCGGGTCGCGTCCGGCAGGCGCAGCAGCGTCTCACCGAGCAGATGGACGCACCACCAGTGGAGGTCCCGCCCGGGGCCGGTGGCGGCCTCCCCGCCGGACGGGGCGCCGAGGGTGCTCTGCCGAGCCGAGCGGGGTGGCTCGGCGTCCGCCGCCCCGGGGGCGGTGGCGAGCGCGTCCAGCAGGCGGTGCAGTCGGCTCCGGAGAGCATCGGCGCCGAGGTCCCGCTCGGTCCGCAGCAGGGCGAAGACCACCGGGCCGATCCGGTGCCGCGGAACGGGTGGGGGCGCAAGGTTCGTGAGGTGGGGATCGGGGGCGGTGAGCAGCTGGTCGAGTGTGGCGTCGAGGTCGAGGTGGCGTCCCTGCAGCCAGTCGGCGAACTCCTCGTCCGCGAAGCGGTAGCCGGGGCCGGCCGCGGCGATCACCCCCTCGGCCAGCACCGCCCTCGCCCATCCGCCGGTTTCCGGGAACAGTGCGGCGAAAGCCTCGCGGGGCAGGACCACGGGGCCCAGGGAGCTGCGGGCGGCCTCGTGCAGGCGCGCCTGTGCTCGTGCGGCCAACCGGCGCAGCTCCGGACCTCGGGCGGAGCCGGGGAGCAGTTCCGCGACGCGGAGGGCGGTCAGGTCGAGGTGGGCGGCGAAGATCTGCTGCCGGTCCGGCGTCCCGAGGGCGCGCCCCGTGCTGTGCTGCGCCGCCCGGACGTCGGCGAGCATGCGGAGGGAGAGCGGGTGGCGCCGCTCGGCGGGGTCCACGGCGGAGCCGATGCCGAGTGCCTCCCGGACCCCGCCGGCCTGCACGGGCGGGAGATCGCCCAGCCAGTGGCACGCGGGCAGGGCGATCCCGGACGACGCGGCGGGCGCGAACCCCCCGTGGAGGCTGTCGGCGGGGAAGTGCCTCCCGGCGTGTTCCCAGAACTCGGGGCGGCAGGCGACGACGAGTCCGGCCCCGGCGGCACGGAGCCATACCTCGGAGGCGGCGGACCAGTGCGCCAGATCCGGCACGAGAGCGGCCGACATCTCCTCGGGAGTGTCCAGGACGACGAGCAGCATGTGCCCCGCCCGGCGCGCGACCCGGGCGAGCACGTCCGGGTCCGGCGCGCGCGGGGCGGGCGGGCGCGCCGCGTGCCCCGTCGCGCGGGGCGGCCCGGTCGCCGCCCCGGAGAGGACCCGGCGCAGGGCGTCGCGCACGCCGCGATCACCCGCCTCCAGGTCGGCGCCCCGTAGCCAGAGGGTGGGCGCACCGTGTTCGGTCTGCGCGCGGAGCGCGGTGTGCGCGGCGAGGACGGTGCTGCGGCCGGTGCCCGGCGGGCCGACCAGCGCGAGCACGGTGCGGTCGGAGGAGTCGAACTTCCGCAGGGCGGCGGCGGCCTCCGGTCGGCGGGCGGCTGCCGCTGCCGCTCCGGTGGGCGCGTGCCGTGGCGCCGGCACGGTGCGGGAGCAGAGCACGAGGGCGCCGGTGGCGTTCAGGTCGGCGCCGTGGCCGGGGACCAGCCTGGAGTTGCGCCGCAGCACGGCGGCGAGGGGACCGTCCGGCTGCGCCTCCGCAGCCTCGGGCAGCGGCACGGCGAACGCCCCGTCGTGCTCACCGCTGTGCAGCGCCGTGCCGAGGACGGCGAGCACCGCTCCGGTGTCCGCGGCGATGACGGGGCCGCCGGTCACCTCGGGGTTGAGGCGGAGGCGCACGGTGCGCGATTCCGTTGCGTCCAGGCGCAGCACCCGCGGCACCGGGTGGAAGCGGTCGGTCGCCGTGTAGGTCGCCGGGCCGACCCCGGTGACGACCGACCCGGTCCAGCCGTCCAGGGGGATGCGGACCGGCGGCTGGTCTCGCTCGGCCCGCGCGGCGCCGATGAGCAGCGGTGTGTGGCCGACCAGCCCGGGGGTTCGCACCAGGGCAAGGTTCCACTCGGGGAGCGCGGTGACATCTGCGGCGGGCACCACGCACGGTGCGCCGCGCGCGGGGTGCACCACCACGCGTGGCAGGCCGTCGACGGCCTCGTGGCTCGTGATCACGGTGCCGCGGTCGTCCGCGAGGAAACCCCGGCCCCGGGGGCGGCCGGCGAGGTCACGGATGGTCGGCAGCGCGGGGCTGTGGGAGTAGGGCTCGTCCACGGTCGTCGCCTCCCTGCGGGACGGGTTACCGCGACGTTCTGCCCAGGGCCGGGCCCCGTGCGCGTCGTTCACCACAGCGAGCCGTCGCGCGCCGTGCAGTGGGGCGTTCACGCCCCCTGCCGGGTGCCCCGCCGCCGCACGGGGCGCCCGCATCGACCTGTCGGTCCCGGCGCGACGCCGGCCGGGAGAGACCGGGCCGGGCCCGCGCCGCGCGGCGGCCTACGCCCCCGCCGGGCCTGACCGGGCGGTCCGCCGGGCCGCCCGGCCCTGCCG
>NZ_JAAVJD010000085.1 GCF_012033735.1 Streptomyces lonarensis | reverse complement strand
GCCGGGGCGGGAGTGGTCCCGCCCCGGCGGCCCCGGGTGGCGTCGACGCGGCAGCGGCACGGGGCCGCGCCGGGTCACTTGTTGCGGCGGCGCTCCTCGGCGTCCTCCAGCACGGCCTCGGCGACCTGCCGCATCGACAGCCGGCGGTCCATGGAGGTCTTCTGCACCCAACGGAACGCGGCGGGCTCGGTGAGCCCGTACTGGGTCTGGAGGACGCTCTTGGCGCGGTCCACCAGCTTGCGGGTCTCCAGCCGCTCCGCGAGGTCGGTGACCTCCTGGGAGAGGGTGCGCAGTTCGTGGAAGCGGGAGACCGCGATCTCGATCGCCGGCACGACGTCCGTCTTGGAGAACGGCTTGACCAGGTAGGCCATGGCACCGGCGTCGCGCGCCCGCTCCACCAGCTCCCGCTGGGAGAACGCGGTGAGCATCAGCACGGGCGCCAGCTGCTCCTCGGCGATCTTCTCGGCGGCCGAGATGCCGTCCATGACCGGCATCTTGACGTCGAGGATGACGAGGTCCGGCCGGTGCTCGCGGGCCAGTTCGACGGCACGCTGGCCGTCACCGGCCTCGCCGACCACCGTGTAGCCCTCCTCCTCCAGCATCTCCTTGAGGTCCAGCCGGATCAGTGCCTCGTCCTCGGCGATGACCACCCGGGTCGTCTGCGGGGGGACGTGGACGCCCGCCTCGGGCGCGGCGGTGTCGTCGCCCTGGGGTCCGGGCTCGGGGACGTCGGGGGTGCTCACGGGGCTCCTCGGGGGTTCTGCAGGCGGGGCACTCACGAGAGTACCCAGCTACGGTATGTTGGGCCCACGGCGGGTTCCGGCCCGTCGTGGCCGTTCGGCGCCCCGGTAGCCCAGTGGCAGAGGCAGTGCTCTCAAACAGCATTCAGCGTGGGTTCGAATCCCACCCGGGGCACCCCTACCGTCCTCCCCTGACCTGCGAGGACGCCGAGCCCGTCCGCTTCGGCGGAACGCGCGCCGCGCGGCGGCGCCGCGACAGCTCGCACGCTTGCTCGCGTGGCTCACCCCGGGACCTCCGCTCGACTCCCGGACGACGGTCTGCATCACCGCCCCGCGAATGGGCTCCGGCGTCGCCGGGGCGGCGCGCCCGGCGATGCCACGCGCTCCCCCGCCCCGTCGGCCGTGCCTCCCGCTACTCGAACCGGGAGACGTCGCCCGCCCCGCGGCGCACGATCTCCGCCCAGCCGTCGGAGAAGTCCACGACGGTGGTCGGCTCGGTGCCGCAGTCGCCGGAGTCGAGGACGGCGTCGACCACGTGGTCGAGCCGGTCCTTGATCTCCCACCCCTGGGTGAGCGGCTCCTCCTCGTCCGGCAGCAGCAGAGTGCTGGAGACCAGCGGCTCACCCAGTTCGGCGAGGAGCGACCGCACGACGACGTGGTCGGGAATCCGGACACCGACCGTCTTCTTCTTCGGGTGCAGCAGCCGCCGCGGCACCTCCTTCGTCGCGGGCAGGATGAAGGTGTAGCTGCCCGGCGTCGCGGACCTGATCGCCCGGAAGACCGTGTTGTCGAGCTGCACCAGCCGACCGAGCTGGGCGAAGTCCTGGCAGACGAGGGTGAAGTGGTGGCGGTCGTCGAGCTGCCGGATCGTGCGGATGCGGTCCAGGCCCTCGCTGTTGCCCATCCGGCAGCCCAGCGCGTAGCAGGAGTCGGTGGGGTACGCGATCACCGCGCCGGTGCGGACGCTCTCGGCCACGGTGGTCATCGTCCGAGGCTGCGGGTTCTCGGGGTGCACGTCGAAATACTTGGCCATCGGGCGAGCTTAGCCCCCGGCCCGCCGCGGCCACCGGCCGCGGCGGGCCGTGTCCGGCGCGACCCGTGCGGGCCGCCCGGCTGCCCGACGCACGGCCGGTTGCCCGACGCACGGCCGGCTGCCCGACGCACGGCCGGTTGCGCCGCGCGGGGCGGCGCGCCCCGGGACGGCGGCGGGGCCGCGAGCCGGGCCTAGCGTTCGCCGATGTGGTGGACGCGCACCAGGTTGGTGGTGCCGGGCACCCCGGGGGGCGACCCGGCGGTCATCACCACGGTCTCGCTCTTCGCGCAGCGGCCCATGCGGCGCAGCCGGCCGTCGAGCAGTTCCACCATGGCGTCGGTGCTGTCGACCGTCGGGACGACGTGCGCCTCCACGCCCCAGGTCAGGCTCAGCTGGTTGCAGGTCTGCTGGTCGGGGGTGAACGCCATCACGGGGATGGGCGAGCGGTACCGGGACAACCGCCGCACGGTGTCACCCGATTGTGTGAAGGCGACCAGCAGCGAGGCGCCGAGGAAGTCGCCGATGTCGGCGGCGGCGCGCGCCACCGCACCCGGCTGGGTGTGCGGCTTGGTGGCCTCGGTCAGCGGCGGCAGCCCGCGCGAGAGCATCTCCGCCTCCGCGGCGGCGACGATCCGCCCCATGGTGCGCACCGTCTCGCCGGGGTACGCACCGACGCTGGTCTCCCCGGAGAGCATGACGGCGTCGGCCCCGTCGAGGACGGCGTTGGCGACGTCGGAGGCCTCCGCACGGGTGGGACGCGAGGAGTTGATCATCGACTCCAGCATCTGCGTGGCGACGATGACCGGTTTGGCGTTGCGCTTGGCGAGCTTCACCGCGCGCTTCTGGACCAGCGGCACGTCCTCCAGGGGTACTTCGACCCCGAGGTCGCCCCGGGCGACCATGATCCCGTCGAAGGCGTCGACGATGTCCTGGAGGTTCTCCTCGGCCTGCGGCTTCTCGATCTTGGCGATGACCGGCAGGAACCGGCCCTCCTCGGCCATGATCCGGTGCACGTCCTTGATGTCGTCCCCGGCGCGGACGAAGGAGAGCGCGATGAGGTCCACCCCGGTGCGCAGCGCCCAGCGCAGGTCCTCGACGTCCTTGGCGGAGAGCGCCGGCACGGAGACCGCCACGCCGGGGAGGTTGAGCCCCTTGTGGTCGGAGACCATCCCGCCCTCGACGACGGTGGTCACCACGTCGGTGCCCTCGACCGCCTCGACCTCCAGCGCGACCCGGCCGTCGTCGATGAGGATCCGTTCGCCGGCCGTCACGTCGGCGCACAGCCCGCCGTAGGTGGTGGAGCAGCGGTGCTGGTCGCCCTCGATGTCGTCGGTGGTGATGCGGAAGGTGTCGCCGGCGTCGAGCAGGGCCGGGCCGTCCCGGAAGACGCCGAGCCGGATCTTCGGGCCCTGGAGGTCGGCGAGGACACCGATGCTCCGGCCGGCCTCACGTGCGGCCTGCCGGACCCGGTGGTAGCGCTGTTCGTGTTCGGCGTGCGCACCGTGGCTGAGGTTGAGGCGGGCCACGTTCATGCCCGCGTCGACGAGACCGGTGATCTGCTCGTACGAGTCGGTGGCCGGACCAAGTGTGCAGACGATTTTCGCTCGGCGCATACTCCCGACTCTAGGACGTACCCGGCGGTAGGAATGACCATCGAGATGCCGAAAACCCTTCGGCCGCGTATCCGTTTCCCCGTCTCCCGGCGCACTCCCGGCGCAGTGCCGCCACCTGACGGGGAACGCGCTCCGATGAGCGCGTCCCCCCGGGGTCGGTGGGGCTCAGTCGACCGGTGGGGCGGGTGCCTCGCGTGGGGCGGCGGGGGCCTGCCGCAGGCCGAACGTCGTGAAGGCGGTGCGGGCGGGGAGCGGGTACGGCCGCTCGTCGAGCAGTTGGTTGAGGACCGTCGCCGAGCGGTGCGCCATCAGCCCGAGGTCCGGGGTCCCCACACCGTGGGTGTGGCGCTCGCCGCCCGCGACGAAGACCCGGCCGGTGACGCCCTCCGCGAGCTCCAGCCGGTAGTCGTCGGTCACCAGCGGCCGGCCGGCGGTGTCGCGCCGGACGGCGCCGGCGAGGTCGCCGAGCAGGGGTTCGAGCGGGGTGTCCCGGTACCCGGTCGCCAGGACGACGGCCCCGGTGGTGAGGGTGGCGGCGCTCTCCTGCTCCGCGTGGACGAGACGCAGGTCGAGGGCGCCGTCACCGCGGCGGTCCGCGGCGCGCACGGCCACCCCCGGGGTCAGCACCGCGTCGGGCCAACCGGACCGCTGGGCGCGGCCGAGGAGTTCGCCGTGGATCTCGGCGAGCGTCTCGTGGTCGACCGCCTTGTGCAATTGCCACTGGCGGGCCGTCAGGGCGTCGCGGGTGGTCTCGGGCAGCGCGTGGTAATAGCGGGTGTAGTCGGGGGTGAAGTGCTCCAGCCCGAGCTTGCTGTACTCCATCGGCGCGAAGGCGGGTGACCGCGTCAGCCAGTGCAGCCGCTCCGCGCCGGCCGGACGGTGGCGCAGCAGGTCGAGGAAGACCTCGGCACCGGACTGTCCGGAGCCGACGACGGTGACGTGGTCGGCGGCGAGCAGCCGCTCCCGGTGGACGAGGTACTCCGCGGAGTGGACCACCGGGGCGCCGCCGGCGGGCGCGCCGACGGCGGGGCGCAGCACCTCCGGCACGTGCGGGGTACTGCCGAGCGAGAGCGCGACGGCGCGGGCGTGCACCGCGCGCGGCCCGGCGGCCCCCTCGACGGGGCACACCGTCAGCTCGAACAGCTCCCGTGCTCGGTCCCAGGAGACCGACTCCACCCGCCGGCCGAACCGCACGCTCGCCAGCCGCTCCCCCGCCCAGCGGCAGTAGGCGTCGTAGTCGGTGCGCTCGATGTGGAAGGTCTCGGCGAAGTAGAACGGGAACAGGCGGCCCTGCTCCCGCAGATAGGAGAGGTAGGACCAGGGGCTGGCCGGGTCGGCGAGCGTCACCAGGTCGGCGAGGAACGGGACCTGCAGCGTCGTGCCCTCAATGAGCAGCCCGGGGTGCCAGGAGAAGGCGGGACGCTGCTCGAACCAGGCGGCCCGCAGGCCGCGGTGGCTGTCCGCCAGGGCGGCGAGCGAGAGCCCGGCGGGGCCGGCTCCGACGCCGGCGAGGTCGAGCGGTGCCTGATCCTCGGCCGCCGGGCCTGCGGGCGGGGCGGGGTCGGTACGGGGGGCGGTGGTCATGCGGTGGCGTCCTCGTCACGGTCACGGGCGGCCTCGCGCACCAGCTTGAGCAGGGAGCGCAGGTCGGCGGTCTGGGTGTGCGGGTTGAGGATGGTGGCCTTGAGCCAGGTGCCCGGGGCCCCGCCGGGGCCGGGGACGGTGGCGCGGCCCAGGACGGCGGAGCCGGCGTGCAGCAGGCGGCGCCGCAACGCGGCCACCTCCTCGTCGCTGGCCCCGGAGGGCCGGAACAGCACGGTGGAGATGGCGGGCGGGCCGTGGAGGTCGAACCACGGGTCGGCGGCGAGCAGCTCGGCGAGGTCGCCGGCGGCGGCGCAGCAGCGGTCCACGAGGTCGGCGAGGCCGTCCTCGCCGAGCGCGCGCAGCGTCACCGCGATCTTGAGGATGTCCGGGCGCCGCGTGGTGCGCAGTGACCGGCCGAGGAGGTCCGGGAGGCCGGCCTCGGTGTCGTCGTCGGCGTTGAGGTAGGGCGCGCGGTGCCCCAGCGGCGCCAGGTCGGCGGCGACGGGGACGGTCAGCAGACCGGCGGCCGCCGGCTGCCAGCCGAGCTTGTGGAGGTCGAGCGCGACGCTGTCGGCGCGGTCGAGTCCGGTGACCTTGTGGCGGTGGGTGGGGCTGAGCAGCAGCGTGCCGCCGTAGGCGGCGTCGATGTGCAGGCGGGCGCCGTGGGCGGCAGCGAGGTCGGCCAGCGCCGGCAGGGGGTCGATGGCGCCGGAGTCGGTGGTGCCGGCGGTGGCGAACAGCAGGGTGGGAGCCGCCGGTTCGGCGGTCAGCCGGTCCCGCACCGCGGCCGGGTCCAGGACGCCGCGCGGCGTGGGGAGGACTTCCGGTTCGGCGAGTCCGAGCAGCCAGGCGGCGCGGGTGACGCTGTGGTGGGCGTTGGCGCCGCAGACGATCCGCAGGCCGGGTGGGAGCAGTTCCCGGGCGAGCAGCACCCCGAGCTGGTTGGACTCGGTACCTCCCGTGGTGACGAGCGCGTCGGGGTGGCGGGCCGCGGGGTGGACGAGGGCGGCCAGCGCGGCGGTGGTGCGGGCCTCCAGCGCCGTGGCGGCGGGTGCCTGGTCCCAGGAGTCCAGCGAGGGGTTGAGCGCACTGGCCGCGAGGTCGGCTGCGGCGGCGACGGCGAGGGGCGGGCAGTGGAGGTGGGCCGCGCAGTGCGGGTCGGCGGGGTCGGCGGCACCCTCGGCGAGGGCGAGGACGAGGTCGCGCAGCGCCGGGCCGGCGCCGGTGCCCTTCTCGGGTATGACCGGTGCGAGTTCGGCGGTGGCTGCGGCGACGGCCGCGGGGCCGCCGGCGGGCAGCGGGCCGCAGCGCCGGGCGGCGCCGTCGGAGAGGGCGTCGAGGACGGTGTCCAGCATGGGCCGGAGGGCACGTGGCCCGGCGGTGCCGCCGGCCAGGGGGTGCGGCTGGGGTGCTGGGGGCATGAGGGGCTCCCGTCGGTGCGCGGTTTCCCGTCCGCCCGGGGCTCAACCGCGGCGGGCGGGACGGTGGTCGGGTACGGGGCCGGGCGGCGATGGCCGGCGGTGCGGGTGGGACGTCGCGCGAGCTGCGCCGTGGTCGGGGGCGACCGGTGGGGGCGGGTGGGTGGTCGGGGCGGTCGGCGTCGGGTGGGGCGGGTGGGGTGCGGTGGAACGCGGCGCCGGGCGACACGTCGGACCGACTTAGGTATACCTAACTCGGGTGGCCCTGGCGGACCCCCCGGAGCTGATGGGGCGTGAATCGTGCCCGTGAGGAGGATTTCCGGCCACGCCGCTCCGAACCAACCTCGTCCGAGACGTACGGTTTTGAGAGGCCGTTCGCCGGCCGGGCGCCCGCGGGCCGGAGCGGCTCGGGGCGGCCCGGGGCGCACGCCGGAGCGGTCGGAACCAGGCCCGGGCCAGGTGGGGGCGCGGCCGGCGGTCAGTCGCCGGCGGGCGGTTCCGGCATGCGCAGGTCGTGGCAGTCGCGCCGTTCGACCTGTTCCGCCGCGAAGCCGCCGAGGACGGCATGGAGCACCCCGGCGTCGAACTCGCGCCACGGACGGCTCAGCCGCAACCCGAAGTGCGCGGGCGCGCCGTCGCAGATCGCCGCCGCCCAGGCCCAGTTGCTGCCGAGGTAGGGCCCGCGCAGCTGCCCCTGCCGGGGGCTGTCGGCGTACCAGCGGTGCTGCGCGTCGATGATCGGCAGCCCCCACTCCCCGAACCAGCTGGTCAGCACGAGCGCCGTCTGCCCGTCGGTGGTGCGCAGCGTGCAGCGGCCGGCGGGCGCGGTGTCGCTGGCCGCCGCGGAGACCGTCCACCCGCCGCGGCGCGGCTCCGGCAGCGGCCCGGTGGCCAGCACGGCGCACGGCGTGCCGACCGCCTCGTCGGCGGGGATCGGCTCCGCCGTGCGGAAGCCGCCGCCGTAGCGGAGCGGGGGCGCGTCGCACTCCAGCCGCTCCGCCACGGCGTTGGCCAGGGCCACGGCCATGACGAGGGTCCCCTCGCCGATGTCGCCGGAGGGGCCCCGGACGGTCACCAGCGGCCGGTGGTCGAAGCCGTCCTCGGGGCGCTCCAGCCCCGGGCACGGCGGCAGCAGGTGGAACCAGCCGTAGTGGGTGACCATGCCGGGCAGCCCGTCCGGGAGCGCCTGCAACGAGGTCTCCTCGTCGACGCGTTCGGCGAGGTCGGCGACGAGGGCGGAGCGGACGGCGTCCCGCTCGCTGAGCGCCGCCACCGACAGCAGCCGGCGGTCGTCGCGGTCGTAGAGCACGCAGGTGTACTCGCCGAGCCGGGGGTCGAAGGTCTCCTCGACGCGGTAGACGGCGGCGTCGGTGACGGCGTCGAGCGCGCCGGGCGGCAGGTCCCGGGCGCAGCCGCCCGCGGCGGGACGGGTGAGGTCGCTCAACGGGCCGA
The DNA here is from genome assembly GCF_012033735.1 of Streptomyces lonarensis. Taxonomy (GTDB): domain Bacteria; phylum Actinomycetota; class Actinomycetes; order Streptomycetales; family Streptomycetaceae; genus Streptomyces; species Streptomyces lonarensis. The sequence goes on along the minus strand of NZ_JAAVJD010000085.1, from coordinate 13,123 downwards.
AGGCGGCCGCCGCCAGGAGCAGCGCGAGGCCGATACCGGCCGCCAGAAGGAGGCGCCGCCTCGCGACGCCGTGTCGCCCACCCATGTGCCGTGCCCTCTGAGCGCGTCGGAAGCCGTCCTCCGCCGGGCGGAGCCCGGTGGACTCTTACCGTAAGGGGTGACGGACGCTCCGTGTACCGTCGGGGCGAAATCGGTGTGCGGCCCGCCCCGGCCCGCGCGCCGCGGGTGCGGTGCGCGGGCCGGGCGGGCCGGGCGCGGTCAGGGCGTGGCGGCGGACCGGACGCGCAGCGCGCGGGAGAGGTCGTCCAGCCGGTCGGTCAGACCGCGCCGCAGCGCGGCGCCGACCGACGCGTCGTCGCGGACGGCGGCGCCCAGCCGCAGCGTCTCCTCGGAGACGGAGGTCGCGGGGAACGCGTGGCGGCAGGCGGCGGTGGTCAGCGCGTGGCCGCGGCGCTCCGCGAGCGCGGGGACCTCCGCGAAGTACCGCTCGACGTAGGGCGCCAGCAGGTCGTCGTGCTCCGGGTGCCAGAACCCCTGGGCGGTCGCGGCGAACAGGTAGGCCGACAGCCGGTCGCCGTCCCCGAACATCGCCTCCCAGGCGGCGGCCTTGTGCTCGGCGGTGGGCAGCGCGGCGCGGCAGCGGGCGGCGCCCTCCTCGGCGGTGGCCCCGGGGTCGGCGGCGGCCTCCGCGTCGATCTCCTCCGGGGTGAGGTCGCCCAGGACGGCCAGCCGGTGCAGCAGCTGCCACCGCAGCTTGGGGTCGAGCACCGGCCCGCCGGGCAGGGTGCCCTCGCCGAGCCACCGGCGCAGGTCGCCGGGGTGGGCGGCGGCGCCGATCAGGCAGCGGGCGGCGAGGAGCCGCCGCGCGGGGGTCCCGGGGCGGTCGAGGATCTCGCGCGCCAGGTCGCGGAGCGAGGCCAGCGCCAACTCGCGCGCGCTGCCCGCGAGGTAGCAGTCGGCGACGGTCGACCGGGCGAAGGTCACCACCGCCTCCAGCACCGCGAGGTCCTCCTCCTCCGGCAGCTGCTCGCGCGCCATCGCCACCAGCGCGGCCGGCGGCAGCGCCGCCTCGCGGACCATCTCGCGCGCCGCACCCCAGACCACGGTGCGCGTCAGCGGGTCGGGCAGCGCGGAGACGGTGCGGCTCGCGGTCTCCCACGACCCCTCGTCCAGACCGACGCGCGCGTAGGTCAGTTCACCGTCGTTGACGACGAGGAGCGCCGGCCGCTCCCCCGCCCCCTCCACGACGGCCACGCCGTCGGTGGGCGGCAGATCGAGGTCGTGCGGTTCCAGCGGCACCGGGCGACCGGGGTCCGCGGCCGAGGTGCCGTAGGTCCCGACGCGCAGCCGGTGCGGCCGCCCACCGGTGTGGGTGAGCTCCAGGCGCCAGCCGTCGGGCGAGACGGTGACGGCGGGGGTCAGGGTGTCCGGGCCGGCGGTGCGCAGCCAGCGGTCCGCCCAGCTGTGGACGTCGCGCCCGGAGGCGTGGCTGAGCGAGTCGATGAACTCGGCGAGGTCCGCGTTGCCGAACCGGTGGCGGGCGAAGTGCTCGTTGATCCCCGCGAGGAAGTCCTTCTCGCCCAGCCACACGACGAGCTGGCGCAGCGCCGAGGCGCCCTTGGCGTAGGAGATGCCGTCGAAGTTGAGCCAGGCGGAGGCGGTGTCGGGCACCGCCTCGGGCAGCGGCGCGACCGGGTGGGTGGAGGGGCGCTGGTCGGCGTCCAGTCCCCAGGCCTTGCGCTGTGCGGCGAACTCGGTCCACGGCTGGAAGTCGGTGGCCTCCGCCAGCACCTGGTAGCCCATGTACTCGGCGAACGCCTCGTTGAGCCAGATGTCGTCCCACCAGCGGAGGGTGACGAGGTCGCCGAACCACATGTGCGCCATCTCGTGGGCGATGACGATCCCGCGCAGCTGCCGCTCGGTGTCGGTCACGGCCGAGCGGTGGACGAACTCGTCGCGGAAGGTGACCAGCCCGGGGTTCTCCATGGCGCCGGCGTTGAACTCGGGCACGAACGCCTGGTCGTAGGAGTCGAACGGGTACGGCTCGTCGAAGATCTCGTGGTAGCGGTCGAAGGTGCGGCGGGTGATGTCCCACAGCTCGTCCGCGTCCTTGTCGAGGTGCTCGGCCAGCGACTGCCGGGCGTGCAGCCCGAAGGGCAGTCCGGCGTGCTCGGTGCGGATCGAGTGCCAGGGGCCGGCCGCCACCGCGAGGAGGTAGGTGGAGATCGGCGGGGTCGGTGCCGCGCTCCAACGGCCGGGCTCGCCCTCGACGGGCGCACAGACGCCGTTGGCGAGGACCGTCCACTCCGGCGGCGCCGTGACGTGGACCTCGAAGACCGCCTTGAGGTCGGGCTGGTCGAACGCGGCGAACACCTTGGGGGCCTCGGAGAGGCAGCACTGGGTGTAGAGGTAGGTCAGGGAGTCGGCGGGGTCGGTGAACCGGTGCATGCCCTCGCCGGTGTGCGAGTACGCCATGTCGGCCTCGACGTGCAGCTCGTGCTCACCGGCGCCGACGGTCAGCGGCAGCCGCCCGTCGGTGACGGCCGCCGGGTCGATCTCCCGGCCGTCGAGCGTGACCCGGTGCACGGCGGGCGCGACGACCTCCACGAAGGTCTCGCCGTCCTCGCGCGCGGCGAACCGCACCGTGGTGGCCGACCGGAAGACCTCCGCGCCGCGGGTGAGGTCGAGATCGACGGTGTACCGGTGCACATCGAGCAGCCGGGCGCGCTCGCGCGCCTCGTCTCGGGTCAGAATCGCCATGGGCCCATGCTGCCGCATGCCCGCCGGGCGCGGTACGGGGGTGCGGCCCCGGCGCGCGGGCCGCACGCCGGGGCCGGCCCGGCCGCTCCGTCAGCTCTCCCGGGCGATGGTCTCGTGGTGGCGGATGACCTCGGCGATCACGAAGTTGAGGAGCTTCTCCGCGAACGCCGGGTCCAGGCGGGCCTCGGTCGCCAGCTCTCGCAGCCGCGCGATCTGCCGTCCCTCCCGTGCCGGGTCGGCGGGCGGCAGCTGGTGCTCCGCCTTCAGCCGCCCCACGCGCTGCGTGCACTTGAAGCGCTCGGCGAGCATGTACACCACGGCGGCGTCGATGTTGTCGATGCTGGCGCGCAGTCGCTCCAGCTCGTCCCGGACCTCGGGGGCGCGGTCGGTGGCGCCGGGCCCGTCGGTCGCGGGGGCCGCCGGGTCGCGTCGCTGCTCGGTGCGGTCGCTGTCACTCATGGTGCCCGACTGTAGGCGCCGCGGGGCGCGGTGCGGTGCGCCCGTCCGCAGCGCGGGACGGCGCGGCGGCAGCTGCCGGCCGACGCTGCCCGGGAGCGGCCTCCCGGAAGCCGTCTCGCGCGTGCGGCCCCGCAGACGGCGGCGACCGGCGGACCGCGCGCCTACAGTGGGAAGGGGCGCGGGAGGAGGCTGGTCGCATGACGGTCGGCGGTGGCGGTACAGCACGGGACGTGGAGCGCGGGTTCCCGCACCTGGCGGAGGTGCGCGGTGCGTTGCGCGCCCTGTACCGGGGCATGTCGGGCGACAGGGTGCGCTCCTTCAGCACCTCCGTCCTCCCGGTCGACGTCGCTCTGGACGACGCCGAGGAGCTGACCGGCGGGGTGCGGCGCGTCGCGGGGGTGATGATCCGTCACCTGGGCCTCCCGGAGGCGCCGGTCGACGTCCGGTTCCGTGAGATGCCCGAGGCGGCGTGGGTGGAGCCGGCCGCGGGCGGCGCCTACGCGGTCGAACTCAACCCGCGGTTCGACCGGCACCGCCGGGACATCGGCGCCGTGCTGGCGCACGAGATGACCCATGTGCTGCTGCACCGCTCGGGGTTGGCGCTGGCGGACACCGCCGCCGACGAGATACTCACCGACACCGCCGCCGCGTACCTGGGGTGCGGCTGGCTGCTGCTCGACGCGTTCCGGCAGTCCGCGCTCACCTCGCAGAAACTCGGGTACCTCACCCCCGAGGAGTACGGGTACGTCCTGGCGAAGCGCGCGCTCCTGCACGGGGAGGACCCGCGCGTGTGGTTCACCAGCCCGCAGGCGTACGACGCCTACGGCAAGGGCCTGCGCCGCGCGGAGCACGACGCGGCCCAGCCGCCGCTGGCCGGTGCCGGCTGGGCGGCACGCCGTCGGTACGGCGCGCAGCGGGGCTCGGCGCGCGCGGGTCTCCCCGTACCGGTGGGCGTCGGACCGTACCGGTTCGAGACCGGCGGCGGGACGCCGCGGGTGGTGTTCGACTGCCCGGTCTGCACCGGGCGGCTCCGGCTCCCGGTGCAGGGGCCGCTCCGCGCCCGGTGCGGGGTCTGCCGCACGGTGCTGGAGTGCGACACCTGAAAGCGTCCGGCAGATCCCGCGCCGCGCCCGCGACGCCGGCTGCGACCCTCGCGGTGGCGGGACGGCGGGGTGGCGGGACGGCGGGACGGAACCAACGGGCGGCGCGGCGCCGTCGGGGAGAGTGGGGCGCGCGAGGGCGCGCTGTGGCGAGGGGACGGGGACGGCCATGACGGACGGCAGCGACGGCGGACGACCGGAGCCGGGCGCGCCGGGGCGCGTCCTGGGCCCGGGACCAACGGAGGGGGCGGCACCGGCGAACGGCACGGCGCCGATGGCGGGGGCGGCGGCGGTGGTGTCGCTGGCCGAGCGGTGGCTCCCGGTCCTCGCCACGGCCCCCGAGGTGACGGGCGCGGGCGGTGACTTCACCGTCTCCCCCGCCGGGCTGTGGCTCGCCGTCGGGACGCTGGCCGCGGGCGCCGCCGGTGCCACCGCCGCCGAGCTGCGGGCGGTGGTGGGCGCGGCCGGGGCGGAGGCGGCGCCGCTGGTGACCGGCGTGGGACGCGCGCTGCGCGCCACCGACTCGGTGGTCTCCGCGACGGGGTTCTGGACGCGGGCCCCGCTCTACCGGGCGTACCGCGAGGAGCTGCCGGACGTGGAGTTCGGGCCGCTGGACGCCGGTTCCGCCGAGCGGTTGGACGCCTGGGCGACCCGCGCCACCGACGGCATGATCCGCCGGTCGCCCGTCCGGCCGGAGCCCGGCACCGCCGCGCTCCTCGCCGATGTACTGGCGCTCGCCGCCCGCTGGCAGGTCCCGTTCGCGGCGACGGCGACGGCCGACGCGCCGTTCACCGACGCGGCAGGCGTGCGGAAGCGGGTGCCGATGATGTGGCGGACGGCGCCGGTCGCCGACGCGTGGCGGGTGGCGGAGCGGGCGGCGACCGTGGTCCGGCTGCGGTGCGAGGGCGGGCCGGGCGGGACGGGTGCCGAGGTCCGGTGCGTGCCCGGCGCCCCCGGCGCCCCGGCCCGCGGCGTGGTCGGCGGGGCCGCTGCCGGGATCGTCCTCCCGGCGGCGGACCGCGACCCGCGTGCGGGTGGAGACGAGGCGGCACTCCTGCGGGTAGGAGTGCCAGGTGCGCCAGTGGACCTGGCCGTCGTGCCGGTGGGCGAGCAGCGCGGTGAAGGCGTCGGGGGCCCCGGGGAAGGTCGCGGCGAGACCGTGGGGATGGTCGGCGACCAGGGCGAGGAGCTCCTGGGCGCGGCCGCCGAAGGAGCCGGGACTGAGGGTCTCGACGCGGGCGGCGAACTCGTAGTCGAACTCCCCGATGCGCTTGGAGACGCCCATCGGGAGCGGGGTGCGGCTGCCCGGCAGGCAGGCCACCGTCTCCGAGCAGGTGGCGGCCCCGGAGCGGAGCAGCACCTGGTGGGAGGCGCCGAGGACGCGGAGCTGCACGTGGTCGCCGTCGAGTTGGAGGTCCAGCGTCGCGAGGGCCGGCTGAGGCTCCCGGCCGAGTTCCCAGGCGAGGTCGGCGGCCCTGGTGTCGGAGTAGGTGGTGTCGATCGTGGTGAGCATGGGTGCTCCCGCATGCACGCAGTGAGGGGGTGGGCTGCTCGGGCCTGCCGGACCCGCACGACCACCGAACCACGAAACGCCGTACGTCCACAGCGTTTTCACGCAACTCGACAGGGTTTCCATCCCCCCGGGGTCACGGGGGTTCAGATGTTCACCCCGCAACACCCCTTCGGTTACCGGCCGGTTGCCCGTATTGCGAACAGCTACGCACGTAGATCGCTACACCGCAACTACCTTATGTCCACTTGGTTGCACTTTGCCGCTGTCTTTTGGTCACAGGTCAGCGTGGCTTGCATCTCGGCTGCGCAACGGTCATCGCCTCGCCCTTGTGGGCAAGACCACGAGTGAGGAAGCTCTCGGGAACTTCACACCCGACGTGACCTCATCGTGGAAGGCCCGGAGATGACCCGTTTCGGCAGGACGTCGAAGCTGGTTGCTGCAGCAATGGGTGGGGCCTTGGTCCTCACTGCGTGCGGCAGCGACAGCGGCGACAACGGCAGCAGTGACGACTCGCAGAGCGACGGCGGTGGCGGCGGGACCATCACCCTGGGCTACGAGCAGGAGTGGACGACGTGGAACCCCACCACGTCGGACGGCAACCTGACCGCGAACTCCGTCGCGACCTACCAGGTCACCACCGGGTTCTGGTACTTCGGTGAGGGCGGGGCGATCACCCCGAACGAGGACTTCGGCAGCTACGAGGTCGTCAACGAGGACCCGCTGACGGTCACCTACACCTTCCACCCGGACGCGGCCTGGTCGGACGGCACGCCGATCGACTGCGACGACGCGCTCCTGTGGTGGAGCCAGCGCGGCGGCTACCTCGACTGGTCCGCGCCCGGCACCGCCGGCATCGAGGACACGCGGATGCCGGAGTGCGAGTCGGGCGACAAGGAGTTCACGCTCGAGTACCTCACCCCGTACGCGGACTGGGAGGGCAGCGGCCCGGGCCAGGGCAACACCACGATCATGCCCGCCCACGTCGTCGCCGAGCAGGGCGGCCTGGAGAGCGCGGACGAGCTGATCGACATCATCAAGGGTGTCGACTGGGACTACTCCACCCCGCACAACGAGCGTGAGCACGGCGGCATAGAGGAGGCCGAGGCGGCGCTGGCCGACGCCATCGAGTTCTTCAAGACCGGCTGGATCATCGACGGCGCGCTGCCCGACGAGTCGCTGATCCCCTCCTCCGGCCCGTTCACCATCGGCTCCTACGCCGCCGGTGAGCAGCTGACCCTGGTCCCCAACGAGGAGTACTGGGGGGAGCCCGCCGCGGCCGACGAGGTCATCTTCCGCTACATCGCGCAGGACGCGCAGGCGCAGGCGCTGCAGAACGGCGAGATCGACATCATGTCGCCGCAGCCCTCCTCCGACCTGCGGGACCAGCTGGAGTCGCTGGCCGGCGTCGAGGTCGAGGTCTTCGACCAGTACCTCTACGAGCACAACACCTTCAACTTCGAGTCGGGTCCGTTCTCCGAGAGCCTGCCGCTGCGTGAGGCCTGGATGAAGTGCCTGCCGCGCGAGACCCTGGTGCAGAACCTGATCCGCCCGATCGACGAGGAGGCGCAGGTCCGCAACACCGTCGTCGCCCACCCGCTGGACCCGTTCTACGACGACGTGGTCAGCAACTCCATGCCCGCCGAGTTCGCCGAGCAGGACATCGACGGCGCCCGCGAGATCCTCGAGGAGGAGGACGCGGTCGGCACCACCATCCGCCTGCGGACGCTGGACAACCCCCGCCGCAACGCGCAGGGCCAGCTGATCCAGGACGCGTGCAACGAGGCCGGCTTCGACGTCGACTTCGAGGCCCACGGCGACTTCTTCGCCCAGGACGGCGCCATGTACACCAACCGGTACGACGTGGCGATGGCCGCCTGGTCCGGCTCCGCGCTCATCTCCGGCTGGAACTCCACCTACTCCACCCCGGACGAGTGCTCCGCCAGCGGCAAGGGCAACAACAACGGCTGCTACTCCAACCCGGAGCTCGACGCCCTCCTCGAAGAGGTCCTGGTGACCGTCGACGAGGACGAGAAGACCCGCGTCATCAGTGAGATCTCCACGATCCTGTGGGAGGACGGCGTCTCGGTGCCGCTCTTCAACCACCCCGGCATGGCCGCCTGGGCGGACGACGTGCAGAACGTCGTCCCCAACCCGGCGCAGTCGGACATCGTGTGGAACATGCAGGAATGGACCCGCTGACCTCCTGAAGTCAGCCGCGTGACGGGGCGGCGGCCGTGCGCCGCCGCTCCTCGCCGGACAACACGCACAGCGCGGGGCCGGGGGGCCTCAGATCCCCCCGGCCCCGTCCGCGTACCACTGTCACCATCTCCCACAGATCTCGCTGATCTCACGGAACACTTCAGGAGTCTGCGCCATGCTCGTCTTCATCGCGCGGCGGCTCTTCGTCTCGCTATGGGTGTTCCTGGCCGCCACCGCGGTCATGTTCATCCTGGCCGCCAACGCCAACGACCCGCTGGAGGAGGCACGTCAGCTCCCCGACAACGAGCGGGAAGCGGCGCTGGCGACCATCACCGAGCGGATGAACCTCGACAAGCCGGTCCTCATCCGCTACCTGCTCTGGCTCGGCAGTGCGATCACGGGTGACCTCGGCGTCAACCGCCAGGGCCAGGACGTCAACGCGATGCTCGGCACCGCGTTCCCCGCGACCCTCCAACTCCTCGCCGCCGCAACGGTGCTGGCCATCGTCTTCGGCATCGCCATCGGCGTCATCTCCGCCCTGCGGCAGTACAGCGCCTTCGACCAGTCGGTCACCTTCGTCGCGTTCGTCTGCTTCTCGCTGCCGCTGTTCTGGGTCGGCACGCTGCTGAAGCAGTACATCGCCGTCGACATCAACGACTGGTTGCAGGACCCCACGCTCTCGCTGGTGATGGTGGTCGCGCTCTCGCTGCTGACGGGCGCCGTGTGCAGCGGTGTACTGGTCGTGGACCGCCGCACCCGCTGGACCGTGTTCGGCGCCACCGCCGGCGCCATGGCCGTCCTGCTGCTGGTGCTCTCCGCGACCGGCTGGTTCGCCGACCCGGGCCTCGGCCCCGTGGTGGTCGCGCTCACCGCCTTCGCCGGTGCCGTCGCCATCACCACCCTGGTCTCCGGTCTCGACTTCACGAGCCCGCCGATGCGGGCCGCGCTGGTCACGGCCGCCGTCGGTGTCGTCTGCTACTTCGCGTTCGGCCCGGTCCTCAACGACCCGAACCTGCTGACACTGCTGCTGCTCGCGCTGCTGACCGCCGCCGTCAGCGCCGGGATCGGCTGGTTCTTCGGGGGTGAGCTGTTCCGCCGCCAGGCGATCCCCGCCGCGGTCCTCACCGGTCTCTTCACCGCCACGGTGATCTTCGTGGACCGCGTGCTCCAGGCGTTCGCCGGGTACGCCGCCCACAGCCGCATCCGCGGCCGCGTGATCTCCACCATCGGCCCGTCCACCCCGAACTTCGAGGGCACCTTCTGGCAGCACAGCCTGGACTCCGCGGGGCATCTGCTGCTGCCCACGCTGGCGCTGGTGCTGGTCTCGCTGGCCTCGTACACCCGGTACACCCGCGCCAGCATGCTGGAGGTCATGAACCAGGACTACGTGCGGACCGCCCGCGCGAAGGGCCTGACGGAGCGCGCGGTCATCACCCGCCACGCGCTGCGCAACGGCATGATCCCCATCACCACGCTGACCGCCTACGACATCGGCACCCTCATCGGCGGCGCCGTGATCACCGAACGGGTCTTCGGCTGGAAGGCGATGGGCACGCTGCTGCAAGACGGCATCGAACAGGGCGACCCCATGCCGATCATGGCGTTCTTCCTGGTGGCCGGCGGCGCGATCGTGGTCTTCAACATGATCGCCGACATCGCCTACGCCTTCCTCGACCCGCGTATCCGGCTGTCCTGACAGGAGTTCGAAATGATGCGCAAGAAATCCGCGCAGCCGGCCGGGACGCCGCCCACCCCCGGTTCGGCCGACGACGCCGCCCAGGGCATGAACGTCGCCTCACGCACCCAGTTCCAGCTGGTGCGGGCGCGGTTCTTCCGGCACCGCGGCGCGCTGGTCGGCATGGCCCTCTTCGGGTTCATCCTCACCCTCGCCGCCACCTCCATCGGCTGGGGGCCGATCCCCGGCTGGTGGGACAAGAGCCCCACCGGGACCGGTGTGGTCCTGGAGGGCGGCCGCCCCACGCTCGGGGTGTGGCCCACCTTCCTCGGCGGCGGTGGCGTGACCTGGGGTGAACACCCCTTCGGGCAGGACGACATCGGTCGCGACTACTTCGCCGTGGTGATGCGCGGCACGCAGGTCTCGCTGACCGTCGCCTTCCTCGTCGGCACGGTGGCGACCGTCATCGGCACGGTCATCGGCGCCTGCGCGGGGTACTTCCGCGGCTGGGCCGAGGCCGTCCTGATGCGTGTCACCGACGTCATGATCACCATCCCGACGCTGGTCATCGCCGCCGTGGTCGCCGCGATGGCGGGCCGGCAGGGCATCGTGGTGCTCGGCATCATGCTCGGCCTGGTCACCTGGACGCAGACCGCCCGGCTGGTCCGCGGCGAGGTGCTGTCGCTGCGGGAGAAGGAGTTCGTCGAGGCGGCCCGCTCGGTCGGCACCTCCGCCAAGCGGATCATCTTCCGCCACCTGGTGCCCAACGTGGTCGGCATCATCATCGTCTCGGTGACGCTGGCCATCGCCGCGGCGGTCCTGCTGGAGACCGGCCTGTCCTTCCTGGGGATCGGCGTGCAGCCGCCGGACACCTCGCTCGGCCGCCTCATCACCGACTACCAGACCGCCATGATGACGCGCGCGTGGCTGTTCTACTGGCCCGGCCTCTTCATCATCGGCATCGCGCTGTCGGTCAACTTCATCGGTGACGGCCTGCGCGACGCCTTCGACCCCCGACAGAACCGGGTGCGTGACTGATGACCATCAACCCTCCCCTCGACACCTCGGGGACGCTGAACACGGGGTCGGCGGCGACCGACGCCGTCCACGAGGCGGCCGAGGAGGTCCACACCGCCTACTCCCTGGCCGACGCCAAGCCGCCGCTCGACGAGGAGATCCTCAAGGTCGAGAACCTCACGGTGGAGTTCCCGACGGACGACGGCGTCGTCCAGGCGGTCCGCGGCGTCAGCTACACGCTGCACGCGCGTGAGGTGCTCGGCATCGTCGGCGAGTCCGGCTCCGGCAAGTCCGTCTCCTCGATGGCCGTCATGGGGCTGCTCCCCAAGAGCGCCCGCATCCGGGGCAGCGTCACCTACCGCGGTGAGGACCTGCTGACGATGCGGCCGGGCCAGCAGCGGGCGCTGCGGGGCGAGAAGATCGCGATGATCTTCCAGGACCCGATGACCTCGCTCAACCCGGTCCACACCGTCGGCGACCAGCTCGCCGAGGCGGTCCTCGCCCACCACCTGGTGCCGCGCCGCGAGGCACTGGCCCGGGCCAAAGAGATGCTGGACCTCGTCGGCATCCCGCAGCCCGACAAGCGGCTGCGGGCCTACCCGCACGAGTTCTCCGGCGGCATGCGGCAGCGGGTGATGATCGCGATGGCGATCATCAACAACCCGGACGTGATCATCGCCGACGAGCCGACCACCGCGCTGGACGTGACGGTGCAGGCGCAGATCCTGGAGAAGCTGCTGGAGGTCAAGGACGCGGTCAACGCCGCGATCCTCATGATCACCCACGACCTCGGGGTCATCGCCGGCATGGCGCACAAGACGCTGGTGATGTACGCCGGGAAGCCCGTGGAGATCGGCCACACCGACCAGGTCTTCTACGAGCCGCGGATGCCGTACACCGCCGGACTGCTGGGATCGATCCCCTCCCTGGAGGGCGACGCCGAGGGCCGGCTCCGGCCCATCACCGGCACCCCGCCGTCGCTGATCAGCCTCCCCCGCGGCTGCCCGTTCTCGCCGCGCTGCCCGCTGGCCACGGACATCTGCCGGGAGAGCGAGCCGCCCCTCGCCGACCTCGGCGAGGGACACGCGGCGGCCTGCCACCACAGCGACAGGCTCGCCGAGGCGGAGGACCCCACCGCGTTCTTCCACCCCGACGCCCAGACCGTGCCCTCCGACGGCACGGGTACCGAAAGTGAGGAGGGGCGATGACGGCGACCTCCGGCAGGACCGCACCGGAATCTCCGGGAGCGGCGCCGACCCCCGCGACACCCGCGGACGAGGCGGCGCCGGCGGCACCGGCCGCCACCGGGACGGCCGACGCCACCGGGAAGGCCGACGCCACCGCGAAGCCCCCTGCCGACAGCCCCGAACGCCTGCTGGAGGTGCGCGACCTCGTCGTCAACTTCCCCGTCTACGGCTCCGGCCTGCTGCGGCGCGTCACCGGGCAGGTCCAGGCGGTCAGCAAGGTCACCCTCGGCGTGGACGCCGGGCAGACGCTCGGCGTCGTCGGGGAGTCCGGCTGCGGGAAGTCCACCACCGGCCGCGCGATCCTCCAGCTGATCAAGCCGACCGCCGGCTCGGTGCGGTTCGAGGGCCGGGAGATCACCGGTCTCAAGCGCGGCGACATGCAGGCCTTCCGCCGCAACGCGGGCATGGTCTTCCAGGACCCGATGGCCTCGCTCAACCCGAAGCTGCCGGTCAACGACATCATCGCCGAGCCGCTGAAGGTGCAGGGCCGCTGGCGCGACGGCGGCCCGGACCGGGTGGCGGAGCTGCTGCGGCTGGTGGGGCTCAGCCCGGAGCACGGCAACCGCTACCCGCACGAGTTCTCCGGCGGGCAGCGGCAGCGCATCGGCATCGCCCGCGCGCTGGCGCTGGCGCCGAAGCTGCTGGTGATGGACGAGCCGGTCTCCGCGCTGGACGTCTCCGTCCAGGCGGGCGTCGTCAACCTGCTGGAGGACCTCCAGGACCAGCTGGGACTGGCGTACGTGTTCATCGCGCACGACCTGTCGGTGGTGCGCCACATCTCCGACCAGGTGGCGGTGATGTACCTCGGCAAGGTCGTCGAGACCGGGCCGCGCGACCAGGTGTACCGGGCGCCGTCCCACCCGTACACCCAGGCGCTGATCTCCGCCGCGCCGCTGGCGGACCCCCGGCGGGAGCGGCAGCGCCGCCGGACCGTCCTCACCGGCGACGTCCCCAGCCCGATCGACCCGCCCAGCGGCTGCCGGTTCCGGACCCGCTGCTGGAAGGCGCAGGACATCTGCGCCACCGAGGAGCCGGCGCTGACCGACCGCGGCACGGGCCACCCGGTGGCCTGCCACTTCGCGGAGCCGGACACCAAGGTGGTGTGAGCTGCCGAGCCGTGCCGAGCGGGCCCCGGGCGTGATCGCCCGGGGCC
>NZ_JAAVJD010000084.1 GCF_012033735.1 Streptomyces lonarensis | reverse complement strand
GGCCCGGCCCCCGCCTGGCGCCCCCGCCGGGGGTGTCCGGCCCGGGCGGCCACGGCGGCTACCCGGCGGAGCCGCACGGCCCCACCGGGTTCGGCGCGGCGCCGCCCCCCTCCACCGACGGCACCGACGGCCGCCGCGGGCCCGGCGGGCAGTACGACTCCGACGACCGTTTCGGCGAGGGGGACCCCTACCGCTCCGGGAGCGACCACCACCGCGGTGGTCAGGCCGCCGGCGGAGAGCGGGACGCCTTCGCCAACCTCTACCGTGACCAGCACGCGGCCGGTCCACGTGCCGCCGCCCCGGCCGCGCCCGCGGTCCCCGGGCCGGCGGAGAGCGGCACGGAGGCCGTCGCGGAGAGCCGGCCGGCGCCTCGCAAGCAGGGCAAGGCCGCCAGCATCCTCAAGTCCAGCGCCATCATGGCGGCCGGCACGCTGGTCTCCCGGGCCACCGGCTTCATCCGGCAACTGATCCTGGTCGCCGCGCTGGGCGCCGCCGTCCTCGGCGACACCTACGCCGTGGCGTGGGCGCTGCCCTCGATGATCTACATCCTCACCATCGGCGGCGGCCTCAACTCGGTCTTCGTCCCCCAGCTCGTCCGCTCCATGAAGAACGACGAGGACGGCGGCGAGGCGTACGCCAACCGCCTGCTGACCCTCGTGATGGTCATCCTCGCGGTCCTGGTGATCATCTCCGTGGTGATCGCCCCCTGGCTGATCCGGATGATGTCGCCGAAGATCGCCGGCGACCCGGCAGCCGGCGAGGTCGCGATCGCGTTCGCCCGCTACTGCCTGCCCACCATCTTCTTCATGGGCGTCCACGTGATCATGGGGCAGATCCTCAACGCGCGTGACCGCTTCGGGCCGATGATGTGGACCCCCGTCCTCAACAACATCGTCGTCATCTTCACCTTCGGGATGTTCATCTGGGTCTACGGCACCCAGAGCAGCTCCGGACTGTCGGCGGAGTCGATCAGCGGCGAGGGCATCCGGCTGCTGGGCATCGGCACCCTGCTCGGTCTCACCGTCCAGGCGCTCGCGATGATCCCCTACTTGCAGGCCACCGGGTTCCGCATCCGCCCCCGGTTCGACTGGGTCGGCCACGGCATGGGCAAGGCCATGAAGCTGGCCAAGTGGACGGTGCTGTTCGTCCTGGCCAACCAGGTCGGGCTCGTCGCCGTCTCCCAGTTCTCCACCTGGGCGGGCGCCAACGCGGAGGCAGCCGGCTACCCGGGTACCGGCTTCATCGCGTACAGCAGCGCCCTGCTGATCTGGCAGATGCCGCAGGCCATCATCACCGTCTCGATCATGGCCGCACTGCTGCCGCGCATCTCCCGCTCGGCGGCGGACGGCGACAACGCCGCCGTCCGCGACGACCTCTCGCACGGCCTGCGCACCTCCGCCGTCGCCATCGTGCCGATCGCCTTCGCGTTCCTGGCGCTCGGCGTGCCGATGTGCACCCTGCTGTTCGGCTCTGCCGGTGAGGAGGGCGCCCGGTCCTTCGGCTACATCCTCATGGCGTTCGGGCTGGGGCTGATCCCCTTCTCGGCGCAGTACGTCGTGCTCCGGGCGTTCTACGCCTACGAGGACACCAAGACGCCCTTCTACAACACCGTCGTCGTCTCCGCCGTGTGGATCGCGCTCTCCGCCACCTCGTTCTTCCTGCTTCCCGACCGCTGGGTGGTCGCGGGCATCGCCTTCAGCTACGGCATCGCCTACGGCGTGGGCGTCGCCATCGCCTGGCGCCTGCTGCGGAAGCGCATCGGCACCGACCTGGACGGCGCCCGTGTCGTCCGCACCTACATCCGGCTCTGCGGCGCGGCGATCCCCGCGGCGGCGCTGGGCGGCGCGGCCGGCTACGCCATCACCCAGGCCCTCGGCTACGGGATGATCGGCTCCCTCGCGGCACTGGCCGGCGGCTCCCTGGTGCTGCTCGCGGTGTTCTACATCGCCGCACGGAAGATGCGTATCGAGGAGCTCAACGCGATGGTCGGTATGGTGCGCGCACGACTCGGACGCTGATCCCGTACAACCTCCGTCCACCAGTACGTGTCGTGCAGGGTGCCGGAGGGACGGCACAATTGACTGGGTCAGTACTCGTCAGCGGCTGCGGCCAGGACCGGGGAGGCGGAATCGACGGTGGCGGAACGGATCACGGCCGCGGACGCATCGAAGATCTCCGGAGACGCCGCCACCAGCGGTGACAAGCCCCCGAGCCCGGCAGCGGAGCGCCCGGCACGGCCGCCGGCCACAGCACGCCCGGCCTCGGCCGGCGGCCGCAAGAACCGCGCGCGGAGTGACGCCGAACGCTCCTTCACCGAACTCCACAGCGGTCACAAGCTGGCCAAGCGGTATCGGTTGGAGGAGTGCATCACCCGTCTGGACGGGTTCAGCAGCTGGCGTGCGGTGGACGAGAAACTCCGACGCGCGGTCGGTGTGCATGTTCTCCCCGCCGACCACCCCCGCAGCGCGGCGGTCCTTGAAGCGGCCCGCTCCACGGCGCTGCTGGCCGACGCCCGCTTCGTCCAGGTGCTCGACGCCGACCGCCACGGCGACCTGGTCCACGTGATCCACGAGTGGCTGCCCGACGCCACCCCGCTCTCCACGCTCCTCCAGTCCGGGGCGCTGGAGACCCACGAGACCTACGAGATGATCCGGCAGGTCTCCGCCGGGATGGCTGCCGCCCACCGCGCGGGCCTGGCCCACCTGCGGCTCACCCCCGGCACCGTGCTGCGCACCGGAGCCGGGCTCTTCCGCATCCGGGGGCTGGCCGTGGACGCCGCGCTGCGCGGCATCACCGCTGCGCACCCCCAGCGCACCGACACCGAGGCCGCGGGGGCGCTGCTCTACGCCGCGCTCACCCAGCGCTGGCCCTACCCCGACGGCGCCTACGGACTGCGCGGCGTCGCCGGCCTCGATCGCAACTCCCGCGACAGCCTCGCCACCCCCGAGCAGGTCCGGGCCGGGGTCCACCGCGGCCTGTCGGACCTCGCCATGCGCGCTCTGGTGAACGACGGCGCGACGGCTGCCAGCGAGAAGCCCCCGTGCGTCACCGCCATCGACCTCATCTCCGCGCTGGACGAGATGCCGCGCATCCGGCCGCCGGAGCCCGAGGCCAACCTCGTCGGCTACCAGCCGACCACCTACCAGCAGGGCACCTATGCGGGCGGCCCGCGGGGGCCCGCCATGCACGGCCCGCTGCCGCTCACCCCGGCGGCCCCGCCGGCCCTGCCCGGGCGTATGGGAAGCGCCCTCAAGTGGGGGGTCTCGGCGCTGCTGATCGCCGCGCTCGGCCTGGGCAGCTGGCAGATCGCCGATGCCCTGATGGGCAGCGACACCCCCACCTCGACCCCGTCGCCGCCCGACCAGCCGCGGCCCGAGGCGCCGGGTGCCGAGGTGCCGGGACAGGTCGCCGGCGGGCCGCTGCCCGTGACCGCGGTCCGTGACTTCGACCCCTTCGGGGAGACAGGGTCGCAGAACCCGGACGCGGCCTCCTATGTGATCGACGGCGACCCCAGCACCTTCTGGCACACCCGGAACTACTTCGGGCCCGGGTTCGGCAATCTCAAGCCGGGACTCGGCCTCATCCTGGACCTCGGCGAACCGCGGCAGGTCTCCTCGGTGACGGTCGACGCGATCGGACAGCACTCGATGCAGCTGCTGGCAGCCGACAGCTCCGCGTCCGGCACGCCGTCGAGCTTCGAGGAGTTCTCCGCGGTCGACGAAGGGGTCGGCGCATCGGTGACCCTGACCGCGGAGGACGGGGTGGAGTCCCAGTACCTTCTGGTATGGCTCACCGAACTGCCGCGCGGCGACGACGGCAATTACCGTGGCCGCATCACCAACGTCACTGTGTCCGACTAGAGACAGCCGACGTCCACCGACCGACCCTGTCGGCTCGGCCCACGGCACCGAGCCGACACCGCCCGCTCCCCAGCGGTCGACGCCGTCGGCCCGCGGACCGCGGTCACGGACCTCTCGCTGCCGCCGAAGGGAGCCCGGCCGGGTGCCATCCGACGAAGAGCTCCTCGCCCGCCACGTGGCCGGGGACCCCGATGCCTTCGGTGAGATCGTCCGTCGCCACCGGGACCGGCTGTGGGCCGTCGCCCGGCGCACGCTGAGCGACCCGGAGGAGGCGGCGGACGCCGTCCAGGACGCGCTCGTCTCCGCCTACCGCGCCGCCGGGTCCTTCCGGGGGCAGGCGGCGGTGACGACCTGGCTGCACCGCATCACGGTCAATGCCTGCCTGGACCGGGCCCGCAAGGCGAAGAGCCGACGGTCGACCCCCATGCCGGAGCAGGAGCGCCTGGAGGCGCTGCTGGAGCCCCACGAGTCCGCCGCGGGCCCCGCCGAACGGCACGACCTGCGCCGCGAACTACGGGAGGCGCTCGACTCCCTGCCGCCGGAGCAACGAGCGGCACTGGTACTGGTGGACATGGAGGGGTATCCCGTGGCGGAGGCGGCCGAGATCCTCGGTGTGCCGGTGGGCACCGTGAAGAGCCGCTGTGCCCGCGGCCGCGCGCGGCTGCTTCCCGCGGTCCGGCATCTGCGTCCGCGTGACCCCGGCGCCACTGCGGGCGGGGACGACGGAGTCACCGCGGCGCCTCCCCCCGGGAGCGGGCAACGCGGCGGCGCCGCCCCACCGGGGCGGCGGGCGGGCACCGCACGGAACCGGACCACGGAGCCGTCCGTCCCACCAACGAGAGACACCGGAGACACCGGCGCGATCCAGGGCGGAGGTGGACGTCAGTGAAGGAAGCACATCCCGATCCCGCGGAGCTGGCCGCGCTCGGCGAGGACCTCCTCGATCCGGCCGAGTCCGCGGCAGTACGGGGCCATCTGGCCGACTGCGCCGACTGCACCGCGCTCCTCGCGGACCTGGAACTCCTCGCTGTCGAGCTGCCGTTGCTCGACCCTCCGGAACCGATGCCGACCTCCGTCGCCGATCGGATCGAGGCCGCGCTCGCCGCCGAAGCTGACGCTGTTTCACGTGAAACCCAGGCGACCCACACCGGTTCGGCAGCCCGAACACCGCGGTCCGCGGCGACCACGGCAACGACCGGGGGCGACGGTCGCTCCCCGGGGCCGCAGATCTCAGCAGCCGGGTCGAACAGTTCCCGGCGCGGGCGACGCCGCCACTACCTGCTGGCCGCGGTCGGCGCGGTCGTCGCGCTCGGTGCCGGCGGGCTCATCGCGCAGAGCCTCGGCGAGGGAGGTGGCGGCCCGGACGTCGTGGCCGGCGCGTCGGAGAGCGGGGCCGAGGACGACCAGGAGATGTTCTCCGAGCAGATCGACTCGGACGCCCTCGAGACAGAGGTGCAGGAACTGCTCACGGCACCACCCGCCGGCTCCGAGGAGACCGGGCCCCAGTCGGCGCCCCCCTCGTCCGAGCCTCCGAGGACGGACCCCCGGAGCGAGGCGCCTTCCCCCGACCGCGACGACGACCCGGCCGAGGAGTACTCCACCCAGGGCGGCGTCCCCGGGAACGAGGAGTCCGCCGAGGCTCTCGGCGAGACACAGCAGGCGGACGGCACGGCGCCGGAGTGCGTCCTCGCCGCCACCGGGCGCCAGGACCAGCCACTGGCGGTGGCCGACCACTACGAGTACGAGGGAGTCGACTCCTACGTGCTGATCCTGCCGGATCGCGGGGACGAGGAGTCGGTCGACGTCTTCGTCGTCGACGCTGCCTGTGCGATCGACCAGCCGACCGAGGCCGGGGTGGTCCTGCACGCCGACACCTATCCGCGAGCCTGACACCAGGTCGCTGCCTCGCATGGACCCTCAGGCGGCCGGGCCGCGCCGTCCCGAGCCGTCCCTGGCCGGTCCGGCCGGCCGGAGGGCGCTTCGGGAACGGGCGTGCGGGAGTGACACGCTACGGGGCGACGGAGTCGGACCGGGGCCCTGCCGGGAATGATCGGGGCCCTAGGATCCGTTATGGGACTGCGGGCCCTGACCGGGGTCGGCAAAGCAGGACCCGTGACCCGAGAACTCAGCAGACAAGGATGAGGCCCTGTGAGCGATGTCCGCAATGTGATCGTCATCGGTTCCGGCCCGGCCGGCTACACCGCAGCGCTGTACGCGGCGCGTGCGTCGCTGAAGCCGCTGGTCTTCGAAGGCGGTGTCGCTGCAGGCGGTGCGCTGATGACGACCACGGAGGTCGAGAACTTCCCCGGCTTCCGCGAGGGGATCATGGGGCCGGACCTCATGGACAACATGCGCGCCCAGGCGGAGCGCTTCGGTGCCGAGCTGATCGCGGACGATGTCGTCTCGGTGGACCTTAGCGGACCCATCAAGCGCGTCACCGACAGCGTGGGCACCGTGCACGAGGCGCGTGCCGTGATCGTCACCACCGGGTCGCAGCACCGCAAGCTGGGTCTCCCCCGCGAGGACGAGCTGTCGGGTCGCGGTGTGTCGTACTGCGCCACCTGTGACGGCTTCTTCTTCCGTGAGCACGACATCGTGGTGGTCGGCGGCGGTGACACGGCGATGGAGGAGGCCACCTTCCTCTCCCGCTTCGCCAACACCGTCACCATCGTTCACCGCCGGGACACGCTGCGCGCCTCCAAGGCGATGCAGGAGCGCGCCCTCGCCGACCCGAAGATCAAGTTCATCTGGAACAGCGAGGTCGCCGAGCTGCACGAGGAGAACAACAAGCTCACCTCATTGACGCTGCGTTCCACCACGACGGGCGAGACCTCGGAGCTCCCCGCCACCGGGCTGTTCGTCGCCATCGGCCACGACCCCCGGGTCGAGCTCTTCAAGGACCAGCTCCACCTCGACGAGGAGGGCTACCTCAAGGTGGACTCCCCCTCGACGCGCACCAACGTCCCCGGCGTCTTCGCCGCCGGCGACGTCGTCGACCACACGTACCGGCAGGCGATCACCGCTGCGGGCACCGGGTGCTCCGCGGCGCTCGACACCGAGCGCTACCTGGCAGCCCTGGTGGACGCCGAGACCATCGAGGTCTGACCCCGCCCGCCCCCCCTGAAGTTGACCATCCCCCCACTGATGCAGAGGAGAACATCATGGCTGATGCCACCATCACCGTGACCGACGCCGACTTCGCCGAGACGGTTCTCAACAGCGACAAGCCCGTACTCGTCGACTTCTGGGCGGCGTGGTGCGGTCCGTGCCGCCAGATCGCCCCCGCCCTGGAGGCCATCGCGGGCGAGCAGGCCGGGAAGATCGTGATCGCCAAGCTCAATGTGGACGAGAACCCGGAGACGGCGGCGAAGTACGGCGTGATGTCCATTCCGACGATGAACGTCTACCAGGGCGGGGAGGTCGTGAAGACCATCGTCGGCGCCAAGCCGAAGGCCGCCATCGAGAAGGACCTCTCCGACTTCATCGGCTGAGTCGACTCGACGCGCCTCCCACTGCGGGCAGCAGAAGGGGGCTGGCTGTTTCACGTGAAACAGCCAGGCCCCTTCGTCGCGTCAAGCCATCGGGCCGGGGTCAGCTCTGCTGATCGCCGCTCGGGTTGGGGGTCAGCTGGTCGCCGAGGACCCGCCCCTCACCCGGCGCCAGCTGCCCCAGAATCCGCTCCAGATCCTCCATCGAGGCGAACTCCACGACGAGCTTCCCCTTCTTCTGCCCAAGGTCGACCTTGACCCGGGTCTCGAAGCGGTCGGAGAGCCGACCGGCCAGGTTCTCCAGGGCAGGAGAGACACGCTTGCCCGCACGCGGGCCGCGGCCCTTGGGCTGGCCGCCACGCTCCAGCGAGACGATCTCCTCGATCGCCCGGACGGAGAGCCCCTCGGCGACGATCCGATGGGCCAGCTTGTCCTGGGTCTCCGCGTCGTCGACGGAGAGCAGGGCACGGGCATGCCCGGCGGAAAGCACCCCCGCAGCCACCCGGCGCTGGACGGCGGCTGACAACTTGAGGAGCCGGAGCGTGTTGGTCACCTGCGGCCGGGACCGGCCGATGCGGTCGGCGAGCTCGTTCTGCGTGCAGTTGAACTCGCGGAGCAGCTGGTCGTAGGCGGCCGCCTCCTCCAGCGGATTCAGCTGAGCGCGGTGCAGGTTCTCCAGCAGCGCGTCCAGCAGCAGCCGGTCGTCCTCGGTGGCGCGGATGATGGCGGGAATGGCGTCCAGACCGGCTTCGCGGCAGGCACGCCACCGACGCTCGCCCATGATCAGCTCGTAGCGCTCCTCCCCGAGCGACCGCACCACGACCGGCTGGAGGAGACCCACCTCCTTGATGGAGGTGACCAGCTCCGCCAGGGCGTCCTCGTCGAAGACCTCTCGCGGCTGCCGGGGATTGGTGGTGATGGAGTCGAGCGGCAGCTCCGCGAAGGTGGCACCCGCGACCGTCGCGAAGGCGGTGGGCGACTCCGCCGGGTCGTCGACCTCTTCGACCGGTTCCGAGCGGTCCGGCTCGGGCGTCGCCGCCTCAGCGATCACCGCCGCCGCGACGCCACGCTCGGCGGGCAGCACGGGGACAGCGCTGGGCGAGGTGGGACCAGCAGGGTCGGAGATCTCCTCCGCGCTGCGCGGCGCGGTCGGGATCAGCGCCGCCAACCCACGTCCGAGTCCTCTGCGTCGATCGCTCACAACTTCCCCTCGCTCGCTTCGTGGTGCTGCGGGCCGGTGCCCCGCAGCGCGATCTCACGGGCGGCCTCCAAGTAGGAGAGCGCACCGCTGGAACCCGGATCATAGGTGAGGACCGTCTGCCCGTAGCTCGGCGCCTCGGAGATGCGGACCGACCGGGGGATGTTGGTCCGCAGCACCTCCTTGCCGAAGTGGCTGCGCACCTCCTCGGCGACCTGGGACGCCAGCCGGGTCCGACCGTCGTACATCGTCAGCAGGATGGTCGAGACATGCAGCTCGGGGTTCAGGTGGCCGCGGACCAGCTCCACGTTGCGGAGCAGCTGGCCCAGCCCTTCGAGCGCGTAGTACTCGCACTGGATGGGGATGACCACCTCGGTCCCCGCCACCAGTGCGTTGACCGTGAGCAGCCCGAGCGACGGTGGGCAGTCGATGAAGACGTAGTCGAGCGGCTGTTCGTACTTGCTGATCGCCCGCTGCAACCTGCTCTCGCGTGCCACCAGCGAGACCAGCTCGATCTCGGCGCCGGCCAGGTCGATCGTGGCGGGGGCACAGAAGAGGCCCTCGACGTCCATCACCGGCTGGACGACCTCGGAGAGAGGCCGTCCTTCGACGAGCACGTCATAGATCGAGGGGATCTCGGCGTGATGGTCAATGCCGAGCGCCGTGGAGGCGTTGCCCTGCGGGTCGAGGTCGACCACCAGGACCCGGGCGCCGTGGAGCGCAAGCGAGGCGGCCAGGTTGACGGTGGTGGTGGTCTTCCCCACCCCGCCCTTCTGGTTGGCGACGATCATCGTTCTGGTCTCGGCCGGGCGCGGCAGCGCTCCGCCGGTGCGGTGCATGGCAGCGACGGCCAGCTGGGCGGCACGGCTGGCCGGGAGCCCGTTGCCGCCCGGGGCGGCCCGCCCCATGTCGACCGCGCCGCCGGGTGCGTCGGGCTGCTCGGATCGGGGGCCGGGGACCGGTTCGGCCGTCGGCCCAGCAATGTTGGCGTCTGACCGCAAGGGTTCACTCTCCTCGACGCTCACAGTCTTCGTGGCTTCAAAGACTGCCATGTCGGTGGTGTTCTGAACCAGCGAGCCCCGCTTACTTGTGGACAACGCCCGCCCCGTGGCGGGCGTGCCGCCTCGATCCCGGTGCGCGGCGGTGCGCTCTCTCGGTCCGGCCGCATCGCGACCCCGGCTGATGATTCCCTGCAGCAGCGAGCGTCGTTTCACGTGAAACACCTTGCTGGCACCGGCTGAAGCGACCGGCGGCGACACACCTCGTTCGTGCCCACCGGCCCGGTATGGAGTAGCCGCGGTGCACGCCGCAGCGGAGACGACGACGGCGCCACCCCCGTGGGGTGACGCCGTCGAATCTCTCGGTGCGGCCTGGGTGGGCGGGCCGCTTCGCCCCGGCTCATCGCCGGCGCCGACGCCCCGCTCGGGCCGCCTTGGCACGCTTGGCCGCGAAGCGCACGCCCCCCGGGCTCTCTCCCGCTTCCACTCGCACGACAGTGGAGGGCGGGTCGACCACCCCGGCGCCCGCCGTCAGCACCTCGGTGCCGACCACTCCGAGCTTGCCGAGCGCCGCACGGGCGGACTTCAGCTCCTCGCCGGCGGTGTCCCCCTTGATGGCCAGCATCTGGCCATAGGGACGCAGCAGCGGCACGCCCCAGCCCGCAAGTCGATCCAGCGGGGCAACGGCGCGGGCCGTCACCACGTGGACCGGGGTGAAGGTGCCCAGCACCTCCTCTGCGCGTCCGCGGAGCACGGAGACGTGGTCCAGTCCCAGCAGCTCGACCACTTCCTCCAGGAAGCGCGTGCGGCGGAGCAACGGCTCCAGGAGGGTGATCTCCAGGTCGGGACGGACCAGTGCGAGCGGGATGCCGGGCAGGCCGGCACCGGAGCCCACATCGCAGACCGTGACGCCTTCCGGGACGACCTCACCGAGCACGGCGCAGTTGAGCAGGTGGCGCTCCCAGATGCGGGGCACCTCCCGGGGGCCGATCAGCCCTCGCTGCACGCCGACCCCCGACAGGAGCTCGGCGTACCGTTCGGCGTCCGGCAGCCGGTCGCCGAACACCCGCCGAGCGGCCTCCGGCGGCGGGCCGGGCTGCTCGACGGGTGTGGCGGCCGCGTCCTCCGACGTCACGGAAGGACGACCACTCGGCGCTGCGGCTCCTCGCCCTCGGACTCGCTGTTGAGCCCGGCCTCGGCGACGGCGTCGTGCACGACCTTGCGCTCGAAGGGCGTCATCGGCCTGAGCTTGACCGCTTCGCCCGTCTCCTTCACCTGGGCGACGGTCTCCGCCGCCAGCTCGGTGAGCTTCACGCGCTTCGCCTCGCGGTGACCGGCGATGTCGAGCATGAGCCGGCTGCGCTCGCCCGTCTCCCGGAGGACGGCGAGTCTGGTCAGCTCCTGCAGCGCCTCCAGGACCTCGCCCTCGCGCCCCACGAGCTTCTGCAGGTCGCGCGGGCTGCCGTCGGCCATGATCGAGACCAGCGCACGGTCGGCCTCGACGTCCATGTCGATGTCGCCGTCGAGGTCCGCAATGTCCAGCAGGCCCTCCAGGTAGTCGGCCGCGATCTCGCCCTCCTGCTCCAGGCGGGTCAGGGCCGGCTCGCTGCCCTCTGCGGTGGCGGTGGTGGTGTCCGACACGTCGGGACTCCTTCTCACTTCTTGGACTTGGCAGAGGAGGGCTTGGTCCGGGAGCCCTGGGACTTGCCCGAGCCGTTCTTGCCCGAGCCGTTCTTGCCGGAGCCGTGCCGGCCGGCGTCGTTCTGACCCGTGCTGCTCGGGCCGGAGTTGCTCGTGCCCGCGTCGCCACCGTCGGCGCTCCCGGCAGCGGTGCTGCCGTTCGGCTTCTTCCTCGCGGCATGGGCCTTGCCCTGCGGGTTCTTCTTGTGGACCTGCGGGGCGGGGCCGCCCTGCCGCTGGGACTTGGACTTCCGCTTGGGCTGCGACCGGTTGGCGCGGGCCTCTTCGATCTGCTGCTTGGTCTCGACCTCGACCGGGTCCTCCTTCAGCTTCCCCTTCTTCCGCAGCCGCTCCTGGCGCTGCTGGAAGGCGAGACTGCCGGGTGTGGGGTTCCGGGTGATCACGTACATCTGCTGGCCGAGCGTCCACACGTTGGTGGTGAGCCAGTAGATGAGGACACCGACCGGGAAGTTGATGCCGAAGACGGCGAACAGGACCGGGAAGATGTACATCAGCATCTTCTGCTGATTCATGAACGGCGTCTTGACCGTGAGGTCGACGTTCTTCGTCATGAGCTGGCGCTGGGTGTAGAACTGCGACAGCGACATCAGGATGATCATGATGACGGTGACGACGCGCACGTTGGTCAGTGAGGCGTCGAACTCCGCGAGGCGCTCGGCACTGTCCATGAACTTGGTGGCGATCGGGGCACCGAAGATGGTGGCCTCACGCGCGCTCGCGACCTGGTCCGCGTTGAGCACGCCGACCGTGCGGTTGCCGGCGATGTGGTTCAGCACCTGGAAGAGCGCGATGAAGAACGGCGACTGCGCGAGGATCGGAAGACAGCTGGAGAGCGGGTTGGTACCCGTCTCCTTGTACAGCTTCATCATTTCCTCGGACTGGCGCTGCTTGTCGTTCTTGTAGCGCTCCTGGATCTTCTTCATCTGCGGCTGCAGCGCCT
Source organism: Streptomyces lonarensis (assembly GCF_012033735.1). Classification (GTDB taxonomy): domain Bacteria; phylum Actinomycetota; class Actinomycetes; order Streptomycetales; family Streptomycetaceae; genus Streptomyces; species Streptomyces lonarensis. Next base: position 8,800 of record NZ_JAAVJD010000084.1, on the reverse strand, counting down.
GCATGTTCCGCGTCGCCTTGATCTGCTTGAAGAACAGCGGGATCAGGGCGATACGGATGACGATGACGAGCGAGACGATCGACAGACCCCAGGCCCAGCCGCTGCCCTCGTCGAAGACGAGACTGTAGAGGTCGTGGAACCGCACGATGATCCACGACACGATCCAATAGAGGGGACTGAGGATCGAGTTGATCGTGTCCACGAGTCAGGCTCCTTGGGCATTCGTATGGGTCCGGTGCTGCCAGCGATTGCGCAGGCGCTGATGCCAGACAGGGTGCTTCCGGGGTGGGACGTGGTCGACTCCGCCGGACGACCAGGGATTGCAGCGCAGGATGCGCCAGGCGGTGAGGCCCGTGCCCTTGATGGCACCGTGTCGCTGAATGGCCCCGTACCCGTAATGGGAGCATGACGGGTAGTAACGACAGACAGGACCGAGAAGCGGGCTGATGGTCCACTGATACAGCTTGATCAGCAGAAGCAGCGGGTACTTCACGGTCGTACCTCTCCCAGCAGCCGCGTGAGGGCGGCATCGAGGTCCCGGGCGAGTCGCTCCGAGGAGGCTTCACCCGCGCCGGGCAACGCCCGGACAACGACCAGGCTACCTGCGGGCAGCCTGGGCAGACGTGTCCGTACCAGATGGCGCAGGCGTCGCTGCGTACGGTGGCGGACCACCGAGTTCCCCACGGCCTTGCTCACGACGAAACCCGCACGTGGCAAGGGGGTGTTCTCCCCTGTCCCGTGCGGGTTCGTGTCGTTGAGATGGACGACGAGGGTCCGACGACCGGACCGTCGACCGCCGCGTACCGCAGCTGTGAAGTCCTCGCGCCGCCTCAGCCGGTTCTCGGAAGGCAGCACTGCTCCACCACCTGAGTCGAGGGACTCAGGCCGACAGGCGGGCGCGGCCCTTGCTGCGACGCGTGGCGATGATGGCGCGACCGGCGCGCGTCCGCATGCGCAGCCGGAAGCCGTGGGTCTTCGCGCGACGCCGGTTGTTCGGCTGGAAGGTGCGCTTGCTCACTTGGGGCTCCAGTACATCTTTCGGTGTTCCGGCAAGGAGGCTCACCGGTCCAGGTGTGGGAGTCGATCGGCTGCCACCGTGCGCCCACGAGGAGCCGCGGTGCCCAGATCTGTGGCGTGTGCACAGCCACTCGGGCTCCGACCCTGTTCGGGAGTCTGCCCATCGGAGGCAGGCGGCGCCAGCCGTCGACAACTCGACCGTGCAACGGTACGCGCGCGCCGCCCTCCCGGTCAAACCGCGTCATCGTGGCGTACCCGCCCCAGGCGTGGCAGGCCGCCCGGTTGTACACACCCTGTGGACAATGACTTGATGCGGGCACGCCGCGCTGTCTACCGTGGCGTGTTCGGAACCAGTTCCTCAGCCCCGGCGCTCCCACCGTCCTCCGCACTCGCCGGCGCGATCCGTGACCAGCGAGCCGAGAGAGCGTGCCCCGTGGCTGACCTTCCTGCCGACCTCGCAGCGGTGTGGCCCCGTGCGCTCACCATCATGCTCTCCGACGGGCAGGCGCTCGAGCCGAAGGACCAGCGCTGGCTGCAGGACTGCCAGCCGTTGGCGCTGGTCTCGGGCACCGCACTGCTCGGGGTCCCGAACGAGTACGCCAAGAGCGTGCTGGAGGGACGGCTCGCGCCGCTGATCAGCGGCGCGCTGAGCCGGGAGTGCGGCCACCCCGTCCGGTTGGCCATCACCGTCACCGCGCCGCCTCCCGAGGCGGCCCCGGCGCGGGTGAGCAGCTCCGAGCCCGCCCCGCCGGCGGAGGGCGAACTCCCCCGGCACGGCGCCGACCCGCGCGGCGAGGGCACCCGCGGCGGTCCGCCGGGCGGTGGCCCGGAGTACGGCGCGGGCGAGATGCCGACACCGCGGCCCGCCTACCCGGACCACCCGCACGCCCCGCGCACCTGGCCCCAGGACGGCTATCCGCTGCCCTCGCAGCGCGAGCCCTACGGCCGGGAGGAGTACGTCCGCGAGACACGGGAGCCGCGCGAGGAGTACCAGCCCTACCAGGGGTACGAGAAGCCCGGCTACGACGAGGGCGGCCACGCCCCGGGGGGCCGCGGCGGCTACGACCGGGGCGGGTACGACCAGGGCGGCTACGAGGGCGGGTACGACCAGAACGCGTACGACCAGAACTCCTACGACAGCAGCCAGGGCGGCTACGACCAGCGGCACGACCAGCGCCATGTGCAGCCGCAGGTGCCCGGCCCCCGCTTCGAGCGGTACGGGCGCCCCAGCGCTCCCGCGCACGGCGCCCCCGCCCCGTCGGGCGGAACCACGGGGCCGGCGGAGCCCACCGCGCGGCTGAACCCGAAGTACCTCTTCGACACCTTCGTGATCGGCGCCTCCAACCGCTTCGCCCACGCGGCGGCGGTCGCGGTCGCCGAGGCCCCGGCCAAGGCGTACAACCCGCTCTTCATCTACGGGGAGTCGGGGCTGGGCAAGACGCACCTGCTGCACGCCATCGGGCACTACGCCCGCAGCCTGTACCCCGGCACCCGGGTGAGGTACGTCTCCTCGGAGGAGTTCACCAACGAGTTCATCAACTCCATCCGCGACGGCAAGGCCGACGCCTTCCGCAAGCGGTACCGCGACATGGACATCCTGCTCGTCGACGACGTGCAGTTCCTCGCCAGCAAGGAGTCCACGCAGGAGGAGTTCTTCCACACCTTCAACACGCTCCACAACGCGAACAAGCAGATCGTGCTCTCCTCGGACCGGCCGCCGAAACAGCTGGTGACGCTGGAGGACCGGCTGCGCAACCGCTTCGAGTGGGGCCTGATCACCGACGTCCAGCCGCCGGAGTTGGAGACGCGCATCGCGATCCTCCGGAAGAAGGCGGTCCAGGAGCAGCTCAACGCGCCGCCCGAGGTCCTGGAGTTCATCGCCTCCCGCATCTCCCGCAACATCCGCGAGCTGGAAGGCGCCCTGATCCGGGTCACCGCCTTCGCCAGCCTCAACCGCCAGCCGGTCGACCTGGGGCTGACCGAGATCGTCCTGAAGGACCTGATCCCCGGGGGCGAGCACGCCACCCCGGAGATCACCGCGGACGCCATCACCGCGGCCACGGCCGACTACTTCGGTCTCACCGTCGAGGACCTGGCCGGCTCGTCGCGCAGCCGCATCCTGGTCACCGCCCGCCAGATCGCGATGTACCTCTGCCGCGAGCTGACCGACCTGTCACTTCCCAAGATCGGACAGCACTTCGGCGGCCGCGACCACACCACCGTGATGCACGCCGACCGCAAGATCCGCGCGCTGATGGCGGAGCGGCGCTCGATCTACAACCAGGTCACCGAGCTGACCAACCGCATCAAGAACGGCTGACCGGCGCGGGCGGCCCGCCCGTCCGAGGCCCTGCCCGGGGCGCTCCGCCGGTTGCCACGGCGGTGAGCGGTCACCGTGACGCCGGCAGCCGAGCCGCGGACGCCACCACGCCGCCCCAGCCCCACCGCCCGCAGCCGCGAGACGTGCTGTGCGGCAGCTGCCCGTTCCCTGCACCACGCCCGTAGCCCCGCACCGTGTGCCGCCCGCCCCCGTCACCCCGGGCCGGTCCTGACGGGCGCTGAGCCACTGGCCCGCCGCCGCCACAGCACCCGCCTGGCGCGGCCGCCGTGGCGCCCCTGCCGCACGCCGCGGGAGTGCCACGGCCACCGCGCGGGCGCACCTGCCTCCCCGTCGCACCCCGTCGCACCCCGCGCGGAGCGTGCCCGTACGCCCGCTGCACCGTGCTCCAGAAGCCACGGAGCGCCACCGGACGGGACCGGCCCGCGCGGCCCGTCGGCGTCCCCGGGCGCTCCTGCCGCTGCCGGCGGCGTTCGGCGAGATTCGAACGTGTCGGGCGGACCGTTCGAGAAAACGGCGGGTTACGGGTCTCGTCCACAGATTCGGCTACTTTTTTCTCTCCACACCCTGTGGGCGTCGCAGGTTGTCCGCAGGCGCGTCCACAGGTCGGAGCGCGTCTCGTCGTCCTCGCAGGTCAGCTGGGTGTGGATTTGTGGATCAAGGAAACCCACAGCCTGTGGACAACGGTCGGCACCCCCCGGGGCCGGTTCGCGGTTGTCCACGGGAGGGGCCGTACCGCCCACAGGGGAAGGGTAGTTGTGCACAGCCTGTCCACAGGGTTGTCCACTGTTCGGCAACGGAGCAGCAGGTCTCGCCGGATGGAGTGAAACAGCTCACAGGGAAGTTGCCACGAGGCTGTTGAGAACGCGGCGAAAACTGGGGACGGCGCTGGGGACAACCCGGGGCTTCCTGGGGACGGCCTGTGCACAAGGTTCGGGCGTCCACAACCAGGGCCTGTTTTTCCACGGCTCCACCCACAGGGGCGGTGGATAAAAAACTGGGCCTGACCTGCGAAAAGGGGGTTATCCACCGTTTCCACAGGCCCTACTACTACCACTACGGATAGAGAGCTCGCAGATCGTTTTGAAGTGGGTGCTGTGCATAACCAGGCCCGGGCCCGGTCTACCCCTCCCGAAGCGACTTGACTCCTCCGAGCCCCTACTGTCGGTGCGGTGCGTCAGACTGGAGACCTGCACGCAGCAGGCAGCAGGACCCAGCAGTAGGTAGCCGCCAGGAGAGGCGAGCGGCCAGCAACAGCAGCAGGAGGCGGCTGAAGTGAAGATCCGGGTAGAACGCGACGTGCTCGCCGAGGCGGTGGCCTGGGCTGCCCGCAGCCTCCCGGCCCGTCCGCCGGTCCCGGTGCTCGCCGGGCTCCTGCTGAAGGCCGAGGAGGGCTCGCTGAGCCTGTCGGGCTTCGACTACGAGGTCTCCGCCCGCGTCTCCGTCGACGCCGAGACCGAGGAGGAGGGCACCGTCCTCGTCTCCGGCCGGCTGCTCGCCGACATCTGCCGCGCGCTCCCCAACCGCCCGGTGGAACTGTCCACAGACGGTGTGCGGGTGAGCCTGGTCTGTGGGTCCTCCCGGTTCACGCTGCACACCCTCCCGGTGGAGGAGTACCCGGCGCTGCCCGAGATGCCGACGACTGCCGGCACCATCTCGGCCGAGGTCTTCGCCGCCGCTGTCGGCCAGGTGGCCATCGCCGCCGGCCGCGACGACACCCTCCCCGTCCTCACCGGCGTGCGCATCGAGATCGAGGGCGACACCGTCACCCTCGCCTCGACCGACCGCTACCGCTTCGCGGTCCGCGAGTTCCTGTGGAAGCCGGAGACCGCCGACACCTCCGCCGTCGCCCTGGTCCCGGCCAAGACGCTCCTGGACACCGCGAAGTCCCTGGCGAGCGGCGACACCGTCTCGCTCGCGCTCTCCGGCTCCGGCGCCGGTGAGGGGCTGATCGGCTTCGAGGGCTCCGGCCGACGCACCACCACCCGACTGCTGGAGGGCGACCTCCCGAAGTACCGCACGCTCTTCCCGACCGAGTTCAACTCCGTCGCGGTGATCGAGACCCCGCCGTTCGTCGAGGCCGTCAAGCGCGTGGCGCTGGTGGCCGAGCGCAACACCCCCGTGCGGCTGAGCTTCGAGCAGGGCGTCCTGACCCTGGAGGCCGGTTCCAGTGACGACGCACAGGCTGTGGAGCGGCTCGACGCCCGCCTGGAGGGTGACGACGTCTCGATCGCCTTCAACCCCGGCTTCCTGCTGGAGGGGCTGAGCGCCATCGACTCCCCGGTCGCCCAGCTGTCCTTCACCACCTCCACCAAGCCCGCGCTGCTCAGCGGCCGCCCCGCGGTCGACGCGGAGGCCGACGACGCCTACAAGTACCTGATCATGCCGGTGCGGCTCAGCGGCTGACCGCGGCCACCGCTCCGCGGGCAGCCGGTTCGCGGCTGCCCGCCTCCCTCACCGCACAGCTCCCAGCACCGCCCCGACCCCGCTCCGGCGGGTGCCTTCCCGCCCACCGGGCGCGCGGAGGCCGGGGCGGTGCGCTGCTCGTGGGCCGCGCGGGCGGTTCACGGCCCGGGCCCCACGGCGCGCCTCACGGCGGCGCGTAGGCTCTCGGGGACGGAACACGCTGCCCCGGGGCAGCGGCACGACCACCAGAAAGGTCCTTTCGATGGAGCTCGGTCTCATCGGCCTCGGCAAGATGGGCGGCAACATGCGCGAGCGCATCCGCCGGGCCGGCCACACCGTTGTCGGCTTCGACCACAACGCCGAGATCGCCGACGTGCACAGCCTCGGCGAGCTGGTGGAGTCGCTCTCCGGCCCGCGCGTGGTGTGGGTCATGGTGCCCGCGGGCGACGCGACGCAGGCCACCATCGACGAGCTGGCCACGCTGCTGTCCCCCGGTGACGTCGTCGTCGACGGCGGCAACTCCCGCTGGACCGACGACGAGGCGCACGCAGCCCAGCTCGCGGAGCGCGGCATCGGGTTCGTGGACTGCGGGGTCTCGGGTGGCGTGTGGGGGCTGGAGAACGGCTACGCGCTGATGTACGGCGGCGACGCCGCGGACGTCGCGAAGGTCCAGCCGGTCTTCGACGCGCTGAAGCCCGAGGGCGAGTTCGGCGCCGTGCACGCGGGGAAGGTCGGCGCCGGCCACTTCGCCAAGATGGTCCACAACGGCATCGAGTACGCGATGATGCAGGCGTTCGCCGAGGGCTGGGAACTGCTGGAGGCCGTGGACTCGGTCACCGACGTCCGCGAGGTCTTCCGCTCCTGGCAGGAGGGGACGGTCATCCGGTCCTGGCTGCTGGACCTCGCGGTTCGCGCCCTCGACGACGACGAGCACCTCGCCTCGCTGCGCGGCTTCGCCCAGGACTCCGGCGAGGGCCGCTGGACCGTCGAGGCGGCCATCGACCACGCAGTGCCGCTGCCCGCCATCACCGCCTCGCTCTTCGCGCGGTTCGCCTCGCGCCAGGACGACGCACCGCAGATGAAGATGATCGCCGCGCTGCGCAACCAGTTCGGCGGGCACGCGGTGGAGTCCACCCAGAAGTGACCGCCGGCGGCCGGGCGACGTCCCGGCCGCGCCGCACTCCCCGGCGCCGCGCCGGTGTCGGGGAGCGGCGGCCGGACCAGCGAAGGGTTCGACCTCGTCCATGCATGTCACCCATCTCTCGCTCGCCGACTTCCGCTCCTACCGGCGCGCGGAGATCGATCTCGGGCCCGGTGTCACGGTCTTCGTCGGGCCCAACGGGCAGGGCAAGACCAACCTGGTCGAGGCCGTCGGCTACCTGGCCACCCTCGGCAGCCACCGCGTGGCCTCCGACGCTCCGCTGGTCCGCTCCGGGGCGGAGCGCGCGGTGGTGCGGGCCGCGGTGGTCGAGGGCGACCGCCGGCAGCTGGTCGAGCTCGAACTCAACCCGGGCCGCGCCAACCGCGCCCGGATCAACCGTTCCGCGCAGGTCCGACCACGGGACGCGCTCGGCATCGTGCGGACGGTGCTCTTCGCCCCCGAGGACCTGGCCCTGGTCAAGGGCGACCCCGGGGAGCGGCGCCGTTTCCTCGACGAGCTGCTGACCGCGCTGGCCCCCCGGCTCGCAGGCGTCCGCGCCGACTACGACCGGGTCCTCAAGCAGCGCAACACCCTGCTGAAGTCCGCCGCGATGGCGCGTCGCCACGGCGGTGGCCGGGCCGCGGGCGGCAAGGGGGTCGACCTCTCCACGCTCGACGTCTGGGACCAGCATCTGGCCCGGGCGGGTGCCGAACTGCTGTCGCGGCGACTGCGCCTCGTCGCCGCGCTGCGGCCGTTGGCCGACGAGGCCTACGAGCAGCTGGCCCCCGGCGGCGGCCCGGTGGGGCTGGAGTACCGGTCGACGGCGGACGCACCGGAGTCCGCGGACGCGGAGGTGCCGAGCGCACCCGACCCGGCGGCAGACCGCCCGGCGGACGGCTCGGGCGCGGTTGACGCCGAGCCCCCCTCCCCCGAGGTGCTTTACGCCCGGTTGACCGCCGCGCTCGCCGCCGCGCGGCCGCGGGAGATCGAGCGGGGCGTGACGCTGGTGGGGCCCCACCGCGACGAACTCGTGCTCCGGCTGGGGCAGCTGCCGGCCAAGGGGTACGCCAGCCACGGTGAGTCGTGGTCCCTGGCGCTGGCGCTGCGGCTGGCCAGCTACGCGCTGCTCCGGCAGGACGGTCCGGAGCCGGTGCTGGTCCTGGACGACGTCTTCGCCGAGTTGGACGCGCGCCGACGCGAGCGGCTCGCCGGCCTGGTGGCACCGGGCGAGCAGGTGCTGGTGACGGCGGCCGTCGCGGAGGACGTGCCGGCCGTGTTGGACGGACGGCGGTTCGACGTGGCCGACGGCGAGGTCGCCGTGGCCGGTGAGCCCCGGCCGGCCGGGGGCGCCGCAGCGGGTTCTCCCGGCGGGCCCGACGGCACGACCGATCCCGCACCGACCGACCCCGCGCCGGTCGACCCCGAAGCGACCGACCCCGCGCGGGTCGGGCCCAGAGCGGCCCGTCCCGGTGCGGTCACTGACGCCGCTACCGCCGACCGGCCCGGCAGCGCACCGGAACCAGGTGCCGCGGACGGCACCCCCGCGACCGCCCCGGGTCGGGCCGGTGAGGAGACCGCACCGTCGCCCGGCGGCGATCGCGGACGGCTGTCGGGCGAGGGACCGGTGCACGGTGGCTGAACCCGGCGCCCCGCGCGGCGGCGACCGCGCGCAGGAACGTCTCTTCGGCCCCGGCCCCGGGACCGGCACCAGCGGCGGCGGTCCCCGTCCCGGGCCCGCCTCCGCCGGGCCCGCCCCCGCCCGTCCCGGCCGGGGCGGTGCGGCGTCGGCCCGGTCCGGCGCACCCACCGCGGCCGGTCCCCCCACCCCGCCGGCCGGCTCCGCGGCGTCTGCGACCGCCACGCCGCCCGTCGCGCCGGTGCAGCGCGCCGCGCCGAGC
>NZ_JAAVJD010000083.1 GCF_012033735.1 Streptomyces lonarensis | reverse complement strand
CGCGGACGGCGGCCCGCACCTCCGCCTCGTGCCCGTCCCTCCCCCGAGGGGCGGGCACGGGCGCGTTCCGGCCCCCCGGCGCCGGGGGGGGGGCGGGCCCCGACGGCGTCAGCTCCGCGGGCCGCCCGGGGGCTCGGTGTCGCCGAGGGCGACCGGGTCGTGGTCGGCGCACGGGTCCGTCAGGTAGTCGAGCGTCCCGGTGACCGTCAGCATGCGGTCCAGGTGCGGCGGCCGGCTGTCCAGGTGCAGGTGGACGTGGGCGGCCTCGCACAGCCGGTGCGCCATGAGGATCGCGGAGAGGCCCATCGAGTCGACGGCGGCCAACTCGCGGAAGTCGAGGTGTAGTTCCCGTACCTCCTCACCGTCTTCTCCCAGGCGGCGCTCCAGCGCCTCCACGAGCTCGTCGCTCGACTCGTGGTCGAGGTCGCCGAAGAGCCGCACCCGCAGTCGGTGCGGCTCGACACGCTCGGTGGTGAGTTTGAAGTACGGGTGAGGCAGCGTGGTCATGCGGGCTTTCCATTGCCGGGGATAGGAGTGTGGGGGGAGTCCGTGACGGCGGCACGGCCCTGGTCGAGCAGGGCGCGGGCCCGGGGGAAGTCTTTCAGCTGCGCGCCCAGGACGTCGAAGGTGAGCCCCAGCGTGTGGGTGGGGACCTCGCGCGCGGTCAGGATCTCGCCGGTCCAGGAGATGAAGGTGGTGAACAGCCTCACGTCGTCCATGTAGAGGGCGGTGCTGAGGTACTCGACGATGTGCGCGATGTCCTCGGCGGTGTGGCGCCGCTGGCGGGCGGTGTACTCCCGCATGGGGGGAAAACGTTCTTCCAGCCCCGTCAGCGTGGCCCGCACCAGCTCCGCCCGGGTCCGGGCGATCATCGTGTACTCCTGGTCCGCGAGGTGCGGCAGGTCCTCGATGGGCAGGTGCATCGCCGTCGGGTCCGGTCGGGGCAGCCCTTCCAGCAGCAGCCGGGCCACGGCCCGCGCGTCGCCCGCCCACTCGGTGGCGCCGAGCGACCGCGCGTACCGGCCGTCGGGCCCGAACGCCGCTCCGCCCGCCAGGACGGGGACCCCCGCCGCGAGCGCGGCGGTGATCGCGGCGTGCGCCGTCGGGAGGTGGGTGGGGATGGAGGCGGAGAGGAGCACCGCCTCCGGGCCGGTCCGGTGGAGGTGCGCGATGAGGTGCGGGGTGGGGACGTGGGCGCCCAGGAAGTCCACCCGCCAACCCCGTAGCCGCAGCACCTCCGACAGCAGCCGCGCGGGGAGCGAGTGCCACTCGCCCTCGACGCAGGCGACGGTGATGCGGCCGTGCTCAGGCCGCACCCGGCCGGCGGGATGGTGCGCCAGGGCCGCGATGACGCGCTCGTTGATGGCGGTCGCGACGTGCTCGTCCGCCACCGTCATGCGGTTGGCGGCCCACTCCTCGCCGACCCGGCCCTGGGCGGGCGCGATCACTTCCAGCAGGATCTGCTCGGCGCCCAGGCCGTTCTCCAGCCCTTCGAAGACAGCGCTGGCGGCGGCGTACTCGTCGCCCTCCCGCAGGGCGGCCCACAGCTGATCCCGGTAGACGCCCGGGTCGAGGTCGGGCCCCGGGCGCTGGGTGGTACGGACGGTCATGCCCGGCGCCTACCCGTGGCCCCTCGTGTCAAGGCCGAGAAGACGTCGGGGCGCGGTGTGGTGATGGCGACGACGGCCATGTCGTCGTGACGGCCGCGGCCCACCCAGTCGGCGGCCAGCATCTGCACCCGCTCCACCACGGCCTCCGCGGGCATCCCGGCGCACTCGCTGAGCGCTTCCCGGAGCCGTGAGTCCCCGAACATCTCGTCACCGAGCGGCCCCCCGCGGGCCTCGGTGATGCCGTCGGTGAACAGCAGGCAGCTCTCGCCGACGCCCAGGTCGATCGTGGTGGTGGTGGATTTGATGGAGCGCAGCACCCCGACCAGCGAGCCGGAGGTTTCGGCCTCCTCGACCGTGCCGTCCCGGCGCACGACGAGCGGCGCGGGGTGGCCCGCGCTGGTGACGCGGAGCCGGGTGTGGTCCTCACGGCGGGAGGCCGAGGCGAGGACCAGCGTGGCGAACCGGGTGTGGTGGGAGTTGAGCAGCGCGGTGTTCAGCAGGCGGAGCATCCGCGCGTGGTCGTCGGCGAGCGGCAGCAGCGCGTGGAGCGTGTTGCGGATCTTGCCGGTGAGGACCGCCGCCTCCAGCCCCTTGCCGCAGACGTCGCCGAGGACGGCCAGCGACTCCTGGTCCTCCCCCGCCCCGGGGTGGACGTCGTAGAAGTCGCCGCCGACCCGGTCGGACTGGCCGGACGCGCGGTAGCCGCCGGCGAACTCCACGCCGTTGACCTGGTGGAGGGTGGGCGGCAGCAGCTCCCGCATGAGGGTGGTGGTGATGCTGGACTGCTCGGCGTACATGCGGGCCGCGGCGAGCGCGGCGCCGGCGCGGGCCGCGAAGAGCCGCGCGAAGACCTCGGCGTCCTCGCTGAACGCCGTGCGCCCGGAGGTCCGCAGCAGCACCAGCACACCGCCGGGCGTGCCGTGGCCGGGCAGCGGTGTGATGACCACCGAGCCGACCGCGCCGTCCATCTCCTCGGGCACGACCCACTCCGGCGCGCTGGCGGGGTCGATCCACCGCGAGGGCACCGGCGGGAAACCCTGCAGCGCCTCGGCCAGCCCGGGCATCGAGGTGGTGTCGATGTCGACGATGCTCCGGACCACCTCGCCGGAGCCGACGCAGCTGGTCATGGGGTGCCGGCGCCCCTTGCCCGGGGCGATGATGACGGCGGCGTCCGCGAGGTGGGTCGCGGCGAGCTGCGCGGTCACCTCCATGCAGCGGTTGACGTTCAGCGAGGAGAGCAGCGCGTTGGACGCCTCGGCCAGGAAGCTGGTGCGCTGCCGTTCGCCGTGCAGCGCCTCCTCCGCCAGGCGGCGGTCGGTGTCGTCGACGAGCCACCAGACGACGTCGCCGTCGGAGCCGCGGGTGGCGTGCGCCTCGTAGGAGCGGTCGCCGACCTGCCCGCTGCTCGACCCGGCGGCGCGCGGCTCCTCGGCGCGTCGGCCGGTGGGCTCCGCAGCGGCGTCGGAGGTGTCGGGGGCCTCGGGCGCGCCGACGGTGTCGTCGGCGGAGAGGCGTCGATGGGCCTCGGAGAGCCACTCGGGAACGCGGTCGCTGAGCCGGTCACCGGGGGACAACGCCGAGAAGACCGCCGAGGCGGCGGTGTTCAGCTCCACCACCGTGCCGGACCGGTCGGCGAGCACGACCGGGTAGGGGGCGGAGGCCCACGAGGTGCGCAGTTCCAGGGAACCGGCCGGGGAAGTCTTCGTTGTGTCCACTGAGGGAGGCCCGCGAATGCGACCCTCACCACCTTTCGTTGCAAGAGAACGGTTCTGTCCGCAACGATCGCTCACCGAAGGGGGTCGGGGCAACCGGCGTCACGCCCCTGTCACCCGCGAGTTCGCCGTGGCAGGCTCGCACGGGGCGGCCGCACGCCCCCGAGCAGGAGCGTCGTGCGGCAGCGCCGGAGCGGTGTGTCGGTGATGACACATGCGCCCGGCACAGGCCCCCTGGCCCGAAGGGCGCACCCCCGGCGCGAAGCGACCTCTCGCACACCCGAGCGAGGCGGTGGTTCCACGCCCCGGGCGGCCGAGCGGCCGGGGCTCTGCCGGGGGCACCGGGGACGCCCGGCCCGGAAGGGACCTCACCCGCGGCCGGCCCGCCGCCTGGCGCCCCGCCGCGAACGGCCGGGCGTCGCCGGCGGCCTCCCCGAGGCGTTCAACCACAGCCGCACCTCGGCGCCGCCCAGCACCGAGGAACCGATCCGCACGTCGCCCCCGGTCGCCTCGGCGACCCGGCGCACGATGTCCAGCCCCAGCCCCGTGGAACCCGTGCCGCCGTCCCCGTGGCCGCGCCGCAGCGCCTCCTCCGCGTCGGCGATCCCCTCCCCCGCGTCCGAGACCAGGACGATCACGGTGTCCGAGCCGCCGCGGTGCACGTCGACCGCGAAGGCCGTCCCCTCGGGGGTGTGGCGGAAGACGTTGCCGAGCAGCGCGTCGACCACCGCCACCAGGTCCGCCCGCGCCACCGGCACGCGGACCGGCTCCTCCACCCCGGCGAGGCTGGCCTCCCGTCCCTCGTCCTCGGCCAGCGCCGACCAGAAGGCCATGCGCTCCCGGATGACCTCCGCCGCGTCGGTGTCCCCGCCCGCGGCCTCGCCCTCCGAGCCGCCGAGGGCCGACCGCTGCTCGCGGGCGGTGCGGATGATGGTGTCGACCTCGGCCTCCAGCTGGTCGACCGCCTGGCGGGTCTGCTCGGCCGCGTCCCCGCCCCCCAGCGAGGCGGTGTTGAGGCGCAGCACCGTGAGCGGGGTGCGGAGCCGGTGGGAGAGGTCGGCGGCCATCTCCCGCTCACCGGCCAGCAACCCCGCGACCTGGCGTGCCATTGCGTTGAACGCTTCGGCCGCGGCCCGCAGTTCCGCCGGTCCCTGCTCGGGCACCCGCACGCTCAGCCTGCCCTCGCCCAGCTCGCGCGCGGCGGCCGCCAGCTGCTCAGCCGGCCGCACGGTGCGCCGGCCCAGCCGGTCCGCGACGGCGACCGAGCCGACCACCAACGCCACCCCCACCCCGGCCAGCACCAGCCAGGCGGTGGTGACCCCGCTGGCCAGGTCCGCGGACGGAACGAAGACCTCGACGACCGCGATGCCCCCCGAGTCGACCGCGATCGGTTGCAGCAGCGCGGTCCCGCCGTCGACGGGAAGGGAGACCGCGCGGCCGTACCGCAGCGCCGCGCGCAGGTCGGCCTCGGAGGTCCGGCGGTCGCCGATGGTCAGCGCCTCTCCCCCGTCGGCCGCCGCGTCACCGTCCGCGTCTCCTCCCGCCCCCTCGCCGGTCCCCTCCTCGCCGCCGTCGCCGCCGTCGCCGCCGTCGCCGGCCACGGCGCCGTCGGGGTCGGGGACGTGGACCGCGATCCGGCCGTCGGCTCCCGCCTCGGTACTGGCGACGGCCCGTTGCAACTGCGCGCGGTCGGTGGTGATCGCCAGCACCGGCGCGATCGCCGACGCCTGCCGTTCGGCGTTGCCGAGGGCGCGGTCGGCGGCCATCTCCCGGACGACCAGGGCGAGCGGCACGGCGAACGCCAGCACGACCATGGTGGTCACCGCGAGCGAGATGCGTACCAGCGCCCACCTCATACGGGCTGCCCCGACCCGGGCCCGCCCCACGGGGCGGCACCGTCGACCGGCGCGGGCGGCGCCTCCAGCTTCACCCCCACGCCCCGCAGGGTGTGCAGGTAGCGGGGGCGGGCCGCGGTCTCGCCGAGTTTGCGGCGCAACCAGGAGAGGTGCACGTCTATCGTCTGGTCGTCGCCGTAGGACTGGCGCCAGACCTCGGTGAGCAGCTCCCGACGGGCGATCACCTCGCCCGGCCGGCCGGCCAGGTGCGCCAGCAGGTCGAACTCCCGCCGCGTCAGCTCCAGCGGCCGCCCGTCCAACTCCGCCGTCCTGCGGCGCGGGTCCACCGTCAGCCCGCCGACCCGGAGCACCTCCTCGCGCTCCCGCACGGCCCCCCGGCCCCCGTCCCAGCGGCGCAGCACCGCGGCCATCCGGGCGGAGAGGTGGTCGACGGAGAACGGTTTGACCAGGTAGTCGTCGGCGCCGTCGTTGAGCAGCCGGACGATCTCCCGCTCGTCGTCCCGGGCGGTGGCGACGATGACGGGGACCTGGGTCAGCCCGCGCAGCATCTTCAGCGCCTCCGCGCCGTCGAGGTCGGGCAGCCCCAGATCGAGGATGACGACGTCGAAGCGCAACTGCGCGACCTCCCGCAGCGCCTCCAGGGCGGTACCGACGCTCCGCACGGTGTGGGCGGCGTCGGTGAGATGGCGGATGAGCGCCGATCTGACGAAGGGGTCGTCCTCGACCACGAGCACATGGGCCATGCGCGGCACCGTACGCCATGTACGCGACGGGAGTTGAGTCAACGTCGGGTCGGCGTCCCGCCGCACCGCCGCACGCCGGGCGCGCGGCACACCCCGCGGCACCCCCGCCCGGGCCCTTCCCCAAGCGCGCCGCGCGCCCCGGACCCGGCGCGGTGTGGGAGGTGTGACGACCCCTGCGTAATGTGTGCGCATGCGACGGCAGTTGATGATCGGTGCGGCGTGGGTCGGCGCCACCGGGGCCGCGGTCACCCTGACCTGGTTCGGGGTGGGTTCGGTCCTGCGGGGCACCGTCTACGACCCGCCACGCGCGCTGCCGGTCAGCGGCCCCCCGGCCGACCACGCCGACGCCGGGCCGGACGTCTCCTCGACCCAGCGCCCGCCCGAGCCGGACGACGACCCGAACGGCGACGCGGCGGACGGGGGAACGGCCTCCGGGCCGCCTCCGCAGCCACCGCCCGACGAGGCGGGGAGCGGCGGGGACCGCGCGGGGGAACCCCCCGGGGTGACACCGGACGGCGAGTCCGAGGACGACGGGGAGCCGGCGGCGCCGGCACCCGACGACGCCGCGGGGAGCGGGCTGGGCTCGGTGGAGACGGTCGCCACCGACGGCGGCCGGGTGGCGTTCGACATGGGCCCGGACTCGGCCGAACTGGTCTCGGCGACCCCGGCGCCGGGGTGGGAGATGCAGGTGTGGGCCGAGGAGACCTACATCCGCGTCAGCTTCTCCGGGGAGGGGCGCACCGTCTCCGTCTTCTGCATCTTCAACGGCCACCCGCCCTACCTCGACCAGCACGAGGAGTAGGCGCGGCGGCCGCGGGCGCCCCGCTCCTGCTGAGCGTCAGTCGAACGCGCCGGGCGGCGGGGCGGGCGAGGCCCCGGCGGTGGCGTCGGTGACCGGCGCGGCACCACCGGTGAGATCCGCGAGTTCCCGCCCGCTCAGCACCCTCGCCGGGTGCGGATCGCCGGCTGCCCGGCGCCGCAGCCCGTCGACGGGCAGCGCGCCGTCGGTGGCCACCAGGACGGCGTTGCCGAACCGGCGGCCCCGCAGCACGGCCGGGTCCGCCACCAGCGCCGCGTCACCGAACCGGTCCACCACCCCGGCCACCTGGCCGCGCAGGAAGGTCAGCGGCGAACCGTCCGTCAGGTTGGCGGCGTACCAGCCACCGGGGCGCAGCGCGCGCCGGGCGAGGTCGAGGAACTCCACGCTGGTGCAGTGGGCCGGCGTGCGCGCCCCCGCGAACACGTCGGTGATGACGAGGTCGGCACCGCCCTGCGGCAGCCGCTCGAGCAACTCCCGCGCGTCGCTGCCCCGCACGCGCAGCCGGCCCTCGGGGAGCGGGAGCCACTCGCGGACGAGGGCCGTCAGCCGGGTGTCGGGCTCGGCCACCTGCTGCTGGGAACGGGGCCGGGTGGCCGCCACGTAGCGGGCGAGAGTGAGCGCACCGCCGCCGAGGTGGACGGCGGTGACGGCCGCGCCCTGCGGCGCGCAGAGGTCGACGACGTGGCCCAGCCGCCGCTGGTACTCGAAGACCAGGCGCGTGGGGTCCGCCAGGTCGACGTGGGACTGAGGGGCGCCGTCGACGTGCAGCTCCCACGCGGTGTCGCGGTCGGGGTCGGGGACGAGCAGCACCTCGCCGCCGTCGGCCCGGCCGCTGCGGGGCTCGCGCCCCTGTCGTCGTCTGCTGCTCCGGTCGGCCACGCACCCAGTATGGCCACCGCCGCCCGGCGCGGTGCCGCTGGGCGGTGGCCCCGGCCGGACGCGCGGGGCGTACGCCGGCGGCCGACCGGGCGGAACGTTCCTGCACCGTGGGGTCGGAGCAGGGAGAACGGCCCCTGTCCACGACCGGGGCGAACGACGACGTCGGCGGGGCCGACAGGCCGGCGGGTCGGCGGGTCGGCGGGTCAGCGGGTCAGCGGGTCAGCGGCAGCAGCGGTCCAGTGCGGCGAGGGTACGCGTCGCCTCGCACAGCGCCGCCCGCAGCCGGTCGGGGGCGGTGGCGGGTGCGGGGGTGTCCCGGGGCGGCACCAGCCAACCGGTGCCCGTCACCGGCGGCTGGCAGGAGCCGGGCGGCGTTCCGTAGGTCTCCGTGCACGCGCTGCCGGGGAGGTTCCAGTCGCGGGCCGTCCCGGGCGGGACCAGGAAGCCGAGGGTGTCGCCGTCGCGGTCGTGGATGACCGGCCCCACCCCGCTGCGCAATCGCAGGATGTCCACCGCTTCGAGCCCCTCACGGGCGGGAACGGTGACGAGGTCGCAGGGCGTTTCGTGGTGCGCCGCGCGGCCGGTTCGGCCGTGGTGGGCGGCGTTCGCACGGTGGCGCGTCAGGGCGGTGGCGCCCTCGGTGTCCAGCATCGGACTCTCCTCCGCGGTCGGTTCACCCGGCTCAACGCGATTGCACTGTCAAGGGGTACGGCCGCGTACCCCCGCAAAGGGTGGCAGTTCATGGCGGATACTGGGCGGGTTGCCCCATTCGGGCGACCATAGGGCGGATTGTCCTTCTGTCCGGCCGGTACGGTCCCGGCATGACGTTCTCACCCGCGTCACCCGAGGCACCGGGGTCCGACGACCCGGGACGCCCCGGCGCGGGCACCACACCCCCACGCCCCAACGAGACCTTCCGCCGGCTCCGCGGGGGTCTCTCACCCGGCGAGTTCGCGGCGGCCGTGCGCCGTGCCGCCCGCGAGATCGGCGAGCGGGTCGCCTGCGACGCGCGCTACGTCGGCCGGGTCGAGTCGGGCGAGATCCGCTGCCCCAACTACGCCTACGAGCGGGTCTTCCGGCACATGTACCCCGAGCTGGACCTCACCGGGCTCGGGTTCGAACCGCGTGACGCCGTGCGGGGCCGGGCCGGGCCACGCGGCGCGGTACCCCGCACCGGGGAACCGACCGCGCCGGCACCGTCGGCACGCACACCCCGGGCGCCCGGCGGTCACCCCGCGCCGCCCTGCCCCGACCCCGCCGTGCACCTTGCCGGCCCCGGCACGGGACCGCCCGCCCCGGAACCGCGCCCCGACCACCACCGCACCGAGCCAGAACCGGAGGAGAGCGACGTGCTGCGCCGCGCTTTCATGACCGGCGGCCCCGCCACGCTGGCCGCCCTCACCCAGCGCGGGGACAGCACGCCGGCCGCCGCGTCCACCGTCCGCGTCGGCGAGACCGAGGCCGGGGCGCTGGAGGACACCGTCCGGCGTATCCGGTTGCTCGACGACCGGCACGGCGCCGACCACCTCTACCGCCGGGCGGGCCGGTCGCTGGCCGCCGCCCACCTGCTGCTGGACACCGGCAGCGCCCGGCGCCGGATCAGCGACCGCATCCACAGCGGCGCCGGGGAGCTGGCGCTCTCGGTCGGCTGGCTGGCCCACGACTCGGGCCGCTGGGACGAGGCCCGCTCCCACTACGCCGAGGCGCTCGCCACCGCCCGCATGAACGGCGACGTGGCGCTGGAGGCGCACGCCTTCTGCAACAGCGCCTTCCTCGCGCGCGACACCGGCCGCCCCCGGGAGTCGGTCCGCGCCGCGCAGGCCGGGCAGCAGGCCGCCCACCGGCACTCCTCGCACCGGCTCCGCTCGCTGCTGACCGTGCGGGAGGCCGGCGGATGGGCCGGGCTCGGCGACCGCGCGGCCTGCGAGGAGGCGCTGGGCCGGGCCCGCGACCACTTCGAGCGGGGCACCCACCCGGACGACCCGGAGTGGATGTCGTTCTACGGCGAGGCCGAACTGGCGGGGCTCGAGGCGCAGTGCTGGTCGGCGCTGGGCGACTTCAGCCGGGCCGCGGAGAGCGCCCGGCTGGCGGTGGAGCTGCAGGAGCCGCACTTCGTCCGCAACACCGCGCTCTTCAGCGCGGAGCTGGCGGGGGACCTCGCCGGCTGCGACCGGCCGGCGGAGGCGGCGGCGACCGGGCTGCGCTCGCTGGAACTGCTGGCCCAGGTGCGCTCCTCCCGGATCACCACCATGCTGCGCCAGACCGCGCGGCGGCTGGTGCCCTACCGCCGGGAGCCCGAGGTGGGGGCGTTCCTCGGGCGGGTCGACGCCGCCCGCTGACCCGCCCGGCCCGGGGCGCGGGGCCCACCGTGCCGCCCGGCCCGGGGCGGGCGGGGCCGCCGCGGGCCCGGCCGCTCACTCCAGGTGGCCGGTGTCGTTCCAGCGCAGCACGGCGGGCTCGCCGTAGGCCCACCCGAGCTCGCTGAGCGAGGTCGGCAGCAGCCGCAGGTGCGCCGCGAAGTCGACGGGGCGGCCGAGCCAGCGGGCGCCCACGGCGCGCAGGATGTGGCCGTGGGCGAAGAGCACGGCGTCCCGGTCGGCGGCGCGCAGCCGGGCGACGACCGTGTCGGCCCGGTCGGAGAGCTCCTGGAGCGTCTCACCGCCGGTGACGCCGTCGCGCCAGATCATCCAGTCGGCGCCGCGGCGCTCCCGGATCTGGTCCGGGGTGAGTCCCTCCTCCTGGCCGTAGTCCCACTCCTGCAGCTCGGGCCACTCCTCGGCGCGGTCGCCGAACCCCGCCAGCTCGCAGGTCTCGCGGGCCCGGGAGAGCGGGCTGGTGCGGACCAGGGTCTCCGGGAGCCCGCCCCACGGGTCGCGGTGGAGGCGCTTCCCCACGAGGCGGGCGCCCTCGCGGCCCTCGGGCTGGAGGGGTATGTCGGTTCGTCCGGTGTGCCGGCCGGACAGCGACCATGCGGTCTGCCCGTGCCGTACCAGCAGTACGCGCGCTGCCATGTCGTCCTCTGTCTTCCTGGGGCGTCCGGCGGGGGTTCTCCCGCTGTTCCATCATCGCTCAGCGGAGCGTTCGGTTCCGTTCGAGGGCCCGTGGCCTGCCCGTGGGCCGCCGCGCGGGGTTCCGTAGGGTTGCCCGACCCGCCCGTCCGCCGATCGGCGCGTCGCCGGGCCGCCCCGCCCCCCCCACGCACCACCGGGAGCCCTCCGCATGTCGCACGCCCCGCCGCGCCGCTGGTGGACCGAGTTGCCGCTGATAGCCGTCGTCTACCTCGCCTACACCGGCGCCCGTCTGCTGGCGCGGGGCGATGTGGACACCGCGGTGGAGAACGGGCTGGCCATCCTGCGGCTGGAGCGGGCCCTGGTCCTCAACGCGGAGGAGCCGCTGAACCGCTTCTTCACGGAGCAGGCCGCGCTGGGGGTGCCGGCGTCGTTCGTCTACGCCTCGCTGCACTACCTGGTCACCCCCGCGGTGCTGGTGTGGCTGTTCCGCCGGCACCGGGCGCGCTACCGGCGGATGCGGACCTGGCTGATGCTCTCCACCCTGCTGGGGCTGATCGGCTTCACGCTGTACCCGACGGCTCCGCCGCGGCTGCTGGCGGCGGGCGACGGCTTCGTCGACAGCCTGGCGCAGTACAGCGACTGGGGGTGGTGGTCGGACGCGGCGAGCGCGCCCAGCGGGCTGGGCGACATGACCAACCAGTACGCGGCGATGCCGAGCCTGCACGTGGGGTGGGCGGTGTGGTGCGGGGTGGCGCTGTGGTGGTTCGGCCGCCGTACCGCGGCGGTGCGGATCGCCGCGGTGGGGTACCCGGTGCTGACGGTGGTGGTGGTCATGGGGACCGCCAACCACTACCTGCTCGACGTGGTCGGCGGCGTCGTGGTGATGGCGGCGGGGCTGTGGCTGGCCCGGCCGGCGCTGCGCTCCGTCGACCGGCTGCGGGCGTCCCTGGGCTCGCGGCTGCGCGGCGGGGACGGGGTCCCTGACTCCGGCGCCGAGCGGACCGTGCCGCCGGGAGCGGTCGGCGGGCACAATGGAGCGGCGTGTCCGACGCACACGCCGGACCTCCCGGGCGACCGGGCGGCGCCCGGGGTGCCGGGAGCCACCGACGGTGAGGCGCCCGGGCAGGAGCCCGCCCGGCCCCGGGTGGGCGCCGCGTCGGGCGGTACCCCGAGCGCAGGAGGCGGAGCGAGCTGATGTCCGAAGCCGGTCACGACCCAACCACCACGGGTGGCTCCACCCGCCGGTTCCACCGGCCCGCCGCGCTGTTCACGGAGCCGGCGGCGCCGCCGCGGGAGGACGAGCCCTTCTTCTCCCTGGAGACGGTCACCGACCCGGCGGAGCTGCTCGGGCGCGCCACCGAACTGGCCGAGGCGTTCCGGGGCGCCGCGGACCGGGCCACGGAGTTCCAGGCGCTGGCCGCCGCCCAACTGGCCGACCCGCGGCGGTTCGACCGGCTGTCGGCCGCCGACATCGCGGGCCGTACCGGCTGGACGGAGGAGTACGCCGAGCGCATGGTCCAGTTCGGGCGGGAGCTGGAGAACCGGCCGGTCGAGGAGTGAGCGGGGCCCGGCACGTCCTACGGCGGCGGCCCGGCGGATGCGGGGTCCGGGCCCCCCGCGGGCCTCGCGGGGGCTCGGATTTTCACCCGGCCGGTGGCGGGTGCTAAAGTCTTCCACGTCAGCAGGCGCCGCTAGCTCAGTTGGTTAGAGCAGCTGACTCTTAATCAGCGGGTCCGGGGTTCGAGTCCCTGGCGGCGCACAGACAGTCGAAGGCCCTCCGCTCCGGCGGAGGGCCTTCGTCGTCTCCCGCCGGAGGGCGGCCGCCGGCTGCGGGGCGGGCGTCACTCACGGACGACCTTGACCTGCCAGCCGCCCGCCGCGGTGCGGTCACCGACCTCGACACGGACACCGTCCTCGGCCGACCAGTACGCCTCGCCCGCTCCGAGTGGCGCGTCGGCGAGTTCGGGCTGGACGGAGCGGCCGTGGCAGGCGCCGGTGTCGGGGTGGCCGTCCAGCACCTCGATCGGCCCCTGGGCCGAGGCCACGTCGCCCCGGACCCGGTAGAGCAGCACGCCCTCCGTGCAGGCGTGGACGTCGTTGCCGACCCGGGCGCGGGCCTCCAGGACGAGCGCTTCGTCCGAGGAGGTCCGGACCACCACCATGCGGGTGTCGGCGCCGGCCTCCCCGTGGTCGAGGGGAGCGGCGAGCGGCCGGAGCGTGTGGAGGCTGACGCCGGTGTCGCGGACGCAGTCGACGTGGGCCGAGTCGAGCCAGCCGAGTTTCCACTTGTGCCAGCCGAAGGGCTCGGGGGCGAGCCCGAACTGGCTGCCCATCACGTCCCAGTCGCCGACGTGGGTGTCCCAGTCGCCCCGTCCGCCGTCGGGCCGGTTGTAGAGGTCGGGCAGGTCGAAGACGTGGCCGGTCTCGTGGGCCAGGACGTTGCGGTCGGGCGGCCGGGCCTCGAAGAGGGTCACGACGCGGCGGACCTCGCCGCCGCCCATGGTCAGCGGCCGCTCGAAGTTGACGACCTTGGTCGCGTCGGAATTCACGCCCGGGGCGTCCGGGTCGGCGACCAGGTAGACGATGTCGTAGGAGCCCAGGTCCGAGCGGTGCTCCAGGACGGTGGTGACGTCCTGGAGGTAGGCGGCTCGCAGCTCCGGTTCCCAGTCGCGCTGGATGCCGTAGGCGGTGGACTCCTGCGGCATCGTCAGCCACCGGTCCCCGATGTCGGCGTCGAGCCGGAACGCGCCGTACGAGGCGCGGAGGAAGAACTCGGAGGTGGCGGGGAAGTAGTCGGCGGCGATCTCGTGCGGCGCGGAGCGGGGCTCCGCGTCGGGGAAGGCGAGGAAGAGCATCACCGCGCTCAGGTCGCGGTCGGGGCGCGGGTAGTGCTCGTTCCAGGTGTCGAGGCCGAGCGAGTGGTGGACGGGGTGGCGGGGCAGACCGCACGGCTCCTCGGCGAGGACGCCCTCACCGGGCCCCCGCATCATGCTGGTCACCGTCATGACGGACAGCGCGGCGAGGAAGACGCCCGCGCCGCGGTAGAGCGGGGACGTCCTGCGCGGCCCGGTGGGTCCGGGCTTCCGGGGTCGGGCCACGGCTTCCTCCCGTCAGACCTCGCAACAGCATCACCACTCTGTTGGGATTTGACGGTTTCGACCCGTTTTGGTGCTCCATTGGCGGCAGTCGCGACCCCCCGGGGGCGCACATCCGAACGGAGACTCTCCGTGAACGGAGAAACGCGCCGGGCGCTTACGGACACCGGAGAGCGCGCGAGGCCGAACACGCGCGGGGAGCGCGCCGCAACCTTTGAGGGAGGCTTCGAAGAAACGTTCCCAATCGCTAAGAGGTGGACCCGAAGCACCACCGCGGCGATCACGCGAGATCAGAGGCGGAAGACATCGGTCAGCACGTCGAAAGCCTGTAGGAGAGGGGGATTCCGCCGACCGGTACGCCCCCGCTGGCGCTGGCTCCGGCGCGCGGGGACCTCTATGATCGGCACATTTCCAGCGCGGAACTCCGCCCGTACCACCCCCGGAGTTCCCCGCACCCCACCCGCCTGCGAACCATGCCCTCCGGGAGCAACCGGTGAACGGACCCCAGACCGCCACCCCGGATTTCCTCACGCTCCGCGATCACCCACGTGCCCGCGCGGCGGCCTTTGACTCCTCCCCCATGCCCATGGCCCTGCTGGACGGTGCGGGCCGCGTCCTCACCGCCAACCGCGCCCTCGGCCGACTCCTCGGCCGGGACCCCGCCACCCTCGCCGGCCACGCGGCCGACGCCCCCGCCGTGCTCCACCTCGACGGCCGCACCCGGGAGGAGTACCGGGCGGCCGTCCGGGAGGGGACCGGTCCGCGTGGCCACGCGCACCGCGTCAAGCACGAGGACGGCACCACCGTGTGGACCGAGATCACGCTCACACCGCTGCCCGCCGGCACGGCACCCGGCGAGCCCCCCGCGGCGGCGCGGGCCGCCGTCGCCGAGGGCGCCCCGCCCGCCGCCCGGACGCTCCTGTCGGTCAGTGACATCAGCGAACGGCGGCGCCTCACCGAGCAGCTCCGCCACCTGCGGATGCACGACCCGGTGACCAAACTGCCCAACCGCGCGCTGTTCTTCGAGCGGGTCGCCGGCGCCCTCGCCGACTCCGCCACCGGCCGGATCGGCCTCTGCTACCTCGACCTCGACGGCTTCCAGGCGATCAACGACACCCTCGGCCACCGCGTCGGCGACCGGCTGCTCGACGCCGTGGCGCGCCGGCTGATCCACTGCGCCGGTGACGGCGACTTCGGCGGCCACCTCGTGGCCCGCCTCGGCGGCGACGAGTTCGCCCTGCTGGTGGAGGACTCCACCGGCACCGAGCAGGCGACCGACCTCGCCGACGCCGTACTGGCGTCGCTGCAACGGCCCTTCGACATCGAGGGCCACCGACTCGCCGTCTCCGCCAGCATCGGCGTGGTGGAACGGCTGTGCTCGGAGACCTCGCCCACCGGGCTGATGCAGGCCGCCGACACCACGCTCTACTGGGCCAAGGACGACGGCAAGGCCCGGTGGACACTCTTCGACCCCGAGCGGAACGCCCATCGCATGACCCGGCAGTCGCTCTCCGCCCGGCTGCGGCCGGCCGTGGAGCGCGGGGAGTTCCTGGTGGAGTACCAGCCGATCGTCTCGCTCGCGGACGACACGGTCCGCGGCGTGGAGGCCCTGGTGCGCTGGCTCCACCCCGACCTCGGCCGGCTCTCCCCCGACCGGTTCGTACCGCTGGCGGAGGAGAACGGCGCCATCGTGCCGCTGGGCCGGTGGGTGCTCACCGAGGCGTGCCGGCAGGCCCGCCGGTGGCAGCTGGAGCACCCGGCGGCGCCGCTGTTCGTCAGCGTCAACGTCGCCGTGCGGCAGGTCTGGGACTCCGACCTGGTCAGCGATGTCGCGCAGGTGCTGGAGGAGACCGGCCTGCCGCCGGGGCTGCTGCAACTGGAGCTGACGGAGTCCGCGGTCATGGGCTCGGCGGGCCAGCCGCTCCAGGCGCTCCAGGACCTCTCCGACATGGGGGTGCGGATCGCGATCGACGACTTCGGCACCGGGTACTCCAACCTCGCCTACCTCAGCCGGCTCCCGGTGCGGGCGCTCAAGCTGGACGGCACCTTCGTCCGCGGCTTCCGCACGGCGAAGCACCTCAACCCGGCTGACGAGACCATCGTCTCCTCGCTGGTGCAGCTGGCCCACAAGCTCGGGCTGACGGTCACCGCCGAGTGCGTCGAGGGCGAGGCGCAGGCGGAACGGCTGCGCCGCATCGGCTGCGACACCGGGCAGGGGTGGCACTACGCCAAACCGCTCCCGGCGGAGCGGATCGACGACCTCATCGGCGGGACCTCGCTGCCGGTGCCACCGGACGCGGCCGGCTGACCACGGTCACCACGCCGTGTTCCGCCATGGCAGATCATGGCGGAACACGGCGGAAGGCGGCAGGAGCCGGGCGCGGCCGGAGGCGACCGGCCGTCACCGGCGGCAGTGCCGGGCAGTGCCGGGGCGGCGGCCGGCGGTGACCGCCGGCCTGCCCCTGCCCGGTGTCAGTCGGCGGCGGTGAAGAGCGTCCCCAACGCCGGGCACTCCACACTGCGGCCGATCAGCCGCAGCCCCTGCCAGGCGGTGACCTGGTGCGCGGTGAGGACGGTCTTGCCGAGCGCCTCCTCCAGCGCCGTCACCCAGGCGGCGGTGTGCATCGCGGTGTCCGGGAGCAGCACCGCGTCGGCGGTCGGGTCGTCCCCGGCGCGCGCAAGGGCGAGGACCTCGTCGTAGCCCCAGGTCCCGACCTCGGCCGCGGTGATGATCCCGGCGGAGCGCACCCCGGTCACGGCGGTCCCCGAGTCCCGCAGGAACGTGGCGAACAACTGCGCCACGTCCTCGGGGTAGGTGGCGGCGACGGCCACGCGGCCCGCACCGACGGCATGGACCGCGTCGGCGAAGGCGAAGGAGGTGCTGGAGGCCGGCACCCCCGCGACCTCCGCGAGTTCCGCCGCCTGGCGGCGGGCGCCCTCCAGGCCGAAGACGAAGCTGGCCGAGGTGCACGCCCACATCACCGCCTCGGCGCCCTGCTCCCGCAGCTCGGCGGCGCCGGGTACCAGCCGCTGCACCGAGCCCATCTCCAGCAGCGCGCCGACCTCGTGCGCGTCGGTGCCGATGTCGGTGTGCACCAGCGGCAGCCGGACCCGGCCCCCGGCGGCATTGAGCATCCCCTCCATGCGGGGTGCGTCGTCCTCCGCCGAGAACCCGGGGTACAGGAACCCGACCGTCCCGGTCCGGGTGGCGTCGGTCGCGTCGGTCGCATGGGTGGCGGACTGCGCCTGCGCGGTCTCCCGCATCACTGTGTCTCCTTCGGCGTGGGGCTGTTCGTCGGGTGGGGCTCCGCCGGCGGCGGGGCCGCCCGCGGGGTGCGGCTCTGCGTGGGGACCGTGGTGGTCCGCCGCCGTGGCCTGCCGGCAGCACGCTCCGGGTCCGGCGGCACAGCTCGCGTCGCCGTCCCGCGCCGGTTCCGGAACGTGGCGGTCCGTCTGCGGTTCCGCCTCCGGGTCGGCCGCGGTGGCGGTCGACCCGGAGGGTGTCGCGGGGTCCGAGGTCGCGGCGGGATCGGCCGCGGCGGGTCGGGTGTCCGCGCCGGGCGGCCCCCTGCCTGCCGGGGCCGCCGTGTCGGCCCCCGGCTCGGGGAGCGGCCCGAAGGCCGCGTGGTCAGGCCGGCCCGAGGGGGTCGTCCGGAAAGGGCGTGTCGCCCGCCTCCGAGAGCCCCGGGCCGTCCTGGTCGCCGGTGAAGGCCGAACCGGCGAACGCCGGCGGGCCGGGCGCCTGCGCGGGCCCGGGCACACCGCCCATCGCCGCCGGTCCGCGACGTGCCGCCGGGTCGAGCAACGCCTGGTACGGTCCCACGGCCTCCTTGCCGATCCGGCGCAACGCGTCCCAGATCGTCACCTGGTTGGCCGACAGGACGGGCATGCGCAGCTCCGCCTCCAGCTGCGGGATCATGTCGAACGTCGGCAGGTTGGTACAGCTGATGAAGAGCGCGTCCGGGGAGCCCTCGGTCGCCTCGTGCGCCATGCGCACCACCTCGCGGTAGCTGACGCGCCAGATCTCCCGGGTCAGCCCGAGGTAGCTGCGGCCGCAGACCTCCATCCCGCCCTCGGCGAGGAACTCCTCCAGCGAGTCGGTGACCGACTTGGTGTACGGGGTGACCACCGCGACGCGCCGCACCCCGAGTTCGTGGAGGGCGTCGAGCAGCGCCCCGGAGGTGGTCAGGGCGGGCATCTCCCCCGCACGGGACATGGCGGCGGCCATGGCACGCTCGCCGACACCGCCGCCGACGAAACTCCCGGAGGTGCAGGCGTAGGCGACGACCTCGGGGCTGACGGCCGAGAGGGCGCGGACGGCCTCGGTGAGGGTCTCGTGCTCACTCACGAGGCGGGCGAGGTCGAGGCTGACCTCGACGGGGACGAACGGCGTTCGGGTGACGTGGAGCGAGACGTCGTCCGGGACCCAGCGCCACAGCTCGCGGTCCAGTGCGAAGTCGAACGGTGCGACGATGCCGACGCCGCGCTGCGGCGTCGGTCCACCTACGAAGGAGACATCCATGGGTAACCCCAAAGAGACGGAGGGGCGGCGCAGACGAGCTGATCTGGCCGAGGATGAACACAAGCCGGTCGGGCAAACCGGGACGCCGGGACAGATGCCTTCATTGACGACGGTAGTTTCTTCTCCCTACCGTGGTCAATCCTGGGTTTTCCGTGATCCGGCGACGGCCGGATTCCGATGGAGAACCCGAAGCCGTGTCCGGACTCATCCGGCCCGAAGCGAAACAGGTCCGCGTTGCCAAATGGTTTCCCGCTCATGACCGAACCCCGCGTTCTCGTGCTGGTCTCCGCCGGCCCGACCGCCGGTCCGACGGTCCCGCCCGCGCTCCAGCGCCTCGACGGCCGCGCCCGCGTCACCTTCGGCGACGAGAAGTCGCTGGTGGAAGCGCTCCCCGATGCCGATGTGCTGCTGGTCTGGGACTTTTCCTCGGACGCGCTGCGCAGCGCCTGGCCGGGGGGCGGGCCCCGCCCCGGATGGGTGCACACCGCCAGCGCCGGGGTCGACCGGCTGCTCTTCCCCGCACTGGTGGAATCCGACACCGTGGTCACCAATGCGCGCGGCATTTTCGATCAACCGATCGCCGAATATGTGGCCGGTATGGTCATCGCCATGGCAAAGGATTTCCACGCCACAGCGGATTTGCAGCGTCGCCGTGAGTGGCGGCACCGGGAGACACGGAAGGTCGCCGGAAGCCGCGCCGTGGTCGTCGGTTCCGGCCCGATCGGCCGGAGAATCGGCGTCACCCTCACGGCACTCGGTGTCGAGGTGGATCTCGTCGGGCGCCGCGGCACCGACGGCGACCCGGATTTCGGCCGGGTGCACGCGAGCGAATCCCTGCCCGCTCTGTTGGCCGAGGCCGATTGGGTGGTCTGCGCGGCACCCCTGACGGCCGCGACCACCGGGTTGTTCGACGCCGACACCTTCGGACACATGAAGCGCGGTGCGCACTTCGTCAACGTGGGGCGCGGCGCGCACGTGGTGGAGGACGACCTCGTCGCCGCGCTGCGCTCGGGGCGGCTGGGCGGCGCCGCGCTCGACGTCTTCGCCTCGGAGCCGCTGACGGCCGACTCCCCGCTCTGGCAGGTGCCCGGCCTGCTGGTCTCCCCGCACATGAGCGGGGACACGGTGGGCTGGCGCGACGACCTGGCGGAGCAGTTCGCGGACAACTTCGACCGCTGGCTGGCCGGGGAGCCGCTGGTCAACGTGGTGGACAAGCGACTCGGGTACGTCCCGCGGGCCTGAGGGCCGCGGCGGGCCGTCGACACCGTGCGGTTCCCCGGGCGCCGCGCCGGACGGCGCCGGGTGGGTACAGGAGCGAAGGGGAGTCACGGATGACGGATCTGACGGCGCTGACCGCCGCGCGGCTGGTGACCGGGTACCGGGCGGGGGAACTCTCCCCGGTGGAGGTGGCGCGGGCGTCGCTCGACCGGGCGGCGGCGGCGCAGCGGGGGGTGAACGCGTTCGTCCTGCTGCTGGCGGACGAGGCGATGGCGCAGGCGCGGGCCGCCGAGCGGCGGTGGCACCGCGGGGAGCCGGCCGGCCCCCTCGACGGGGTGCCGGTGACGGTCAAGGACATCCTGCTGCTGCGGGGCCACCCCACCCTCCGTGGCTCGGCGGCGGCCGCGACCGTCCCGAACGAGGAGGACGCCCCCGCCGTCGCCCGGCTGCGGGAGTCGGGGGCGGTCTTCCTCGGCAAGACCACCACGCCGGAGTACGGCTGGAAGGGCGTCACCGACTGCCCGCCCCACGGTGCGACGGGGAACCCCTACGCGCCGGACCGGACCGCCGGCGGCTCCAGCGGCGGCGGCGCGGCGGCGGTCGCGCTGGGCGCCGGGCCGCTGAGCCTGGGGACGGACGGCGGCGGCTCGGTCCGCATCCCCGGGGCGTTCAGCGGCGTGTTCGCGCTGAAACCGACCTACGGTCGGGTCCCGCTCCATCCCGCGAGCGCCTTCGGCACGCTGGCGCACGTGGGCCCGATGACCCGGGACGCGCGCGACGCGGCGCTGCTGCTGGACGTCATCGGGCACCCCGACCCCCGCGACTGGTCCCACCTGGGGGAACCGCCCGGGGCCTTCGGGGACGGGCTGGTGGCGGACGGCGCCGAGGGCGCGCCGCTGCGCGGGCTGCGGATCGCCTACTCACCGACCCTGGGCCCGCTCCCGCCGGGGGCGCCGGAGGTGGACCCGGAGATCGCGTCCGCCGTGCGGCGCGGGGCGGACCTCTTGGCGGAGCTGGGTGCCGCGGTGGAGGAGGCGGACCCTCGGCTCCCGGACCCGGAGGTGGTGCGCGAGGCGTTCCACACGCTGTGGTTCAGCGGCGCCGCGCGGGCCACCGCCGGGATCACCGGGGCCTCGCGGAAGCTGATGGACCCGGGGCTGCGGGAGATCTGCACCGAGGGAGAGGGGTACTCGGCGGTGGAGTACCTGGCCGCAGTCGATGTCCGCATGGCGATGGGGCGGCTGATGGGGGCGTTCCACGAGCGGTACGACCTGCTGCTGACGCCGACGCTGCCACTGACCGCCTTCGGTCTCGGCCGGGAGGTGCCGGAGGGGTCGGGGATGCGCCGGTGGACGGAGTGGACGCCGTTCACCTACCCCTTCAACATGACGCAGCAGCCCGCCGCCAGTGTGCCGTGCGGGCTCCACACGGACGGACTGCCGATGGGGTTGCAGCTGGTGGGGCCCCGTCATGCCGACGCCCTGGTGCTGCGAGTGGCGCACGCGTTGTTCGAGGCGGGGGCCGCGGAGCTGCCGCCGCCTGCGCCGAGCTGACCGGGGGCCGGCGGCCGCCGCGTACCGGTGGCCGC
>NZ_JAAVJD010000082.1 GCF_012033735.1 Streptomyces lonarensis | reverse complement strand
GGCCCGGCCGCCCGCAGGCCACCGCGGCGCCCCGGAGCGTGGCCCCGCGCCGGGCGGCCGCCGAGACGGCCTCTCCCGCGTGACCGCGCGCCCCGCGGCACCACCGCTCCCGCCCTGCCACCCGCCCGACCCTGGAGGACGTGTTGACCACCCGACGCCCCCGCATCGTGATCGTCGGCGCCGGCTTCGCCGGTTACCAGTGCGCCCGCACGCTGCTGCGGCGTGCCAACGGCGCCGCCGACATCGTCATCATCAACCCGAACGACTACTTCCTCTACCTCCCTCTCCTGCCCGACGTGGCCGGCGGGGCGCTGGAACCGCGACGGGTGACCGTCTCGCTGACCGGCACACTGCCCGGGGCACGCCTGATCCTCGGCGAGGCGGACGAGATCGACCTGGACGGCCGGACGGTCGGGTGGACCGATCCCGAAGGCCGCCGCGGCCGGCTCGGGTACGACAGGCTGGTCCTCACCGTCGGCAGCGTCAACAAGCTGCTGCCGATCCCGGGCATCAGCGAGCACGCGCACGGTTTCCGCGGCATCGCGGAGGCGCTGCACCTGCGGGACCACATCACCCGGCAGGTCGAGATGGCGAGCGCGGCCTCCTCCCCGGCGGAGCGGCGGGCACGCACCACCTTCGTCGTCGTGGGCGCCGGATACACGGGCACGGAGGTGACGGCGCAGGGCGTCCGGCTGACCGACGCGCTCCACCGCCACGACAGCGTCCTACGGGCGGGGCCCCGCCCGAGGTGGTTGCTGGCGGACATCGCCGACCGGGTGCTTCCCGAACTCGACCCGCGGCTGTCGTCCACCGCCGACCGGGTGCTGCGCTCGCGAGGGGTGGACATCCGCACGGGCACCTCCGTGGCGGAGGCGACCGCCACCGGGGTGCACCTCAGCGACGGTGACTTCGTCCCCAGCCGCACCCTGGTGTGGTGCGTGGGGGTGCGGCCCGACCCGTTCGTCGAGTCCCTGGGGCTGCCCACGGAGCGGGGCCGGCTGTGCGTGGAGTCCACGCTCCGCGTACCGGGCCGACCCGAGGTGTTCGCGTGCGGGGACGCAGCCGCGGTGCCCGACCTGACCCGCACCGGCGAGGCGACCGCGATGACGGCCCAGCACGCCCACCGGCAGGGGAAGCTGGCGGCCCACAACATCGCGGCTTCCTTCGGGCACGGCACCGAACGGGAGTACGTCCACCACGACCTGGGCTTCATGGTCGACCTCGGGGGCAAAGACGCGGCCGCCAACCCGCTGAAGCTCCCGCTGTCCGGGCTGCCCGCCGCGGCGGTCACCCGTGCTTACCACCTCCTCTCGCAGCCGGGTAACCGGGCGCGGGTCGCTGCGGACTGGGCGCTGGACGCGGTGCTGCCGCGTCACGGGGTACAGCTCGGGCTCGTCCCGCCGGACGCGGTGTCGTTGGAGACGACCGCGCCGTCCGACGGGGCCCGGCCGCGGACCGCGCGGACGTGACGCCGGGCGACATCCCCGGGCCGCTGCGCGAAACACCCGGGCCGTCGGGCGAAACGCCTCGTTTCCGGGCCGGTGCCAGGGGCACCCGGCAGGGCCAGGCCCCGAAGCCGGGGGCACCACCGACCTCGCCCAGGAGGCGCCATGACCGACCGCAGTGACAAGACCGGACCCCTCCGGGACGACGAGATGAAGCGTGAGCTCCAGGGGGATCTGAAGGCGACCTCCTCGCCGCGGACGGCCGAGGGGCTGCGTGCCGAACCGCCGGCCGACGACGACCCGGAGGTCGCCGAGGACCCGGTCGGCGGCGCCGCCGGCGACGGCCCACCCGAGCGGCTGCGGCTGGAACTCGCCCGATACCTGGGGCGGACTTCGTTCCCGGCGGGGCGGGACGCCCTGGTGGACACGTTGCGCAGCATGCACGCGCCCGACCAGCTGGTCGAGTCGCTGGCGGTGCTGCCGCCCGACGAGCAGTACGACACCGTCCACGAACTGGCCTCCGCCCTCGGCCCCGAGCCGCGGACCCGGTAGTCGGCACCGGCGGGGGCTCGGCCCCCGCCGGGCCCCGGCCGCCCGGCGGCCACGTTCCCCCACCCGCGCCGTTTGCCCCGCCCGCCGGGGCCCCGGGTCGGGACCCGTGCTCGCCATCGCTCCTCCACACCCACAGGAAGCCGCACGCGGCTCAGTGACGAGCCAGCCCTCCCGCGAATGTGGCACGGGCCAGGTGACTGTTACCGGGGCGCCCGGACCTGGCGATACGTTCTTGCGCGTGTCCGCCCTGCCTCGGCCGGTTCCAGGACCGCAGGGAACAGCCCTGGCTACTTCTCAGGGTCCCGAGTCGCATTTCACCGTCCACGGGGATCGTGCTGGAGATCCCCGGGTTCCGCCTGACGCATGGAGACGCCATAGGCCACCAGGCCACGCGAATGCCTGCGGTGGGCAACGGCGACCGTGGTGGGGGCCGATGGTCCGCTACGCTCCCGACAACCGCGTCGAAGCGGCGGGCATCATTTCTGCGATCGACCAGCACGTTGCTGGTCGTCTCCGAGCAGAGGACGAACCGATGGGCGATCGGGCTGAGGACCGCATGGCCGGCCGCACGAGGCGTCCCACCGGTGCCGGGCGGCCGGCAGCATCCGCCGCACCGCTTGCGCTGGTGTTCCTGCTGGCAGCCTGCTCGGGCGGAGGTACCTCGCGGGAGCACGTTCACCTGCCGCCGGTCCTCGGGCCGGCCCTCGTCGACACCCTGGCCGCTGACCCTCCACACGGTGCCGCGCCGCTTCCCCCGAGAACGAGCGCCGCCCGGCACCCGTCGCCGCAGCGGGAGAGCGGGCAGGGGCGGCGACCGGTCAGTGGTGGTTCGCCGAGCTCTCCGACGACGGGCGACAGATCCACTTCTGGTACCGCTCTCAACCCACCTGCGAGTACGAGATGAGCGGAGTCCGGATCACCGAGACGGCGGACCACGTCGAGATCACCCCACTGCGGTCCTACGCGCCCCTCCCGGAAGGAACGGTGTGCCCCTTGGACCTCCGCGCCACCGAAAGCGCCTACGTCACTCTCGAGCAGCCCCTGGGCGACCGCCACCTCCTCCACCCACCGCACTCGAACGGGGCAAGACCCTCGACCTGACTGAGTCCGCCCGAGAGCACGACGGCCCGGCCGCACAGCTGCCGAGTGGGTCCTGAGACCGCACTTTTCCGCCGGCGCATGGCCGCAAGGAGGGGCGCTGGCCGGTCAGGCCCGCATGACCGTGGCGATCGGAAGCCGCGCTGCGCGCAGCGCGGGGACTGCGCCGCCCGCCAGGCCGGCCAGGGCACCGGCTGCAAGCCCGGCGAAGCCGGCGGAGAGTGGGAAGCCCACGTTGCCGGCGCTGCCCCACAAGGCGGGTACCAGGGTGTGGAAGAGGCCGGTTGCGCCGGCGATTGCGGTGGCCGCGCCGAGGAGTCCGATGAGGACGGACTCTGCCAGCACCAGGATCGCGACGTCCGAACGACGCGCTCCCAGAGCGCGACGCAGAGCGAGTTCTTCGGCCCGTTCCCTCAGACTCGCCAACCCGATGTTGAGGACGCCGATCACCCCCACAGTGAGGGTGATCGCGCCGACGCCGAAGAAGATCCCGCGCAGCATCGCCAGGGTGGAGGCCAGGTCGTCCACGGTGTCGACGCGGACGATTGCTCCCGTCAACGGCACCGCGTGGCTTTCGGTGGCCCGGGCGAGAACGTCGCGGGCCGCTCCACTCCCGGTAGGGGTGCGGGCAAGGATCTGGAGTTGTGCCTGCGGCGCTGATCCGGCCCGGGCTTGTATCTCCGGCAACGGGACCCACGCCCGCGGCAGGTCGTCTCCGTCGTCCACGACCGCAAGCACCCGTACCGGCTCCGGAGCGCTGCCCGGTGTCCCCCGCAGCAGGAAGCCCTGGCTGTTGAGGGACCGCAGGTCCCTCTCGGGTGGCGATGGTCAGCGGCCCGACCGGCGCTGCCGTTCGACGTCGCGGAGCGTCCCCGGCGACGTCCCGCGAGGGCGAGAGGACGGACGCCGATGACCGTCACGGATACGCGCGGGCGTTGTCGACCGGCGGCACGTGCCTGCGGCGGACACGTTCGGCGAGGCGCTGAGCGTAGGGCGCGGCCGGCCGGTCAGGGGTGGGCGTCGTGCCGGGGCGCGGTTCTCTGACCACCTCGGTCCAGCCAGGGAGCACGTAGAGACGGCCTTCCTGGACTCGGTAGCCGTAGCGCCGCCATGGGGCGGCCCCCACCGCGCTCCGCGGCACCCGCCGCGACCGACGCGACGGGTGCCGTTCCGCTCGCCGGAGCGGCACCCGTCGGCCGTCGTCACCCCGGCCAGGGCCGGGGGACGGCGCGTCGGTCAGTCGCTCCGGCGGAGGGACTCCGGCTTGTGGACCGCGGTCCGGCCGCTCTTGTCGCTCTTCACCTCGTACTGGGGTTCCTCCCGCGAGGCGTCGACGGTGCGGCCCCCGGCCTCGGTGCGTCGCTCGATCCGGCGGACGACGGTGCCGCCGATGTCCTTCCCGTGGCTCTGCCACGTGACGTGGTCCCCCTTGGTGAGTTTCTTGTCCTTGTCCGCCATGGGGTCTCTCCTCTCTCGTGCCCCGGTGCCGTCCGCCGGCTCCGGGCGGTCATGCCCCTCCGGGGCCGGCGCGACCTCCGGCGGTGGTCGCGGTTCCGGTGCCCGACCCGGTGCCGAGGCCGGGGGCGACGGCGCCGTGCTCGTCCAGCCCGAGGGCCACCTTCGTCCACCCCGCCTCCCGCCGGTCGAAGGTGCGGTAGGCGTCGATGACGTCCCGCTCCCCGGCCCAACGCGTGATCAGCGGCGTCGGATCCAGCTCCCCGGAGCCCACCATGGAGACGAGCCGCGGAATGTAGCGGCGGTGGTTGCAGTTGCCCATCCGCAGGGTGAGGTTCTTCATGAACGCCTCGCCGAACGGGAACTGCTGGACCTGCGGCGGGTAGACGCCGACGAAGCCGACGGTGCCCCCCTTGGCGACCATGCGCACCGACCAGCGCGCCGCGAGCGAGGGCGCGTCACCGGCGACCCAGGTGTCGCCGTCGGGGTTCTGGTCCGGGGCGATCGCGTCGCGTTCCTCGTCGAACCGGTGGGCCTCCTCGTCCGTCACCGCGGCGGGCCCGTGGGCCGGGCGCTGGGCGTCGACCCCGACCGCTTCGATCACGCGATCGACGCCGATTCCTCCGGTGAGTTCCAGGACGGCTTCCACCGGGTCCTCCCGGTTGAAGTCGATGACCTCCGCGTGCTGGCGGCGGGCCAGGTCCAGACGGTCCGCGACCCCGTCGACGACGATGACGCGGCCCGCGCCCTGGAGCCGCGCGCAGGCCACAGCGGCCTGCCCCACCGGCCCCGCGCCGACGATCGCGACGGTGTCGCCGCTGCCGATCTCGGCGAGCCGTGCGCCGAACCAGGCGGTCGGGTAGATGTCGGAGAGCATGATCGCCTGCGCGTCGTCCACCGTCTCGGGCAGGGGGACCAACCCGACGTGGGCGAAGGGGACGCGGGCGTACTCGGCCTGGAGGCCGTCCAGACCGCCGGCGCTCTGCGGACCGCCGAAGAAGACGGTCCCGCCTCGCGGGGGATTGGCGTTGTCGCACTGCGCGTAGTAGCCGGCGCGGCAGTAGCTGCAGGTCCCGCAGGCGACGGTCGAGGGGATCACCACGCGGTCCCCCGGGCGGAAGTTCCGCACTTCGGGGCCGACCTCCGTCACGACTCCGACCGCCTCGTGGCCGAGCACCCGGCCCTCCTTCATGTCGGGCATGGTGCCGCGGACGAAGTGCAGGTCGGTGCCGCAGATCGCGGAGGTGGTGATGCGGACGATCGCGTCGTGGGGGTCCTGGATGGAGGGGTCGGGCACGTCGTCCAGGCGGATGTCGCCTACTGCGTGCCACACAACGGCCTTCATGAGCATGTCCTTCGTCGGTCGGCGTCGGGGCACCGCCGGGTGCCCGGCGCGCCGCCGGGCGAAACGGCACCGTCCCCGCTACCGCACTGTGCTCGTCCGCCCGTCCCGCGGCGGGTCGGAGTGCGGGGATGCTTCGGAGGGCGGAGGCCGGGTAGCCGCCGCTGCGGAGCGGTCCGGGCCGTGCGCGCTCCGGCTCGCGGATCGGCGTGGCCGGACGGATGATCGACCTGCGGCGCCCAGGGCGCGCGGTGCCCCCGCCGGCAGGGCCGTGCGCGCCGACCGCCCACGCCGACCGCCCACGGCGACGGGACATCGAGAACCGAGGAGCACTGTGATGACGGACGAGGCACGCGGCGACGACGTCTACCAGCCCCAGCAGGACGACGGGAGCCTGCCGTCGGACGACCAGCCCGATCTGGAGAACACCCTCGACGAGCGCGGGCTGGACGACCGGATGGCGGAGGGCTACTCGCCCCCGGAGCGCCCGCTGGGCGTGGAGAAGTTCGGCACGACCGCCGCCGAGGAACGCGAGGGCGAAACCCTCGACCAGCGGCTGGCGCAGGAGGTCCCCGACGTCACCCCACCGGAGGGCGACGGCATCGGGGACCTGCGCGAGGGTGAGGGGGAGGCGCGCGAGCGCGAGCTGGGCGCGGAGCGGGCCGGTCGGTTGGCCGAGGTGGCGGACACCACGGGGCGCGACACCGATGTCCTCGCCGAGGACGTCGGCATCGACGGCGGGGCCGCCTCGGCCGAGGAGGCAGCGGTGCACCTCACCGACGAACCCGCCGACAAGGACGCGGACATCTGACTCATCGGAGGCGGGTCCCACGCCACGCAACGGACGCGCCACGCAACGGACGGGGGCCGCACGTTCCGGCACGGCGGCCGCCCGGGGTGCCCCGGCGGCCGCCGTGCTGCGTCGCGGGTCAGCGCTGACGCTGCGGATCGCGCAGTGCCGACCGGCCGTCGCGCCACGAGGCCAGCAGATGGCGGGCCAGCACCGCTTCGAGGTACTCGGTCACCTCGATTCCGAACACGACGTCCCCGGCGAGCTCCGGTTCGTCCGCGAGCAGGCCGCCGATCACCTCGCGGCGCACGAGCTGCTCGTGGACGGCGTCGGCCTCCACGTGCTCGTCGTAGAACCGCTCGGCCGCCGGCCCCGCCCCGGCACGTCGCATCGCGGCCGCCAGCCGCCGCGACCCCGGGGAGGAGGTGATCTCGACGGTGGCGAAGTGCCCGACCAGCGCGCCGCGCAGCCGCCGGTGGAGCCCGAGGAGCGACATCAGGGTGACGACGGCCAGGGCGGGGGCCGGGGCGGCGTCCAGGTACCGCCCGTACGCCGTGCTGAGTCCGAGGTTCACCATGAGGTCGGCGAACAGGCGCGCGTGCACGTCCTCCGCGCGGCCGGCGCCGAACTCGTCGAACTCCACCGCCACCATGGCGGCCTTGGCCCGGCCCCGCAGCCGGGGAACGACCCACAGGTGGGGGTCGGCCTCCTTCAGGTGGTAGAGCGAGCGCACCGCCGCGTACTCCCGCAGCTGCCAGAGCTCCCCGGCGCGCTCCAGATGGTGGCTGACGCCGGTCCCGTCGTCGGTGACCGGTTCCACCAGCAGGTCGGCGACGGCCGCGGCGACATCGGTGGAGCCCGTGCCGGCGTCCCGGCGGAGGGCTCGGAGGAACACCTCCTCGGCCGCTCCCCGCACCCGCAGCAGGGCCGGGTCCCACTCGAGGGAGTCCTCGACCCCGGCGAACCCCCGGTAGTGCAGTTCGTAGAGGACGTACAGCAGCAGCTGCAGGTCGTCGCCGTAGGGATCGGCGTCGCCGACGGCGGCGGCGTCGGGCAGGGCCGCGTCCCGCCCCGCGAGGCGCGCCAGCACCGCACGGCTCAACTCACCGCGGGCGGACGGCAGCCGGGGCGCGGCGTGGGCGTCCGGCTCTGCCGTAGGGGGCGGAGCTGTCACAGCGGCTCCTCCCCGTCAGGGCAGGGCCCGTCGGCCCCGCGCGGTGGGCCGCCGTCGCGGCGGCGACGGCGGTGGCTGGTGTCGCACCAGGGCTGGCTGCGGCTGCGTCGGCAGGTGCACAGCGCGACGACGAACCGGTCGGAGCGGGTGACGGTGCCGTCCGCCGCCACGACCTCGACGGGGCCTTCCACCAGCACCGGGCCCTGACGGTCCACCGTCACCCGGCGAGGCGCCTCATCCCTTGCGGCCACGGATCACCACCAGTTCCTCGCCCCCCACCTCGTGGGAGAGCAGCCCCTGGGCGCGCAGCCATCGCGCGCGCCCGCGCAGCACCGGTCCGAAGGGCACCGTGACCCGGTCGCACACCGCGGCGCCGATACCGGCCGCGGCGAGGCGGTCCACGGTGGCCTCCGGGCCGCTGAGGTGCGACTGCACCAGCAGCAGAATCCCCCCGGGACGCAGCGCGGCGGCGGCGCCGTCGCAGATGCGGTCCAGCACCAGCCGTCCGTCGGGGCCGGCGTTCCAGGCGCGGCCGGCTCCCAACCGGGCCGGGGAGTCCGCGGGTGCCGGAACGTAGGGCGGATTGCTGATCAGGGCGTCGAAGGCACGACCGCGGAGCGCCGAGAGCAGGTCGCCCCGGCGCACGGAGACCGGCAGCCGCGCGAGTGCGGTGTTCAGCCGGGCGGAGGCGACGGCGCGTCGGCTGATGTCCACGGCCGTGACGCGGGCGCCGAGTCGGGCGGCGTGCAGCGCCAGCGCGCCGCTGCCGGTGCAGAGGTCCAGGACCTCCATCCCGGGGAGGATGCCCTCGCGGCGCATGGCACCCGCGAGCAGCAGCGTGTCCGCCTGGGGCCGGTAGACGCCGGGCAACCGCAGCAGCCTGGCGGTGCGGGCAGGTGCGGCCGCGGTGGCGGGCGGCGGCGCGGATGGCGCGCGCGGTGGTCTTCTGAGCGCGTCCTGATGGGCCATGGGGTGCTCCCCCTGTCGGGAGGTGGGCGAAGTGCGGGGAAGGGCGGTGCGGTCGGAGGGGCGGGCGCCGTGCCCGGATCGGGTCGGGCGGGGCGGCCCGGGTGCGGCGCCATGCGGCGCCATGCGGCGCCATGCGGCGCCGGAACCGGAGTGACCAGGATCGCCGCGCTCAAACCTCGCGGCGCGGTGGTGCGGCGTTCGGGTGAGTTGTCGGCCCGGCGTGGTTCAGGCACCGCTCGGCGGGTGACCCGGCGACCCATGACAACCACTCCGCCACTGCGCGCGCTCGCCGTCGTCTGCACCCTGAACCGCTCCCCCGCCGCGTCCAGCAGCCAGCTGCTCGCCGAGCAGGTGCTGGAACTGCTCGCCGCCGAGGGGGCCACGACCGAGCTCGTCCGCGCCGCCGACCACACCATTCCGCCGGGGGTGGCGGTGGACGTCGGCGAGGGCGACGACTGGCCCGCCCTCCGGGAGCGGGTTCTCGCCTGCGACATCCTGCTGCTCGCCACGCCCATCTGGCTGGGCCATCCCTCCAGCGTCGCGCAGCGCGTGCTGGAACGGTTGAACGCCGACATCTCCGAGACGGACGACGAGGGACGCCCCCTCCTGTCGGGCCGCGTCGGCGCTGTCGCCGTCGTCGGCAACGAGGACGGCGCGCACAAGGTGGCCGCCGACCTGTTCCAGGGGCTGAGCGACATCGGCTTCACCCTTCCGCCGCAGGCCGTCACCTACTGGGTCGGCGAGGCGATGCAGGGCACCGACTACCAGGACCTGGCGGAGACCCCGGAGAAGGTCCGGTCGACCTCCGCGGCACTGGCCTCGACCGCCGCACACCTCGCCCGTGTCCTGCGGGAACGCCCCTTCCCCGCGCCTCCCTCCTGAGGGCGTCGGCCGCCCCGCGCCGCGCTCCCCGCCGGGGGCGCGCGGGACGCGGCCCCGCCCGTGCTGCGACGAACGGAGACCCCCGTGCGTGACCTGCGTCGGCTGCTCGGTGAGTGGCCCGTGTACCGCCAGTTGACCGGCGGCGACCCCACGGGGCGGGGCAGTGCCGCCGCCTCGCCCCGGTCCCGTTGTCTGACGCCACGCACCGCCGGGGCGGACCGGGTGGTGAAGTCGGTCTGCCCCTACTGCGCCGTCGGGTGCGGCCAGGAGGTGCACGTCCGCGACGACCGGGTGGTCCAGATCGAGGGCGACCCCGACTCCCCCATCAGCCGCGGCCGCCTGTGCCCGAAGGGCGCCGCCACCCTGCAACTCACCACGGGCGCCGCTCGCCGCCACCAGTGCCTGTACCGGCCGCCGGGCGCGGGCGACTGGCAGCCGATCGACCTGGAGACGGCCATGGACATGGTGGCCGAGCGAGTCGTGCGGACGCGGCGCGAAGGCTGGGAGTGGGAGCACGAGGAGACACGGGTCGGCAGGACGATGGGCATAGCGAGCCTGGGCGGTGCCACGCTCGACAACGAGGAGAACTACCTCATCAAGAAGCTGCTGACCGGGCTGGGCGTCGTCCAGGTGGAGAACCAGGCCCGCGTCTGCCACAGTTCCACCGTGGCCGGGCTGGGCACCTCCTTCGGCCGGGGCGGCGCCACGACCTTCATGCAGGACCTGCAGCACGCGGACTGCATCGTCATCCAGGGGTCCAACTTCGCAGAGGCGCATCCCGTCGGCTTCCAGTGGGTGATGGAGGCAAAGGCCAGGGGGGCGCGCGTCATCCACGTGGACCCGCGGCACACCCGCACCAGCGCGCTCGCCGACTACCATGTGCCGCTGCGCGCCGGTTCCGACATCGCCTTCCTGGGCGGCGTCATCCGGTACGTGCTGGAGAACGAGGCCGACTTCCGCGAGTACGTCACCGCCTACACCAACGCCGCCCACCTGGTGAGCGAGGGGTTCCGCGACACGGAGGACCTCGACGGGGTCTTCTCCGGCCTGGACGAGGCGGCGCACACCTACGACCCGGCCACCTGGCAGTACGAGGACTCCCCGGTGCAGGCGTCGGCCGGGACGCGGGAACCGGTCGCCGACCGCCGTACCCAGGACTCCTCCGACGACCCCGCCACGCAGGGCGCCGGCGGCGCGGAGACCCACGGCTCGGGCGGCGCCGTCGCGGCGCCCCGTCCGCACCGGGACGACACCCTCCGGCACCCGCGGTGCGTGTACCAGGTGCTGAAGCGCCACTACGCCCGGTACACGCCGGAGCTGGTGGAGGAGGTCTGCGGGGTGCCGCAGGAGCTGTTCCTGCGGGTCTGCCGGGACCTCACCGCCAACTCCGGCCGGGAACGCACTTCGGCGTTCGTCTACGCGGTCGGGTGGACACAGCACACGACCGGAAGCCAGTACATCCGCGCGGCGAGCGTGCTCCAGCTGCTGCTGGGGAACATCGGCAGACCGGGCGGGGGCATCCAGGCGCTGCGCGGCCACGCCTCCATCCAGGGGTCGAGCGACATCCCGACGCTGTACAACCTGCTGCCCGGCTACATCCCGATGCCGCACCACCGCGCGCACCAGAACCTGGACAGCTGGATCGACTCCGCCCGCACCGGCAAGGGCTACTGGCACGAGATGCGGTCGTACGTGGTGAGCCTCCTCAAGGCCTGGTACGGCGACGCCGCGCAGCCGGAGAACGACTTCTGCTTCGACCACCTGCCGCGCCTGACGGGCGCGCACGACACCTACGCCACGGTGCGGGCCCAGATCGACGGGGCGTGCAAGGGCTACTTCCTGATGGGTGAGAACCCGGCCGTCGGCTCGGCCAACTCCCGGATGCAGCGGATGGGAATGGCGGCGCTCGACTGGCTGGTCGTGCGCGACTTCTCGCTCATCGAGTCCGCGACCTGGTGGCAGGACGGCCCGGAGATCGAGTCGGGCGAGCTGCGGACGGAGGACATCGAGACCGAGGTCTTCTTCTTCCCCGCCGCCGCGCACACCGAGAAGTCGGGTTCCTTCACCAACACCAACCGCTGGCTGCAGTGGCACGACGCGGCGGTGGAGCCGGAGGGCGACGCCCGCAGCGACCTGTGGTTCATGTACCACCTGGGACGCCGGATCAAGGAGCGGCTGCGGGGCTCCACCGACCCGATGGACCGGCCCCTGCTCGACCTGACGTGGGACTACCCGGTCTCCGGGCCGCACGACGAGCCGTCCGCGGAGGCGGTCCTCGCCGAGATCAACGGCACCGGCCCGGACGGCTCACCGCTGACGGACTACACCGGGCTGCGCGACGACGGCTCCACCCGCTGCGGCTGCTGGATCTACAGCGGCGTCTACCGCGACGGGGTGAACCAGGCCGCCCGTCGCCGCCCGCACCAGGAGATGGAGTGGACCGCCCGGGAGTGGGCCTGGGCGTGGCCGGCGGACCGGCGCATCCTGTACAACCGGGCCTCCGCCGCCCCGGACGGCACGCCGTGGAGCGAGCGGAAGGCCTACGTGTGGTGGGACGGGGAGCGCCGCGCCTGGGTGGGGCACGACGTCGCGGACTTCCCACCGGGGCTCGCCCCCGACCACGTGCCGGCCGAGGACGCGGTGGGGGTGGCGGCCCTGCGCGGTGACGACCCGTTCGTCATGCAGGCCGACGGCAAGGGGTGGCTCTACGCGCCCTCGGGGCTGCTGGACGGCCCGATGCCGACCCACTACGAGCCGCAGGACTCCCCCGTCCCCAACGCGCTGTACCCACGGCGGGGCCGGTCGCCGGTGCTGCTGCAGAGCAGCCGGCCGGAGAACCGCTACCACCCGGGGCCGGACGAACCGGGCGCCGCCGTCTACCCGTACGTCGTGACGACGTACCGGCTCACCGAGCACTTCACCGCGGGCGGCATGAGCCGCTGGTCGCCCTACCTCAGCGAGTTGCAACCGGAGCTGTTCTGCGAGGTCTCCCCCGCGCTGGCGGCCGAGCGCGGGCTGGAGCACGGCGGCTGGGCGACGCTCGTGACCGCCCGCAACGCCATCGAGGCACGGGTGCTGGTGACCCGGCGGATGACGCCCCTGACCGTGCAGGGCCGGGTGGTGCACCAGATCGGTGTGCCCTTCCACTGGGGGCCCAACGGCCTGGTGACGGGTGACGCCGCCAACGAACTCACGGCGGTGGTCCAGGACCCGAACGCGCACATCCAGGAGGACAAGGCGCTCACCGCGGACATCCTGCCGGGCCGCAGACCGCGCGGGCCGGCGCTGCCGGCGCTGGTCGCGGAGTACCGGCGGCGGGCCGGGGTCACCCGTACCACCGGCGGTCTCGACACACCGGAAGGGGACAGGCGATGACAGCGGCAGAGGACAAGACGCGCCGACCGGGAGGCGATGGGGCCGCGGAGCCGCACGACCCGGCGCGGGCGAGCGGGTACACGGACCCGCCCGAGCGGGTCGGCTTCTTCACCGACACCTCCGTCTGCAT
The DNA here is from genome assembly GCF_012033735.1 of Streptomyces lonarensis. Taxonomy (GTDB): domain Bacteria; phylum Actinomycetota; class Actinomycetes; order Streptomycetales; family Streptomycetaceae; genus Streptomyces; species Streptomyces lonarensis. The sequence goes on along the minus strand of NZ_JAAVJD010000082.1, from coordinate 7,863 downwards.
CGGGTGCAAGGCGTGCGAGGTGGCCTGCAAGGAGTGGAACGCGCTGCCCGCCGACGGCTTCTCGCTGAGCGGGATGTCGTACGACAACACCCGGGAGCTCGGCGCCTCCACCTGGCGGCACGTCGCCTTCGTCGAGCAGACGGTGCCGGACGGGGCGTCCGGCGGAGCGCCGGACGGGGCGGTCGCTCCCGGGGACCGCCCGCTGCTCGGCCTCACCCCGGTCGAGCCGGCCTCGGCCCCCGGCGGGGACGCAGCGGAGGAGCCTCCGGGGTCGAAGATCCGCTGGCTGATGTCGTCCGACGTCTGCAAGCACTGCACCCACGCGGCCTGTCTCGACGTGTGCCCCACGGGGGCGCTGTTCCGGACGGAGTTCGGGACGGTGGTGGTGCAGGACGACATCTGCAACGGCTGCGGCTACTGCGTGCCGGCCTGCCCCTACGGTGTCATCGAGCAACGGCCGGACGACGGCCGGGCGTTCAAGTGCACGATGTGCTACGACCGATTGGGCGCGGGGATGGAACCGGCCTGCGCGAAGGCCTGCCCGACCGAGTCGATCCAGTTCGGGCCGCTCGACGAACTGCGGGAGCGGGCCGCGCAGCGGCTCGACGCCCTGCACGACGCCGGTGTCCCCGAGGCGCGGCTCTACGGCCATGACCCGGACGACGGGGTCGGGGGCGACGGGGCGTTCTTCCTCCTGCTGGACGAACCCGAGGTCTACGGCCTGCCGCCGGACCCGCAGGTGACGACTCGCGACCTTCCCCGGATGTGGCGCCACGCCGCGGCAGCCGGGGTGGCACTCCTCTGCGCGGTCGGCGCCTCGGCCGCGGCGACCGCGGTGACCGCGGTGACCGCACGACGGAAGGCAAGCGCATGACCGACCACGGGTCCGCCGCGAACGGCGGGCAGAGCGCAGCGGGGCACGCCGCTTCCCCGCCGGAGAGCCGCCGGCGCGGCGGCGGCGAGCAGCTCATGGTGGAACGTGCCTCCTTCGACAGCTACTACGGTCGTCCGGTCGTCAAGGCGCCCGCCTGGGAGGCCCGCGACATCGCCGGCTACTTCTTCCTCGGCGGGCTGGCCGGGGCGGGTTCGGTGCTGGCCGCCGCGTTGCACGCCGGCGGGGCGCACCGGACGGCCGCGGCGTTGAAGGTCACCGCCGTCGGGTCGGTGGGGCTGGCCACCGCGGCCCTCATCCACGACCTCGGCGTCCCCTCGCGGTTCACGCACATGTTGCGCGTCGTCAAGCCGTCCTCGCCGATGAGCGTCGGCTCCTGGTTGCTGGCGGTCTACGGGCCGTTCGCCGGCGCCGCGGCGTTGTCGGCCGTGACGGGTAGGGCGCCGCGGGCCGGTGCGGCCGCCACCGGCGGGGCCGCTTTCCTGGGCCCGGCGGTCGCGACGTACACGGCCGTCCTGGCCGCCGACACCGCTGTGCCCGCGTGGCACGGCGCGCACCGGGAGCTGCCCTACGTCTTCGCCGGGTCGGCGCTTGCCGCGGCGTCGGGCGCTGCGCTGCTGCTGGGGCCGCGGTCCGAGACCGGCGTCGCCCGGGCCACGGCGGTTCTAGGGGCGGTGGGCGAGGCGGCGGCCGATCATCTGATGCGCCGCCGGCTGGGTTCGGTGGCGACCACGCTCTCGGAGGGGCGGGCGGGGCGGTTGCTGCGGGCGGCGCGGGTGCTGACCGCGGTGGGCGCCGCGCTCGCCCCGGCGTCGGGGCGGTTCCGCGCCGCGGGGGTGGGGGCCGGCGCGGCGCTGCTGGCCGGGTCGGTGTGCACCCGGTTCGGGGTGTTCGCCGCCGGCGTCGCCTCTGCTCAGGACCCGGCGCACACGGTGGGCCCGCAGCGCGCCCGGCTCGCCGAGCGCGCCGAACAGCAGCCGGACGCGGCCGGCTGACGACTGCGCGCCCCGGCCCGGCCCGGTCAGCGGGCCGGGGACGGGACAGCGCCGCCACCAACGTGCCCACCTGCGGGTCGGGAAGGGCCCGGGCGATGTCCGCCTGGGCGACGACCCCGACCAGCCGGGTGCCGTCGATGACCGGCAGGCGGCGCACGCCGTGCTCGGTCATGGTGGTCATGGCCTCCTCCACGTCGTCGTCGGCCCCGATGGTCACGGCCTCCCCGGTGACCAGGTCGCCGGCGGTGACCGTGGCGGGGTCGTCACCCTGGCCGATGACACCGATGACGATGTCGCGGTCGGTGACGACTCCGCGGAGCCTGTCGCCCTCGCACACCGGGAGTGCCCCGAGTCCCTCCTCGCGCATGGTCGCCGCCACCGACAGGACGGAGGCGTCGCCGTCGGCGCAGACCGGGTCCGGGGTCATGATCTCGCGTGCTGTCGTCATCGCTGAGCCTCTCCTTCGTCGTCTCCGGGGCCGTTCGGCCGCCGGCCGGGGCGGTGGGCGGCCGGGATCCGGACGCCCACTGGCCCCGGGTGCCCGGTGGACCGCTGGTCGAACCAGCGGCCCCCGGACGGATCGGGGGCGCGCGGGCCGACGCGGGACGGTGGCGGCACCACCGCCTCGGCCGAGGAGGAGCGGCGGAGTCACCCGGGCAGGTCGTCCCGGCGTCCCACACCCGTGGCGACCTCCCGCGCTCTGCCGCCCGGCACCCGCTCCCGGAGCGGAGCGGTCGGACCGCCCGCGGCGTCGCGAAGCCCGGCGAGCATCTCGGCCACGGCGTCGGCTGCCCCGACGGTGGGACGCCAGCCGAGCTCCGAGCGCGCCCGCTCGGTGGACATCACCGGCAGTCGGCGCAGCGCGTCCAGCAGCTGCGGGGGGCTGGGCACCGCGCGTGCCCGGTAGGCGAGCGCCTGGGCCGCGCGGACGGCCCGGTACGGCACCCGCGGGGCCGGGGCGTCGAACAGGGCGGCGAAGTCCGCCGTCGTCAGAGGGGGTTCCGCCGCGAGGTTGTACGCCCCCCGCGCCTCCTGCCGCAGGGCGGCGCGCAGGAACCCGTCAGCCACGTCACGTGCGTGCACCGTCTGCAGGACGACGCCCGGCACCAAGGGGACGGCCGGGACGAGAGCGGAGCGCACCAGCCGATGCGGCACCAGCGGCCCGGCGAAGAGGCGCCGCTGCTCCATGGCGGCGGCTCGGCGGAAGACGAATCCGGGCCGCATCCGCACGACGCGCGTCCCGGGGTTCCGCAGCTCGAAGACGTCGAGCAGGCGCTCGACATAGGCCTTCTCCCTGCTGTAGGCGACGGTGGGCCAGCCGTGCGTCGGATGGTTCTCGTCGGCCGGGGCGGGGCGCTCCCCCGGGCGGCGGGGTGAGTAGGCGGCGACCGAGGAGGCGTACAGAAGGGCCGGGACCTCCGCCAGGGCGACGGCACGCAGTACCCGGGCGGTGCCGAGGACGTTGGTCGCCCAGGTGACGGCGGTGTCGCGGCTGGGCTGGATGAGCCAGGCGGTGTGGATCACGACGTCCGCGCCGCGGAAGGCGTCCACGAGGTCGGGGACGCTGCCGTGCGCGCCGATGTCCGCCGTCTCCCAGTCGGTCCCGGCGGGGCGCCAGGAGGTCGGGCGCCGTGCGATCCCCAGCACGGACCCGATCCGGTCGTCCCTCCCCAGCGCCTCGACGACGGCGGAGCCGATGTTGCCGGTCGCACCGACCACGACCACCCTCAGTCCGGGCCGGGCCTGCTGCTGGGTCATCTCGTTCTCCTCCGTCGTCGTTCCCTGCGCGGGTGTCGGGGCGCGGGCGGGGCGCCGGGACGGGGTCGGTCGCGGCGGTGACCGGGCGAACCGACCGGGCCGCGGTGACCTCCGCCGGGTTGCCGCTCGCCCGGCAGCCAAACCCGGGCACGTCGTACCGGCTGCGGCGGCCGCGTGATGCCACGATGGGCCGTATGGGGAAGAGCGCTCTCATCGTCATCGACATGATCAACACCTACGACCACGCGGATGCCGAGCTGCTGGTGCCCTCCGCGCGGGAGGCGCTTCCCCCGCTCACCCGTCTGATCGAGCGGGCCCGGGCCGAGGACGTACCGGTGGTGTACGCCAACGACAACTTCGGCCAGTGGCGCTCCCACCACGGTGAGATCGTCAGCGCTTGTCTGGCCGGCCGCTACGCGGAGCTGGTCGAGCCGATCGTGCCGGACGACGCGTCGCTCTTCGTCGTGAAGGCGCGGCACTCGATCTTCTACGAGACGCCCATGAGCTACCTGCTCTCGCAGATGGGTGTCGACCATGTGGTGCTGTGCGGCCAGGTCACGGAGCAGTGCGTGCTGTACTCGGCCCTGGACGCCCACATCCGCCGGCTGCGGGTGACGGTGCCGGCGGACTGCGTGGCGCACATCCATCGCGACCTGGCCGAGCCGGCGCTGCGGATGATGGAGCGGAACATGGGCGCCGACATCTGCACCGGACCGACCGTGGCCTTCTGAGGACACCGGCCGCCGCACCGCGTGCCGCGGCCGGTGCGCCGCCCCGTCGCCGCGGGTGCGGGCGCACCGGCCGTGGTGCCGTCCGGACGGTCAGACCCCCGCGGGGAACCGGTCCCAGACCCGGTGCGCGCCGAGCAGCTCAGCGAGCGCGTCGAAGACGGCCCCGGCGTCGGTACCGGTCACCACCCCCGGCCCGCCCGGCGAGACGTCGGCCTGTTCGAGGACCGCTGCGACATCGCCCCAGCCGCCGACCACCTTGTTGTGCCGGAACGCCTCGGTGAGCATCAGCACCACGCGTGGGTCGGTGCCGCCGCGCGGCACCGCGCCTGCGCCCGCGGCCCGCGCCGCGCGGGCGTCCCGGGCGCCGTAGGCGTCCTTGCCCGCCGCCGGTACACCCGCCAGCAGGACGGCGTCGAACTCGACCGAACGCGCCGCCGTGAACGAGCGCTGCACCGTGACCGGGTCGCCGTCCGGGTCCAGGACCCCGCCGGTGGGAGCGATGACCAGCGGCACCATGCCGGCTGCCAGCGCGGCCTCCCGCACGGTGCGCACCCCTGCCAGGTCGCTGTCGGCGTCGGCGACGATCCCGACGACCCGGCCGTCTCCCGGCCAGGTGCCGCGCAGCTGGGAGAGTGCGGGGCTCGGCGCCGGCGTGCCGAGTTCGACGGTCGCCTCCGGCGCAGGGAGGCCGAGGCCGGTGGCGACCTCCTGGCACAGCACCGGGTCGATGTTGGCCAGGACGCGCAGGGTGCGCTCCTTCACCGCCTGCTCGTAGCACTTGCTGAGCTCGAAGGTGTAGGCGGAGATGATGTGTTCGCGCTCGACCGGGGTCATGCTGAGCCAGAACAGGCGGGGCTGGCTGAAGTGGTCGTCGTACGAGGCGGGCGCGCGGCGGACCTTGGACGCCTCCGGCACGGTGACGGGGGCTTCGACGAACGCCCCCTCGGTCGCGCCTGCCAGGAAGGGGCAGCCGCCGTCCAGCGAGTTGGGGCGGTAGGGCGCGACGCCCCGGTGGACCGCGCTCTGGTGGCGGCCGTCCCGCAGCATGTCGTTGACGGGGACGTGCGGCCGGTTGATGGGGAGCTGCGCGAAGTTCGGCCCGCCGAGCCGGGAGATCTGCGTGTCCAGGTAGGAGTGCAGGCGCCCGGCGACCAGCGGGTCGTCCGTCACGTCGATGCCCGGCACCAGGTGCCCGACGTGGAAGGCGACCTGTTCGGTCTCGGCGAAGTAGTTCGAGACGTTGGCGTTGAGCGTCAGCACCCCGACGGGCTGGACCGGGGCGAGCTCCTCGGGGACGATCTTGGTGCTGTCGAGGAGGTCGATGCCCTCGAACATCTGGTCCTCGGTGTCGGGGAAGGTCTGGAGACCGAGCTCCCACTGCGGGTGTGCCCCCGCCTCGATGGCGTCGGCGAGGTCCCGGCGGTGGAAGTCGGGGTCGACGCCGTTGATCACCTGGGCTTCCTCCCAGAGCAGGGAATGGACGCCGAGCTTGGGCTTCCAGTGGAACTTCGCCAGCGTGGTGGCGCCCGCGGCGTTGACGAGGCGGAAGGTGTGGACGCCGAAGCCCTCCATCATCCGGTAGGAGCGGGGGATGCCGCGGTCGGACATGTTCCACAGCGTGTGGTGCGTGGCCTCGGTGTGAAGGCTGACGAAGTCCCAGAACGTGTCGTGGGCGCTCTGCGCCTGGGGGATCTCACGGTCCGGGTGGGGTTTCCCGGCGTGGATGATGTCGGGGAACTTGATGGCGTCCTGGATGAAGAAGACCGGGATGTTGTTCCCGACCAGGTCGAAGACGCCCTCGTCGGTGTAGAACTTCACCGCGAAGCCGCGGGTGTCGCGCACGGTGTCCGCCGACCCCCGTGAGCCGAGCACCGTGGAGAAGCGGGTGAAGACGGGGGTGGCGACGCCCTCGGCCAGGAAGGCGGCCCGGGAGACGTCCCCGGCGGTGCCGTACCCGACGAAGACGCCGTGGGCGGCGGCACCCCGGGCGTGCACCACCCGCTCCGGGATGCGTTCGTGGTCGAAGTGGGTGATCTTCTCCCGCAGGTGGTGGTCCTGCAGCAGCACCGGCCCCCGCTCCCCCGCCTTGAGGGAGTGGTCGGTGTCGTACAGCCGGGTGCCCTGGGCGGTGGTGAGGTGGGCGCCCGCCTGCGCGGCTTCCGCGGGGTCGCCGCTCAGTTCCTGGCCGGTGGGGCTGACCTCGGCGGGGCCGGTCTGGTCGGCCTTCGGGGGCAGCGGCTCGACGGGCCGGGTGGGCTGCTCCAGCGAGGGGGTCCGGGCTGCGGGCTTGCCCGGCACGCCCTCCTCGGGCCCGTCGGAGGGCTCGCGCAGCGTGTCGGCGGCCTTCTCGACTGCGGCCTTCAGGGGGTTCTTCTCGCGCATGATCGCTCCGTGCGTGTGGCGGACGGTGGGCCGGGCGGTGCGCCACGGCGCACCCCCCGCGGTGCCCGCCCCGGCCCGGTGCCTTGTGGAGCCGTCCGGGTGACGGGGCGTTCGTCGGACGCGCACCGAGTACCCCTCCCGCCGCCGTTGACGCAGCGCCGCGCCAACCCCCACCGGACGGCGCACAGTGGCGGCGGCAGCGGCTGGTCGAGTCGTCCGCCGACCGGGGAGGGCGTCCGGCGCGCCGCGCCGTCGCGGGCGCCCCGCGCGGAGGCGGGCCTGCCGCCGCCTGAAGGCGGCGGCAGCGGGCGTCACAGGGTGCGGAACCGCACGCCCCGGTCGCGCAGTGTCCCGAGCGCGGTGGCCAGTGCGCTGACCGTCCCCGAGCGGTCGCCCCCGCCGTCGTGGCAGAGGATGATGTCACCGGGGCCTGCGCCCAGCACGGTCCGGGCTATCCGCGCCGCGGGCGGTGCACGCCAGTCCTTGGGGTCCACGCTCCAGTCGGCCGGGGTGAGGCCGAGCCCCCGGGCCGCGGCCAGCACCGACCGGGACCAGCCGCCGGCCGGGGCGCGGAAGAGCTGCGGCGCCTGCCCCGTCGCGTCGAGGATGGCCTGCTGGGTGCGGCGCAGTTCCGCCTCGATCGCCGCCGGCGGCAGGGCGGCGAACGGCTGGGGGTGGGTGTGGCTGTGGTTGGCGAGGGTGTGTCCGGCCGCCAGCGTCCGGCGGAGCAGCTCCGGGTGGCGGGCGGCCCGTTCGCCGATCACGAAGAACGTGGCGCGCACGCCGTGCGCGTCGAGCACGTCCAGCAGCCGGGGCGTCCAGCGGGGATCGGGGCCGTCGTCCACGGTGAGCGCCACCTGCGGCCCTCCCGGCCCGCCGGCGTCGTCGGCACCGTCGGCGTCGTCGGCCGGGAGCCGGAAGACCGGCCCGCCGGCGAGCAGCGCGGGCCGCGCCCGGGTGCCGTCGTGCAGCGCCTCGGCGCGCCGGACGAGGCTCCACGCGACCTGGGCCGACCGCGCCCGCGCGGCCCCGATCCGTCCGGGGGCCGCTGGTTCGACCAGCGGTCCACCGGGCACCCGGGGCCAGTGGGCGTCCGGATCCCGGC
>NZ_JAAVJD010000081.1 GCF_012033735.1 Streptomyces lonarensis | reverse complement strand
CGGCCACCCCGCCGGCCAGCGCCATCGAGCACTCACCGGCCCGCAGCGCCGACACCGCCTGGTGCAGCGCGACCAGCGACGAGGAGCACGCCGTGTCCACCGTCACCGCAGGACCCGTCAGCCCGAGGCAGTACGAGACCCGGCCGGAGACCACCGCCGAGGCGCTGCCCGTCAGCCGGTAGCCGTTGATCGACTCGTCGTCGGCGGGCAGGCTGCTCTCGTAACCCGAGCTGCTCGCGCCGACGAACACGCCCGTGGCGGAGCCGTGCAGCGAGGACGGGGCGAGCCCGGCCCGCTCGATCGCCTCCCAGGAGCTTTCGAGGAGCAGGCGCTGCTGCGGGTCCATGGCCAGCGCCTCGCGCGGGCTGATGCCGAAGAACCCGGCATCGAAGTCGCCCACGTCGTAGACGAAGCCGCCCTGCCGCGTGTACGCCTCGCCGGCGCGGACCGCGTCGCCGCCGAACTGCGCCTCGAACGCCTCCCAGCCGCGGTCGGTGGGGAACCCGCCCACCGCGTCCGTGCCGTTGACCAGCAGGTCCCAGAACTGCTCGGGGCCACGGACCTCACCCGGGTAGCGGCAGCCCATGCCGACGATGGCGATCGGCTCGCCCGCGGCAGCGGCCACCACCTGCACCGTGCCCTCGGAGCTCGCCGAGCCGTCGGCGGCACCGACGAGTTCGCCGCGCATGAACTCGGCGAGCGCGGCGGCGTTCGGGTAGTCAAAGATCATCGTCGACGGCAGCCTGACACCGGCGGCCGTGGCCAGCCGGTTGCGCAGCTCGACCGCGCCGACCGAGTCGAACCCGAGGTCACGGAACGCCCGCTGCGGCAGCACGTCCTGCGCGGACTCGTAGCCAAGTACGGCGGCGGCGTTGGCGCGAACCAGGTCCGTCAACTCGCGCCGCTGGTCGCCCACCGACATCGCGGTCAGCCGTCCGACCAGCTCGGAGCCGACAACCGTGGTGCTCGTCCTGGCCTCGGCCGCGAGGATCTCGCGGACCTCGGGCAGGGCGGACAGCAGCGGGCTCGGGCGGTAGAGGGTGTAGGTCGGGACGAACTGCTCCCAGTCGAAGCCCGCGATGGTCATCGCGCCCTCGCCCGCGTCGAGCACCTGGCCGAGGGCGCGCATGCCGCGCTTCGCGTCGATGCCCTCCATCCCGTTGCCGGAGAGCCGCTCGCCGCCTTCGCCGGCGGCCATGCCGACGCCGGACCACAGGCCCCAGGCGATCGACGTGGCGACCGCGCCGCGGGCACGGCGGCTCTCGCACAGCGCGTCGAGGTAGGCGTTGGCCGCGGCGTAGGCGCCGAGGCCGCCACTGCCCCAGGTGCCCGCGCCGGAAGAGAAGAGGACGAACGCGTCCAGCTCCCGGTCGGCGGTCAGCTCGTCCAGCGCCGCGGCGCCGCCGGCCTTGGCGGAGAGCAGCGACGCCAGGTCGGCCGCCTCGATCTCCGTGACCGGCTTGCCGCCGCCGACTCCGGCGGCGTGCATCACCGAGGACAGCGCCGGGCCGGTGGCGTCGATCCAGTCGAGCAGGGCGCCCGTGGTCTCGCGGTCACCCGCGTCGGAGGCCACCACGTCCACCGCGGCGCCCGCGGTGGCGATCGAGGCGGCCAGTTCGGCGACGCCCCTGGCACCCGGGCCGGAACGGCTGGTCAGCACCACGCGCTCGGCGCCACGCCCGACCACCCACTCGGCAGTAATCGCACCCACACCACTCGTGCCACCGGTCACCAGCACCGTGCCACGCGGCGCCCACTCCGCCCGGACCACCGGACGGCCCGCACGCTCAAGCCTCCGCCCGAGAACACCACGCGCACGCAGCGCCACCTGGTCCTCGCCACCGTCCGCGAGCACGGCGACCAGTCGTGCTCCGGTCCGCGCGTCGAACTCCTCGGGCAGGTCGATCAAACCGCCCCAGCGCCCGGCCAGTTCCAGACCGGCGACCACGCCCAGGCCCCAGGTCTGCGCCTGCACCGGGCTCGTCACGCTCTCGCCGGCCCCGGTGCCGACGGCGCCGCGGGTCAGCACCCACAGCGGTGCCTCGACACCCGCGGCCTCCAGGGCACGCATCAGGTCCATCGTCGACACCAGGCCGGCCGAGACGATCCGGTCGCCGGCCAGCGGGGTGTCGTCCAGGGTCAGGGTGGAGATCACACCCGCCGCGCCGGCGGTCACGGACGCGTCGATCTCGTCGGGGCCGGCGGCGGTGACGATCTCGGCGCCGCGTTCGGCCAGTACCGTAGCGACGGACTCCGCGTCCGCGCCCGTGCCGACGACCAGCCAGGTGCCCGACAGCACCGCCTGCGACTCGGCCACCGGCGCCCAGGTGATCCGGTAACGCCAGTCGGCGACCGTCGCGTCCACCCGGCTGCGCTTGCGGTAGTCCGCGAGCGCCGGCAGCACCTCACCCAGCCTGCCACCATCAACATTCAGCGCCGCGGCCAGCTCGTCCAGGTCACCGCCCTCGACGGCGGCCCAGAACTCCGCATCGCCCTCGGACACCTCACCCAGGACCGGGTGCGGCGTCTGCGGCCAGTAATGGCGGTGCTCAAAGGCATAGGTCGGCAGATCGACGACCGTGCCGCCACCAAGAATCCCGGCCCAGTCGACACCGACGCCCTTGACGTACGCCTCGGCGAATGAGGTCAGCAGACGCTCGGCGCCGCCGTCCTCGCGCCGCAGCGTGCCGACCACGACGGGGAAGCGCTCCTCCAGGCTGTCGCCGATCGCACCGGCGAGCACCGGGTGCGGGGACGCCTCGACGAAGACACCGTGCCCGGCCTCGCCCAGGATCTGGATCGCGCGGTCGAACTCGACCGTCTCGCGCAGCGAGGCGAACCAGTAACCCGGGTCCATCTCCGGACCGTTCAGCCACTCGCCACTCAGCGCGGAAACCATCGGAATCCTGGCCTCGCGCGGAGCTATCCCCGCCAGGACGGACAGAATCTCGTCCCGCAGCTCGTCGACCTGCGGGCTGTGCGAGGCGTAGTCCACCGGAACCATCCGGGTACGCACCGACTCGCCGCACGACTCCTGCACCTCACGCAGCGCCTCCGGCTCACCGGAGACCACCGTCGCCCGCGGCCCGTTGACCGCCGCGATCGAGAGCCGCGCGCCGAAGGGAGCGATGCGCTCGCGCACCGCGTCCGCCGACTCCGCGATCGACAGCATCCCCCCACGACCCGCCAGGGCCGCAAGCGTCCTGCTGCGCAACGCCACCACCTTCGCCGCGTCCTCCAGGGAGAGAATCCCCGCCACCGCGGCGGCGGCGATCTCACCCTGCGAGTGGCCGACGACCGCGTCGGGAACGACACCGGTCGCCTCCCAGACCGCGGCCAGCGACACCATCACCGCCCACAGCGCCGGCTGCACCACATCCGCGGCCTCGAACCCGTGCTCACCCGCGAGCACAGCGTCCAGCTCCCAGTCCACGAACGGCGCAAGCGCCGCCCCGGCCTCCGCGAGCCGCGCAGCGAAGACCGGAGAAGCGGCGGCGAGTTCGCGGCCCATACCGATCCACTGCGAACCCTGACCCGGGAAGACGAACACCGTCTTGCCCACCCCGGCCGGGGAGACGGAACCCGTCACCACACCGGGAGCCGGCTGCTCCGTGGCCACCGCGGCCAGACCGGCCGCCAACACCTCGCGCTCGGCGCCCAGCACCACCGCACGGTGCTCGAAGACCGAACGCGTCGTGGCCAGCGACCACGCCACATCCCCCACCGGCAACTCGGGCCGCGCCAGCACGCGCTCCCGCAGCCGGCCCGCCTGACCCGCCAGCGCCGGGGCGCCACGCCCCGACACCAGCCACGCGGGAACGGCGGGCGCGAGCACCGGCAGCTTCGGCACTGCGCCAGCCTCGGGGTCCGACTCCGGCGCCTCGGGGGCGGCGGACTCGTCCTCGCGCGGCGCCTCTTCGAGGATCACGTGCGCGTTCGTACCGCTGATGCCGAAGGCCGAGACACCCGCGCGGCGCGGCCGGTCGCCCGGCTGCCAGTCCCGTGCCTCCTGAAGAATCCGCACGTGGCCCGAGGTCCAGTCGACGTGCGACGAAGGCTCCTCGGCGAAGAGCGTCTTCGGGAGGAGACCGTGCCGCATGGCGAGCACCATCTTGATGACGCCCGCGATACCGGCGGCCTGCTGCGCGTGACCGATGTTCGACTTGATCGAACCGATCAGGAGGGGCTGGTCCGCGGTGCGCTCCTGGCCGTAGGTGGCGAGCAGCGCGCCGGCCTCGATCGGGTCACCCAGCTCGGTGCCCGTGCCGTGCGCCTCCACCACCTCGACCTCGCTGGCCTTCAGCCGGGCGTTGGCCAGCGCGGCGCGGATGACGCGCCGCTGCGAGGGACCGTTCGGCGCGGAAAGACCGTTCGACGCACCGTCCTGGTTGACCGCGCTGCCCCGCACGACGGCGAGGACTTCGTGCCCGTTGCGCCGCGCGTCCGACAGGCGCTCCAGCATCACCATGCCGGCGCCCTCGGCCATGCCCATGCCGTCAGCGCCGTCCGCGAACGCCTTGCAGCGTCCGTCGGCGGCGAGCGCCCGCAGCCGCGAGAAGCCCACGAACTCGCTCGGGTCGGCCATCACCATCACGCCGCCGGCCAGCGCCATCGAGCACTCGCCGCCGCGCAGCGCCGACACCGCCTGGTGCATCGCCACCAGGGACGACGAGCACGCCGTGTCCACGGACACGGCGGGTCCGGTGAGACCGAGGGTGTAGGAGATGCGGCCGGAGAGCACGCTCAGCGCGTTACCGGTGATCAGGTGCGCCGCGGCGTCGGGTTCTCCGGCGACGGCCGCGACGTAGCCCGAGGGGGCCGCGCCGACGAAGACGCCCGTACCGGAGCCCTTCAGCGCCGCCGGGTCGATGCCGGAGCGCTCGATCGCCTCCCACGAGGTTTCGAGCAGCAGCCGCTGCTGCGGGTCCATCGCCAGCGCCTCACGCGGGCTGATCCCGAAGAACCCTGCGTCGAACTCCGCGGCGCCCGAGAGGAAACCGCCCTCCATGACGTACGTCGAGTTCTCGGCGTCCGGGTCCGGGTCGAAGAGCCCCTCGACGTCCCAGCCGCGGTCGACCGGGAAGCCGGAGATCGCGTCGCCGCCGGTGGCGAGCAGCTCCCACAGCTCCTCGGGGCTGCGCACCCCGCCCGGGTAGCGGCAGGCCATGCCCACGATCGCGATCGGCTCCGACGGGGCCTGCACGAAGACGGAGCCGGTCTCGTCCGCGTCCGTCCCCAGCAGCCTGGAGAGAATCTCCTCGGCCAGGGCGGTGGGGTTGGGGTGGTCGAAGACCACCGTGGAGGGCAGCTTCACGCCGGCCGCGGTGTTGAGCCGGTTGCGCAGCTCCACCGCCGTCAGCGAGTCGAAGCCGACGTCCCGGAACGCGCGCTCGGCCGCCACCTCGGCGACCGATTCGTGCCCGAGTACCGCCGTGGCGTGGGAGCGGACCAGGTCGATGACGGTGCGGCGCCGCTCGGCCACCGGCAGCGCGGCCAGCTTGGACGCGTACTCGCCGCGCTCGGCCGTCTCGGTCTCGGCCGGCCGCGTCGGCTCGACCTCTTCGAGCGCCTCCGGGATGGTGTCGAGCAGCGGGCGCGGGCGCGCCGCGCAGAAGACCGGGGCGAACTTCTCCCACTCGACGTCCGCGACCGCGATGAACGTCTCGTCGTCGGCGAGGATTTCACCGAGCGTGCTCAACGCGCGCTTCGTCTCCAGGAAGTGCATGCCCTGCCGCCGCAGGCGGCTCGGCGTCACCCGGCCCGCGCCCTGGTCGAGGGCCGCGTCGACGGCCGCCCAGTCGCGGGTGTCCCAGACGCCCCAGGCGATGGACGTGCCCGGCAGGCCGCGGGCCCGCCGGTCCTCGGCGAAGGCGTCGAGGAAGGAGTTGCCGGCGGCGTAGGCGCCGTGGTCGTTGCTGCCCCAGGTCGCGGAGATCGACGAGAACAGGACGAACTCGTCCACGTCGAGGCCCGCCGTCGCCACGTCCAGGTGCACCGCACCCGCGGCCTTGGCGCCCAGCGCCGTGGCCAGGCCCTCGCGGTCGGTCTCCTCCACCCGTCCCAGATAGGTCAGGTTCGCCGAGTGCAGCACGGTGGACAGTCCGGGGCCGGACTGCTCGATCCAGGCGACCATGTCGGTGACCTGCTCCTGGACGCCCAGGTCGCAACTGATCACCTCGACGTCCGAGCCGGCCTGCGCCACCGAGGCGGCCAGCTCGGCCAGGCCCGCGGCCGAAGGGCCGGAACGGGAGGTCAGCACGACGCGCCGGGCGTCACGTGCGGCGAGCCAGTCACCGATCCAGACGCCGATCGAGCCGGTGCCGCCGGTGAGCAGGACCGTGCCGCGCGGGGCCCACTCCGCCGCGTCGGCGCGGCGCGCCTCGGCGTGCACCAGGCGGCGCAGGAACGTTCCGGAGGGCCGCAGCGCGACCTGGTCCTCGTGGCCGTCGGCCAGCACCGAGGCGAGCCGGACGCCGGTCCTGGCGTCGAGTTCGGCCGGCAGGTCGATCAGGCCGCCCCACAGTTCGGGGTGTTCGAGGCCGACCGCGCGGCCGATGCCCCACAGCTGGGCCTGCGCCGGGCTGGTGGTGACCTCGCCCGCCCCGGTCTGCACCGCGCCGCGCGTCAGCACCCACAGCGGGGCCGTCGCTCCGGCCTCGCACATGACCCGTACCAGGTCCACCGTCTCCGCGGTGCCGACGGGCACCCACGGGTAGTTGGCCTCGGGGGTTTCGTCCAGCGCGAGCAGCGAGACCACGCCGCTGACCTCGGCGAGCGCGACCTCGCCGATGCCGTCGAGCGTCGTGCGGACCACCTCGGCGCCGTGTCCGGTCAGCGCGTCGGCGATCGCCTGCGCGTCCGGGGTGTCGCCGACGAGCAGCCAGGTGCCGGAGAGCGCGGCGATGCGGTCCGTTCCGGCCGGCTGCCAGGTGATGCGGTAGCGCCAGTCGTTCGCCGGCCCGCCGACCCGCTTGACCACGGGCGTCTCGGGCCAGAACCGGCGCCGCTGGAAGGCGTACGTCGGAAGTTCGAGGGTGTTGCCGCCGCCGAGCACGGCCGCCCAGTCGACGGCGACGCCGCCCACGTACGCCTCGGCGAACGAGGTCAGCAGGCGCTCGGCGCCGCCGTCGTCCCGCCGCAGCGTGCCGGCCGTGACCGGGGCGTACTCCTCCAGGCTGTCGCCGATCGCGCCGGTGAGCACCGGGTGCGGCGAGACCTCGACGAAGACGCCGTGTCCGTTGCCCGCGAGCGCGCGCACCGCGCGGTCGAACTCGACCGTCTCGCGCAGCGAGGCGAACCAGTAACCCGGGTCCATCTCGGGGCCCGACAGCCAGGCGCCGCTCATGGCGGAGATCATCGGGATGCGGGCCTCGCGCGGGGCGATGCCGGCCAGCGTGGCGAGAATTTCGTCCCGCAGCTCGTCGACCTGCGGGCTGTGCGAGGCGTAGTCCACCGGGATCATCCGGGTGCGCACCGACTCGCCGCACGACTCCTGCACCTCGCGCAGCGCCTCCGGCTCACCGGAGACGACCGTCGCCCGCGGCCCGTTCACCGCGGCGATCGACAGGCGCGTTCCGTAGGAGGCGATCCGGCGGCGCACCTCCTCCGCGGACTCGGCGATCGACAGCATCCCACCACGGCCCGCCAGGGCCGCCAGGGTCTTGCTGCGCAGCGCCACCACCTTGGCCGCGTCTTCGAGGGAGAGAATCCCCGCCACCGCGGCGGCGGCGATCTCACCCTGCGAGTGACCCACCACCGCGTCGGGAACAACACCCGCCGCCTGCCACACCTCCGCGAGGGAGACCATCACGGCCCACAGCGCGGGCTGCACCACGTCCGCGGCCTCGAACCCGTGCTCACCGGCAAGGACATCGTTCAGCTCCCACTCCACGTGGGGGGCGAGCGCCGCGGCGCACTCGGCGAGCCGCGCCGCGAACACCGGCGACACCTCGGCCAGTTCACGGCCCATGCCGATCCACTGCGAACCCTGCCCGGGGAAGACGAACACCGAGCGCCCCACGCCGCCCGGCGCGACCTCGCCCGTGACCACGCCGGCCACGGGCTGCTCGGTGGCGACCGCGGCCAGACCGGCGAGCAGCTCCTCACGGTCGCCGCCGAGCACCACCGCGCGGTGCTCGAAGGACGAGCGGGTCGTGGCGAGCGACCACGCCACGTCGCCGACGGTCGCCGCGGGCCGCGCCAGCACGTGCTCGCGGAGGCGGCCGGCCTGACCGGCCAGCGCCTGCGCGCTCTGGCCCGAGACCAGCCACGGAACGACCGCGACGGAGTCGGCGAGCACCGAAGGCGCCGGCGCTCCCCCGGCCTCGGCCGCGGCCTCCGGCTCGTCGGTGACGGGCGGTGCCTCTTCCAGGATGATGTGGGCGTTGGTGCCGCTGACGCCGAACGCCGAGACGCCTGCCCGCCTGGCCTCCTCGCCCGGCTGCCACGCGCGGGCCTCCTGGAGCAGCCTCACGTTCCCCGTGGTCCAGTCCACGTGCGTGGACGGCTCCTCGGCGTAGAGCGTCTTCGGCAGCACGCCGTGCCGCATGGCGAGCACCATCTTGATGACGCCCGCGACGCCGGCCGCGCACTGGAGGTGGCCGATGTTGGACTTCACCGAGCCGAGCCACAGCGGCTCGTCCCCGGAACGTTCCTGGCCGTAGGTCGCCAGCAGCGCCTGGGCCTCGATGGGGTCACCGAGCGAGGTGCCGGTGCCGTGCGCCTCGACGACGTCGATGTCCGCCGCCGCCAACTGCGCGTTGGCCAGCGCGGCGCGGATGACGCGGCGCTGCGAGGGACCGTTGGGGGCGGACAGACCGTTGGAGGCACCGTCCTGGTTGACAGCCGAGCCGCGGATCACCGCGAGGATCTGGTGCCCGTTGCGCTTGGCGTCCGAGAGCCGTTCGAGCAGCACCATGCCGGCGCCCTCGCCCCAGCCGATGCCGTCGGCCTCGTCCGAGAACGCCTTGCACCGGCCGCTGGACGCCATGCCGCCCTGCTGCGAGAACTCCATGAACGCGCCGGGCGAGGTCAGGACCGCCACGCCGCCGGCGAGCGCCATCGAGCACTCACCGGCCCGCAACGCCGACACCGCCTGGTGCATCGCCACCAGGGACGAGGAACACGCCGTGTCCACCGTCACCGCGGGCCCGGTCAGGCCGAGGACGTAGGAGATACGGCCGGAGACCACCGAGGAGAGGGTGCCGGTGAGCCGGTACCCGTCCAGGCTCTGGTCGTCGACCGGCAGCGCGGAGCTGTATCCGGAGTGGTTGGCGCCGATGAAGACACCGGTGGCGGAGCCGTGCAGCGAGGTCGGGGCCAGCCCGGCCCGCTCGATCGCCTCCCACGAGGTCTCAAGCAGCAGCCGCTGCTGCGGGTCCATCGCCAGCGCCTCGCGCGGGTTGATGCCGAAGAAGCTCGCGTCGAAGTCGGCCACGTCGTAGACGAAGCCGCCCTGCCGGATGTACGCCTCGCCGGAACGGACCGCCTCGCCGCCGAACTCCTCCTCGACGGCCTCCCAACCGCGGTCGGTCGGGAAGTCCGAGATCGCGTCCGTGGCGGAGTCGAGCAGGTCCCAGAACTGCTCGGGGCCCCGGACATCGCCCGGCAGGCGGCAGCCCATTCCCACGATCGCGATCGGCTCGCGGGCGCCGGACTCCAGCTCCCGGACCCGCTCGCGGACCTCGTAGTGTTCAGCCGCCAGCTTCTTGAGGGCTACGAGCATCTTCTTGTCATCAGCCACGGTGAATCTCCCTAGACAGTGCCACAGCCTGACCACAAGTGATCATCACGAGCCACCAAGTTCCTTGTTGATGAAGTCAAGAACCTCATCGGCAGAGGCCTCGTCGAGCTGTCCGGCAACGTTCTGCCGTCCGGTGGCACCGGCGGCGGACTCGTCGTTGGCGGTGCTGCCGCGCAGCCAACGGGACAGCATGGTCTGCATGCGCTCGGTGATGTCCTGGCGCACATCCGCGCCGCCTTCGATGGACTCGAGCGCCGCGGCCAGCCGGTCCAGGTCGTTCAGCACCACGTCGCCCTGGTCGGCGCCGTCCGCCGCCTGGCCGGCATCGACGAGTTCGCCGCGGATGTAGTCGGCGAGTGCCGCTGCGTTCGGGTAGTCGAAGATCATCGTCGAGGGCAGCCTGATCCCGGCAGCCGCCGAGAGGCGGTTGCGCAGCTCGACCGCGCCGACCGAGTCGAACCCGAGGTCCTTGAAGGCCCGCTGCGGCAGAACTTCCCCTGCCGCTTCGTGGCCGAGGACCGCCGCGGCGTGGCCGCGCACCAGCTCCGTCAGCATCTGCCGCTGGTCGCCCACCGACAGGCCCGACAACCGCTCGGCCAGTTCCGAACCGCCGGTCCCGACGCCGGCCCCGGCCTCGGCTTCCGCCGCCAGGATCTCCCTGACCTCGGGTATCGCCGAGAGCAGCGGGCTCGGGCGGCGGAAGGTGTACGTCGGCACGAACTGCGCCCAGTCGAAGCCGGCGACCGCGACCGCGCCCTCGTCCGCGTCGAGCACCTGGCCCAGCGCGCGCATGCCGCGCTCCGCGTCGATGCCGTCCATCCCGTAGTCGAGCAGCCGGTCTCCGCCTTCGCTCGCCGCCATGCCGATGCCGGCCCACAGGCCCCAGGCCACCGAGGTGGCCGCGACGCCCCTGGCGCGACGGTTGTCGCACAGCGCGTCGAGGTAGGCGTTGGCCGCGCCGTAGGCGCTCAGGCCGCCGCTGCCCCACGTTCCCGCTCCGGAGGAGAAGAGGACGAAGGCGTCCAGCTCCCGGTCGGCGGTCAGCTCGTCGAGCACGGCGGCGCCGCCGGCCTTCGCCGACAACAGCCCCGCCAGGTCGGCCGTTTCGACCTCCTCGACCGGCTTGCCACCGGTCACACCGGCGGCGTGCAGCACCGACGACAGCGGCGCGCCCGTGGCGTCGATCCAGGCCAGCAGTGCGCCGGTCGACTCGCGGTCACCCGTGTCGGAGGAGATCACCTCCACCGCGGTACCCGAGGCGGCGATCGAGGCGGCCAGTGCGGCGACCCCGGCCGCGGCCGGGCCCGAGCGGCTGGTCAGCACCAGGCGCGGAGCCCCGCGCTCGGCGACCCACCGCGCGGTGATCGCGCCGACCCCGCTCACGCCGCCGGTCACCAGGGCCGTGCCGCGTGGCGTCCACTCCGCCCGGACGACCGGACGGCCGGCGCGCTCCAGCCTGCGCCCGAGGATGCCGCGCGAGCGCAGCGCCACCTGGTCCTCGCCGCCGTCCGCGAGAACGGTGGCCAACCTGGCCCCGGTCCGCGCGTCCAGCACCGCGGGCAGGTCGATCAGACCGCCCCAGCGCCCGGCCAGTTCGAGTGCCGCCGTCACGCCGAGGCCCCAGACCTGCGCCTGCGTCGGGCTCACGACCCGCTCGCCGGGCCCGGTGCCGACGGCGCCGCGGGTCAGCACCCACAGCGGTGCCCCGACGTTCGCCCGGCCGAGGGCCTGGATGAGTTCCACCGTCGCCATCAGACCGGCGGGCACCACCGCGTACGCGGGGTGCGACGCCTCGTCCAGTGCCAGCATCGAGATGACGCCCGCCACGCCGTCGGCCACGTCCGGGTCGATCCCTTCGGGGCCGGCGGCGGTGACGATCTCGGCGCCGCGTTCGGCCAGTACCGTAGCGACGGACTCCGCGTCCGCGCCCGTGCCGACGACCAGCCAGGTGCCCGAGAGCAGCGTCTCGGACTCGGCGACCGGGGCCCAGGTGATCCGGTAACGCCAGTCGGCGACCGTCGCGTCCACCCGGCTGCGCTTGCGGTAGTCGGTCAGCGCCGGGAACACCTTCGCGAGGCTGCCGCCGTCCACGTTCAGCGCCGTGGCCAGCTCGTCCAGGTCGCCGCCCTCGACGGCGGCCCAGAAGTCGGCGTCGCCCTCGGTGACCTGACCGCCCGTGACCGCCGCATGCGCCTGCGGCCAGTAGTGGCGCCGCTGGAAGGCGTAGGTGGGCAGGTCCGTGGTCGAACCGCCACCGAGGATTCCGGCCCAGTCGACGCCGACGCCCTTGACGTACGCCTCGGCGAACGAGGTCAGCAGGCGCTCGGCGCCGCCGTCCTCGCGCCGCAGCGTGCCGACGACCACGGCGTCCGCGTTCTCCTGCACCGCGTCACCGATCGCACCGGTGAGCACCGGGTGCGGCGAGGACTCGACGAACACGCCGTGCCCGGCCTCGCCGAGGATGCTGATCGCGCGGTCGAACTCGACCGTCTCGCGCAGCGAGGCGAACCAGTAACCCGGGTCCATCTCCGGACCGTTCAGCCACTCGCCACTCAGCGCGGAAACCATCGGAATCCTGGCCTCGCCCGGGGTGATGCCCGCCAGGGTGGCGAGGATCTCCTCGCGGAGCTCGTCCACCTGCGGGCTGTGCGAGGCGTAGTCCACCGGGACCATCCGGGTGCGCACCGACTCGCCGCACGACTCCTGCACCTCGCGCAGCGCCTCCGGCTCACCGGAGACCACCGTCGCCCGCGGCCCGTTCACCGCCGCGATCGACAGGCGCTCACCGAAGGGAGCGATGCGCACGCGCACCGCGTCCGCCGACTCCGCGATCGACAGCATCCCCCCACGACCCGCCAGGGCCGCAAGCGTCCTGCTGCGCAGCGCCACCACCTTCGCCGCGTCCTGGAGGGAGAGGATGCCCGCCACCGCGGCGGCGGCAATCTCACCCTGCGAATGACCCACCACCGCGTCAGGAACAACACCCGCGGCGCGCCAGACCTCCGCGAGGGAGACCATCACCGCCCACAGCGCCGGCTGCACCACATCCGCGGCCTCGAACCCGTGCTCACCCGCGAGCACAGCGTCCAGCTCCCAGTCCACGAACGGCGCAAGCGCCGCCCCGGCCTCGGCAAGACGCGCAGCGAACACCGGCGACACAGCCGCCAGCTCACGGCCCATACCGATCCACTGCGAACCCTGACCCGGAAAGACGAACACCGTCCGCCCGACGCCGCTCTGGGCGATCTCGCCGGTCACCACGCCGGCCGACGGCTGCTCCGTGGCCACCGCGGCCAGACCGGCCGCCAACACCTCGCGCTCGGCGCCCAGCACCACCGCGCGGTGCTCGAAGACCGAACGCGTCGTGGCCAGCGACCACGCCACATCCCCCACCGGAACCTCGGGCCGCGCCAGCACGCGCTCCCGCAGCCGGCCCGCCTGACCCGCGAGGGCCACGGCGCTCCGGCCGGAGACCAGCCAGGCCGGCAGGGGGGCGGAGAGGACCGCGACGGGAGCCGCACCCGGCTCCGCCGCCTCGGCCGCCGCCTCTTCCTCGTGCGGCGCCTCCTCCAGGATCAGGTGCGCGTTGGTGCCGCTGATGCCGAACGCCGAGACACCCGCGCGCCGCGGCCGGTCACCCGGCTGCCAGTCGTGTGCCTCGGTGAGCAGCCGCACGTTGCCCGACTCCCAGTCCACGTGCGTGGACGGGGTGTCGGCGTGCAGCGTCCGGGGCAGCAGGCCGTGGTTGAGCGCCATCACCATCTTGATGACGCCCGCGATGCCGGCGGCCTGCTGCGCGTGACCGATGTTCGACTTCACCGA
Source organism: Streptomyces lonarensis (assembly GCF_012033735.1). Classification (GTDB taxonomy): domain Bacteria; phylum Actinomycetota; class Actinomycetes; order Streptomycetales; family Streptomycetaceae; genus Streptomyces; species Streptomyces lonarensis. The sequence goes on along the minus strand of NZ_JAAVJD010000081.1, from coordinate 7,619 downwards.
GCCGAGCCACAGCGGCCGGTCCGCGGCGCGGCCCTGGCCGTAGGTGGCGAGCAGCGCGCCGGCCTCGATCGGGTCACCCAGCTCGGTGCCCGTGCCGTGCGCCTCCACGGCGTCGACGTCCGCCGCCGAGATCTGCGCGTTGGCCAGCGCGGCGCGGATGACGCGGCGCTGCGAGGGACCGTTCGGCGCGGACAGGCCGTTGGAGGCACCGTCCTGGTTGATCGCGCTGCCGCGGATCACCGCGAGGACCTGGTGCCCGTTGCGCTTCGCGTCGGACAGGCGCTCCAGCATCACCATGCCGGCGCCCTCGGCCATGCCCATGCCGTCGGCGTCGTCGCTGAACGCCTTGCAGCGTCCGTCGGATGCCAGGGCCCGCAGCCGCGAGAAGCCCACGAACTCGCTCGGCTCGGCCATCACCATCACGCCGCCGGCCAGCGCCATCGAGCACTCGCCGCCGCGCAGCGCGGTGACCGCCTGGTGGAGCGCGACCAGCGACGAGGAGCAGGCGGTGTCCACCGAGACGGCGGGGCCCGTCAGACCGAGGGTGTAGGAGATGCGGCCGGAGAGCACGCTCAGCGCATTGCCCGTCATCAGGTGCGCCTGGACGTCGGCCACCTCGCCGACCGCCGTGACGTAGCCCGAGGGGGCCGCGCCGACGAAGACGCCCGTACCGGAGCCCTTCAGCACCGCCGGGTCGATCCCGGCCCGCTCGATCGCCTCCCACGAGGTTTCGAGCAGCAGCCGCTGCTGCGGGTCCATCGCCAGCGCCTCACGCGGGCTGATCCCGAAGAACCCGGCGTCGAACTCGGCCACGCCCGAGAGGAAACCGCCCTCCATGACGTACGTCGAGTTCTCGGCGTCCGGGTCCGGGTCGAAGAGCCCCTCGACGTCCCAGCCGCGGTCGACCGGGAAGCCGGAGATCGCGTCCCCGTCCGAGGCGAGCAGCTCCCACAGTTCCTCGGGAGTGCGCACCCCGCCCGGGTAGCGGCAGGCCATGCCCACGATCGCGATCGGCTCCGACGGGGCGTTCACCACGACGGACGTGGTCTCGTTCGAGTCGCTGCCCAGCAGCCTGGAGAGGATCTCCTCGGCCAGCGCGGTCGCGTTGGGGTGGTCGAAGACCACGGTGGAGGGCAGCTTCACGCCGGTGGCGGTGTTGATCCGGTTCCGCAGCTCGACCGCGGTGAGCGAGTCGAAGCCGATGTCCTTGAACGCCCGCTCCGCCGGCACCTCGGCCACCGAATCGTGGCCGAGCACCGCCGTGGCCTGGGCCCGCACGATCTCGACGACGGTGCGGCGCCGCTCGGCCGCCGACATCGCGGCCAGCTTCGTCGCGTACTCGCCGCGCTCGGCCGTCCCGGAGTCCGCCGGTCCGGCGAGCTCCATCTCCTCGCGCGCTTCCGGAATCGTCTCCAGCAGCGGGCGCGGACGCGCCGCGCTGAACACCGGAGCGAACTTCTTCCACTCCACGTCGGCGACCGCGATGAACGTCTCGTCGTCGCCGAGCACCTCGCCCAGCGTGACCAGCGCCCGCTCCAGGTCGAGGAAGTGCATGCCCTGCCGGCGCAGACGGCTGGGTGTCACCCGGGTCACGCCCTGGTCGTCCATGACGGCTTCCACCGCCTCCCAGTCCCGGGTGTCCCAGACGCCCCAGGCGATGGAGGTGGCGGGCAGGCCGCGGCCCCGCCGGTTCTCGGCGAGCGCGTCGAGGAACGAGTTGCCCGCGGCGTAGGCGCCGTGGTCGTTGCTGCCCCAGGTCGCGGAGATCGACGAGAACAGGACGAACTCGTCCAGGTCGAGACCGGCCGTCGCCACGTCCAGGTGCACCGCTCCGCCGGCCTTGGCGCCGAGCGCCATCGACAGGCCCTCGCGGTCGGTGTCCTCGACCCGTGCCAGGTAGGGCAGGTTCGCCGAGTGCAGCACCGTCGACAGGCCGGGACCCGACTGCTCGATCCATCCGACCATGCCCGTGGCCTGCTCCTGCGAGCCCAGGTCGCAACTGATCACCTCGACGTCCGAGCCGGCCTGCGCCACCGAGGCGGCAAGCTCGGCCAGCCCCGGAGCCGAAGGGCCGGACCGGGAGGTCAGCACCACGCGAGGCGCGTTGCGTTCGGCGAGCCAGACGCCGACGCTGACGCCGATCGAGCCGGTGCCGCCGGTGAGCAGGACCGTGCCGCGCGGCTGCCATGCCGCACCGCCGCGCGGCTTGGGCTCCGCCCTGACGAGTCGCCGTATGTGGGTGGCGGACTCGCGCAGCGCAACCTGGTCCTCGCGGCCGTCCGCGAGGACCGCGGCGAGCCGCACCCCGCTTTCGGCGTCGAACTCCACGGGCAGGTCGACGAGACCGCCCCAGGTGTCGGGGTGCTCAAGACCGACCGCGCGGCCGAGGCCCCAGACCTGCGCCTGCACCGGGCTGCTCGTCACCTCGCCGGCGCCGGTCTGCACCGCGCCGCGCGTCAGCACCCACAGCGGAGCCGAGGTACCGGCCTCGCTCAGGATGCGGACGAGGTCGACCGTGCCCGCCGTGCCGCGCGGCACCCACGGGTACTCCGCGTCGGGGGTCTCGTCGAGGGCAAGCAGCGACACCACGCCGCTGACCTCGGCGAGTGCGATCCCGCCGATGTCGTCGAGCGTCGTGCGGACCACCTCGGCGCCATGTGCCCCGAGCGCGTCGCCGATCGCGGGTGCGTCGGGGGCGTCGCCCACGAGCAGCCAGGTGCCGGTCAGTGCGGGCGTGCCGGTCCGGTCGGCCGAGTGCCAGTCGATCCGGTAGCGCCAGTCGTCCACCGACCAGGCGGGCCGTTCGACCTCGCGGACCTCGGGCCAGAACCGGCGCCGCTGGAAGGCGTACGTCGGAAGTTCCACGGTCTCGCCGCCGCCGAGCAGCACCGGCCAGTCGATGGCGGCGCCGCCCGCGTACGCCTCGGCGAGCGAAGTCAGCAGGCGCCGTGCGCCGCCGTCCTCGCGCCGCAGCGTGCCGACGGCGACCGGGGAGCGCTCCTCCAAGCTGTCGGTGATGGCCTGGACGAGCACCGGGTGCGGGGATGCCTCGATGAAGACGCCGTGCCCGGCCTCGCCGAGGATGCCGATCGCGCGGTCGAACTCGACCGTCTCGCGCAGCGAGGCGAACCAGTAACCCGGGTCCATCTCCGGGCCGTTCAGCCACTCGCCACTCAGCGCGGAGACCATCGGGATGTGAGCCTCGCCCGGGGTGATGCCCGCCAGGGTGGCGAGGATCTCCTCGCGGAGCTCGTCCACCTGCGGGCTGTGCGAGGCGTAGTCCACCGGAACCATCCGGGTGCGCACCGACTCGCCGCACGACTCCTGCACCTCGCGCAGCGCCTCCGGCTCACCGGAGACGACCGTCGCCCGCGGCCCGTTCACCGCCGCGATCGACAGGCGCGCGCCGAAGGGGGCGATGCGCTCGCGCACCGCGTCCGCCGACTCCGCGATCGACAGCATCCCACCACGGCCCGCCAGGGCCGCCAGGGTCTTGCTGCGCAGCGCCACCACCTTCGCCGCGTCCTCCAGGGACAGGATGCCCGCCACCGCGGCGGCGGCGATCTCACCCTGCGAGTGACCCACCACCGCGTCGGGAACAACACCCGCCGCCTGCCACACCTCCGCGAGGGAGACCATCACGGCCCACAGCGCGGGCTGCACCACATCGGCGGCCTCGAAGCCGTGCTCACCGGCAAGGACATCGTCAAGACGCCAGTCCACGAACGGCGCGAGCGCCGCCGCGCACTCGACCAGCCGCGCGGCGAAGACCGGTGAAGCGGCGGCGAGTTCGCGGCCCATGCCGATCCACTGCGAACCCTGACCCGGGAAGACGAACACCGTCTTGCCCACCCCGGCCGGGGAGACCGCGCCCGTCACCACGCCGGCCACGGGCTGATCCGTGGCCACCGCCGTCAGACCGGCGAGCAGCTCCTCGCGCTCGCCGCCGAGCACCACCGCGCGGTGCTCGAAGACCGCGCGGGTCGTGGCCAGCGACCACGCCACGTCGCCCACCGGAAGCGCGGGCGCCGCGAGCACGTGGTCACGCAACTGGCCGGCCTGACCGGCCAGCGCCTGAGCGCCGCGCCCGGAGACCACCCAGGCGGGCAGCACCGGGGAGAGGACCGCGGCGGGAGCCGCGTCGATCTTCTCCTCCGTGACGACCGCCTCGTCCTCCTGCGGCGTCTCCTCCAGGATCACGTGCACGTTGGTGCCGCTGATGCCGAAGGCCGAGACGGCCGCACGCCGCGGCCGGTCGCCCGCGGGCCACTCCTGCGCGTCCTGGAGGAGCTGCACGCTGCCCGAGGACCAGTCCACGTGCGTGGACGGCTCCTCGGCGTGGAGCGTCTTCGGCAGCACGCCGTGCCGCATGGCGAGCACCATCTTGATGACGCCCGCGACGCCGGCGGCCTGCTGCGTGTGACCGATGTTCGACTTCACGGAGCCGAGCCACAGCGGCTGGTCGGCGGTGCGCTCCTGGCCGTAGGTGGCCAGCAGTGCCTGCGCCTCGATCGGGTCGCCGAGCGCGGTGCCAGTGCCGTGCGCCTCCACGACATCGATGTCCGCGGAGGTGACCTGCGCGTTGGCGAGGGCGGCGCGGATGACGCGGCGCTGGGAGGGACCGTTGGGGGCGGACAGGCCGTTGGAGGCACCGTCCTGGTTGACGGCCGAGCCGCGGATCACCGCGAGCACCTGGTGCCCGTTGCGGCGCGCCTCGGAGAGACGTTCGAGGAGCAGGATGCCCGCGCCCTCGCCCCAGCCGATGCCGTCGGCCCCCTCCGAGAACGCCTTGCACCGGCCGCTGGAGGCCATGCCGCCCTGCTCGGAGAAGTCCATGAACGCGCCGGGCGAGGCCATCACCGCGACACCGCCGGCCAGCGCCATCGAGCACTCACCGGCCCGCAGCGCCGACACCGCCTGGTGCATCGCCACCAGGGACGAGGAGCAGGCCGTGTCCACCGTCAGTGCCGGACCGGTGAGGCCCAGGACGTAGGAGATGCGGCCGGAGGCGACCGAGGAGACGGCGCCGGTGAGCCGGTAGCCGTTCAGAGCCTCGTCGTCGATCGGCAGGCTGTTCTCGTAACCCGAGGTGCTCGCGCCGATGAAGACACCGGTGGCGGAGCCGTGCAGCGAGGTCGGGGCCAGCCCGGCCCGCTCGATCGCCTCCCACGAGGTCTCGAGAAGCAGCCGCTGCTGCGGGTCCATCGCCAGCGCCTCGCGCGGATTGATCCCGAAGAAGCCCGCGTCGAACTGGGTGGCGTCGTAGAGGAATCCGCCCTGGCGCGTGTACGCCTCGCCGGCGCGGACCGCGTCGTTGCCGAACTCCTGCTCGAACGCCTCCCAGCCGCGGTCGGTCGGGAAGCCGGCGATGGCGTCCGTCCCGGCCGTCAGCATCTTCCAGAACTGCTCGGGCCCGTGGGCGTCGCCCGGGTAGCGGCAGCCCATGCCGACGATGGCGATCGGCTCGCCACCGGCGGCGGCCACCACCTGCACCGCGCCTTCGTCCTGCGCGGTGCCGACCAGCTCGCTCCGCATGAACTCGGCGAGCGCGTCGGCGTTCGGGTAGTCGAAGATCATCGTCGAGGGCAGCCTGACGCCGGCCGCCGCCGAGAGGCGGTTGCGCAGCTCGACCGCGCCCACCGAGTCGAACCCGAGGTCACGGAACGCCCGCTGCGAGGAGACGTCCCCGGCCGCGTCGTGGCCGAGCACCGCCGCGGCGTGCCCGCGGACCAGGTCGGTGAGCGTCTGCCGCTGCTCGGCCACGGACAGGCCCCGCAGCCGCTCGGCGAGTTCGGACGCCCCGGCGATGGCGCTGGTCTCGGCGGCGGCCTCCGCCGCAAGCAGCTCCTTGACATCGGGCAGCGCCGAGAGCAGCGGGCTCGGGCGGCGGAAGGTGTAGGTCGGCACGAACTGCGCCCAGTCGAAGCCGGCGACCGCCATCGCGCCCTCGTCCGCGTCGAGCACCTGGCCCAGGGCGCGCATGCCGCGCACCGCGTCGATGCCGTCCATGCCGAAGTTCGACAGCCGCTCGCCGCCTTCGCTCGCCGCCATGCCGACGCCGCTCCACACGCCCCACGCCACCGAGGTGGCCGCGACGCCCCTGGCGCGACGGTTGTCGCACAGCGCGTCGAGGTAGGCGTTGGCGGCGGCGTAGGCACCGAGGCCGCCGCTGCCCCACGTCGCCGCGCCCGAGGAGAAGAACACGAACGCGTCCAGCTCCCGGTCGGCGGTCAGCTCGTCCAGTACGGCCGCGCCGCCCGCCTTCGCGGAGAGCAGCAGCGACAGGTCGGCCGTCTCGATCTCCTCGACCGGCTTGCCACCGCTCAGTCCCGCGGCGTGCATCACGGAGGAGAGCGGCGCACCGGTGGCGTCGATCCAGTCCAGCAGCTCGCGGGTCGACGCGCGGTCGGCCGCGTCGGACGCGACCACCTCGACCGTCGTCCCCGAGGTGGCGATCGACGCGGCGAGCCGCGCCACAGCGCTCGCACCCGGGCCGGAACGGCTGGTCAGCACCACGCGCTCGGCGCCGCGCCCGACCACCCACTCCGCGGTGATCGCGCCGACACCGCTCGTGCCGCCGGTCACCAGAACCGTGCCGCGCGGGCGCCATGCCTCGCGGAGGGCCGGGCGTCCCGCACGCTCGAGCCTGCGCCCGAGGATGCCGCGCGAACGCAGCGCCACCTGGTCCTCGCCCGCTCCGGCCAGGACGGTGACGAGACGGGAGCCCGTCCGCGCGTCCAGCGCCTCGGGCAGGTCGACCAGGCCGCCCCAGCGTCCGCCGAGTTCGAGACCCGCCGTCACACCGAGGCCCCAGACCTGCGCCTGCCTCGGGTTGACGACCGGCTCGCCCGAGCCGGTGCCCACCGCGCCGCGGGTCAGCACCCACAGCGGAGCGCCGACACCGGCCGCGCCCAGCGCGCGGACCAGCTCGACCGTCGCCACCAGACCCGCGGGCACCACCGCGTACTCGGGGTGCGACGCCTCGTCCAGCGCCAGCGTCGAGACGACGCCCGCCACATCGGCGTTCGCCGCCCCGGCGATCTCCTCCGCGGACCCTGCGACGGTGACGACCCGCGCGCCGCGCCCGGCCAGCAGTCCGGCGACCGACTCCGCGTCCGCGCCCGTGCCGACGACCAGCCAGGTGCCCGAGAGCACCGCCTCGGACTCGGCGACCGGGACCCAGGTGATCCGGTAACGCCAGTCGGCGACCGTCGCGTCCACCCGGCTGCGCCTGCGGTAGTCGGTCAGCGCCGGCAACACCTCCGCGAGGCTGCCGCCGTCCAGGTTCAGCGCCGTGGCCAGCTCGTCCAGGTCGCCGCCCTCGACGGCGGCCCAGAACTCGGCGTCGCCCTCGGTGACCCCGCTCACCGCGGAGCGGGCCACCTCGGCCCAGTAGCGGCTGCGCTGGAAGGCGTAGGTGGGCAGGTCGACAGCCGTGCCGGTGCCGAGGACGGCGGACCAGTCGACGTCGACTCCGCCGACGTGGGCTTCGGCGAACGAGGTCAGGAGGCGTTCGGCGCCGCCGTCGTCACGCCGCAGCGTGCCCACCGTCACCGGCGCCTGCTCATCGAGCGTGTCACCGATCGCACCCGTCAACACCGGATGCCCCGACACCTCCA
>NZ_JAAVJD010000080.1 GCF_012033735.1 Streptomyces lonarensis | reverse complement strand
CCGTTGGGGCACCAGCCGGACCCGCTGGACCGTCGCCTCGGCCGGACTCTTCGGCACTCTGCTGATGGTGCCCGCCGGGGCGTCGGCGGCGGTTCCTTCGGGGGTGCCGCGGTGGGCGGCCTGTCGGTTCGGGTCCTGGCTCGGATCGGGGGCGGACGAGGGTCCGGTTCCCGGACTCAAGAGGTCTCTCTTTCCGCGCCGGTTGGTCGGCGCCGGTGCGCTGTTCTTGCGGTTGCTCCTACAGGTGCGCGAGTTTGTGCAGGACGGGTGCGGCGTTGCGGAGGGTCTCCCACTCCTCCTCGGTGAGCCGGCCTGCCAGCTCCGTCAGCCAGGCGTTGCTCTGGCTGCGGCTCGCTTCGAGCATGGCTTCGGCCTGCTCGGTGGCGGTGACGGTCTTCTGTCGGCGGTCCTCGGGGTGCGGCTCCAGCCGCACGAGCCCGCGTTCCTGGAGCTGTCCGACGATGCGGGTCATCGACGGCGGCTGGACGTGCTCCTTGCGGGCCAGCTCCCCGGGGGTCATGGCGCCGCAGCGGTGCAGGGTGCCGAGGGCGGAGAGCTCCGCGAGGCCGAGGGACCGGTCGACCCGCTGGTGCCGGATTCTGCGGGCGAGTCGCATCACTCCGACGCGCAGTGTGTTGACGGCGGCGGCGTTCTCTGGGCTGACGCCCGGTGTTTCCGGCATGTCTCCCAGGGTATCTCATTAGCTTGCCTAACGAACTACAATTTTCCCGGGCACCCCCTTCGAGTGACCGCCCCCACAGCGGACCCCCGCGTCGCGCGACTCACCCGTTCGGGTGAGCCCGGGGGAGAAGACTCCCTTTCGGCAGGCGGCTGCGCCGACCGTGGGGAGATGACATCGCGAGTGCTGAGCCTCCGCCTCGACGGGGAGCTGATCGACCGGTTGACCCGGCACGCCTCTCTTCGCGGCATGACCCTCCAGGACTACGTGGCCGGCGTGCTCGTCCGCGAGGACTTCGACGAGCGCTTCCGCGACGCGGTGGAGCGGACCGACCGGCTCGACGCGGTGGAGCGGACCGACCGCCTCGACGGGCGCGGGCAGGTCGGCCAGGACGTCTGACGGCCCCTCCCGCGCCGCGGACCCGCCACCGCCCGTGGCCCCGACGGCCCGGCCCCGCCGTCCACGGCCAGGCCGTCGCGTGCCGCACGCCCGGCGGGCCCGCACCCCGCGCGGGCACCCGGGCCGACTAGGCTTGCCCGGACGGGCCCGGAGCGCCCGGCAGCAGCGGCGGTGGCGCCGCGCGCCGGAGCGGGGCGGGCGGGGCGCGGGCGGAAGGCAGGACGGACGGATGCGCTGGAGCGACCTGACCAGCGGCAAGCGGCAGGCTCCCCCGCCGCTGGAGGGGCCCGTGGCGCTGGTGGTCGGCATCGGCACCGGCCTGTGGGCGCTGGCCTTCCTCGCCCAGCTGCCCTTCTGGTCCCGGTACGCCGAGGACGGCCGCACCAACTGGATCTGGACCTGCCTCGTCGGCGTCGGACTGGGGCTGTTCGGTCTCTGGTTCAACGGGCGCCGGGAGGCGGCGATCCGCCGTGACGCCGAGCGCGCGGCGAGCGGCACGGCCGCCGGCTCCTCCGCTGCGGCGACCGGGGGCGACGACCCCCGACCCGACACACCCACGCACTGACCCCCGGCCGCCCGCTCGCGGGCGCGGGGGCGGGGGCGGCCGGTACGGGAAGCCGGCCACCGCGACAGCGGGCGGGCCGACGGGGCCGATGGGCCACCTACCCACCGCAGCCTGGGAGTTCACCGCGAGCGGATCACCGCGCCTCCCCGTGAGGAGCAGCCCGGGGCCGCCGGAAGGCCACCCCCGGGCGGGGGACAGGGCCCGCGGCCGCTGTCCGTGAGCCACAGAATCCACCCCCGGCGTGCCCTACCCGGACACGCCCCGACTACGCACAAGCGCACAGATCCTCGTAGTGTCTGCTCCATGATGCAGACCGATACGGAGGCGCCGGTGAGCGTACGCGGCCTCACCAGTGCCGAAGTGGCCGAACGCGTCGCCCGGGGGCAGATCAACGACGTTCCCGCGCGATCATCGCGCTCCACCTCGGAGATCGTCCGCGGCAACGTCTTCACGTTGTTCAACGGCATCATCGGGGTGCTGTTCGCGATCATCCTGGTCGTCGGCCCGATCCAAGACGGCCTCTTCGGCTTCGTGATCATCGCGAACGCCGGTATCGGCATCATCCAGGAACTCCGCGCCAAGCGCACGCTGGACAGTCTCGCCGTCATCGGGGAGGCCCGCCCCAAGGTCCGCCGCGACGGCACGTCCGTGGAGGTCTCCACCCGGGAGATCGTCCTGGACGACGTCGTGGAGCTGGCGCCGGGCGACAAGGCGGTGGTGGACGGCGTCGTCACCGAGGCCGAGAGCCTGGAGGTCGACGAATCGCTGCTGACCGGCGAGGCCGACCCGGTGCTGAAGAAGCCGGGCGACCCGGTCCTCTCCGGCAGCTTCGTGGTCTCCGGCGGGGGCACGTTCCGCGCCACCAAGGTCGGCCGGGAGGCCTACGCGGCGCAGCTCGCCGAGGAGGCGTCGCGCTTCACCCTGGTCCACTCGGAGCTCCGCAGCGGCATCAGCAAGATCCTCAAGTTCTGCATCACGCTGATGATCCCCGCCGCCGTCGGCCTGGTCATCAGCCAGCTGGTGGTCGAGCGGGCCGACACCTTCGAGGCGATCCGGCGCATGGTCGCCGGCATCGTGGTGATGGTCCCCGAGGGACTGGTGCTCATCACCTCGATGGCGTTCGCGATCGGGGTCATCCGGCTGGGCCGCAAGCAGTGCCTGGTCCAGGAGCTGCCGGCGATCGAGGGCCTGGCCCGGGTGGACGTGGTCTGCCTGGACAAGACCGGCACCCTCACCGAGGGCGGCATGGACGTCACCGACCTGCGGCTGCTGGGCCCGGCGGCTGTCACCGGCGCGGGCGGCAAGGGCGCCGGCAGCTCGGACTCCGGCGCGTCGCCGGACGGCGACGAGAGCTACGTGCGGGCGGTGCTGGGCGCCCTGGGCGCCTCCGACACCCGGCCCAACGCCAGCCTCAAGGCGATCGTCGAGGCCTACCCGGCGCCGGACGACTGGCGCTCCACCGACGCGCTGCCGTTCTCCTCCGCCCGCAAGTTCAGCGGTGCCCACCTGGTCGGGCCGGACGGTGCCGAGGCGACCTGGCTGCTGGGCGCCCCCGACATCCTGCTCCGTGACGGCGACGCGCGGCTGGAGGCCGTGGAGGAGCTGAACCGGCAGGGCATGCGCGTGCTGCTGCTCGCCCGCTCCGAGCGACCGCTGGCGGAACTGGCCGCGCGCGACGGCAGCGGCGACCCCTCGCGGGACGTCGCTCCGGTGGCGCTGGTCGTCCTGGACCAGCGGCTGCGCCAGGAGGCGCCGGACACGCTGCGCTACTTCGCCGAGCAGAACGTCGACGCCAAGATCATCTCGGGCGACAACGCGGTCTCGGTCGGTGCCGTCGCCGCCAAGCTGGGGCTGCCCGGCGCCGAGTCCCCCGTGGACGCCCGGCACCTGCCGGACGACCCCGAGGAGATGGCGAAGGCCGTCGAACGCGGCTCGGTCTTCGGCCGGGTCTCCCCGCAGCAGAAGCGCGACATGGTCGCCGCGCTCCAGAACCGCGGCCACAACGTCGCGATGACCGGCGACGGCGTCAACGACGTGCTGGCGCTGAAGGACGCCGACATCGGCGTCTCCATGGGCGCCGGGTCGGAGGCCACCAAGGGCGTCGCCCAGATCGTGCTGATGAACAACAGCTTCGCGACGCTGCCGTCGGTGGTGGCCGAGGGCCGGCGGGTGATCGGCAACATCGAGCGCGTCGCCAACCTCTTCCTGACGAAGACGGTCTACTCGGTCTTCCTCGCGTTCGCCGTGATCATCAGCCAGGTGCCGTACCCGTTCCTGCCGCGCCACATGACGCTGTTGTCGGCGTTCACCATCGGCATCCCGGCGTTCTTCCTGGCGCTCGCGCCCAACATCGAGCGGGCCCGGCCGCACTTCGTGCGGCGGGTGCTGCGGTTGGCGGTGCCGTTCGGCCTGATCGCCGGTGTCGCGACCTTCACGACGTACCTGTTGGCCCGGCACCACTACGGCGCCACGGAGGACACGCTGACCGCGGAGACGTCGGCGGCGACGCTGACGCTCTTCCTGTGCGCGATGGGCGTGCTCTCGATCATCGCCAGGCCGTACACCTGGTGGCGGCTGGGGCTGCTGCTCTGCATGGGCGGCGGTTTCCTGGTCGTGCTGGTCACCCCGTTCCTGCGGGAGTTCTTCGCACTGGACCTGGTCGGCACCACCATGCCGCTGATGGCGGTCGGCATCGCCGGTGTCGCACTGGTGTTGCTGGAGGTCTCCTGGCGGGTGGTCCCCCGCCGCTTCCCCGACAAGCCGGAGAGTGCCGAGGAGCGCCGCGCCGCCCGTCGTGCACGCCGCGCGGCCCGCTCCGGCGGGTAGCCCCGGGGCCCGCACCACGCGGGAACCCCGCCAGGGACGCCGCACACCGCCACGGTGTGCGGCGTCCCTGCGCGTGGGGACGGTCGTTTCGCGTCAACTGCACCGGTCTTGTTTGGTAGTTGGGGTTCCGATGGGGCGGCGTGTCCTCCTCGGCGGTCGTTGACACCGCCATGACCATGGGTCGTCACGCGGGGCCGGAGCGGCCGGCCTCGGAGGACGCGGAGGCACGGGATGCGCAGCATTCGCAGGACAGGCGCACGTTCGGCAGCGCTGGCGGCGGTCGCGGCGCTGGCGCTGACCGCCTGCGGCAGCGGGGACGACGAGCAGAACGGCAGCGAGGCAGCCGAGCCCGCCGGGCAGCAGCAGGAGGACGACACGGCCGGGGAGACCGGCGCGGACGACGGCGCGGCGACCGGCGACGCCGACCCGGACGCCGGCGAGACGGACGACACGGCCACCGACGATGCCGGGACCGACGCCGACACCGATGCCGACGAGGCGGAGGAGACGGAGCCGGCAGGGCTCGGTGAGGACGACGAACCGGCGCTGCGGGCGATCACCGTCGAGGAGGGCGAGGAGGCCGACACCATTCGCCTGGAGTTCGCGGAGGAGGTCCCCGCCTTCTGGCACGATGTCGTCTCGGAGGTCACCCACGGCGGCGAGGGCACCGACCTGGAGGTCGAGGGCGACTGGCTGCTCTCCTTCAAGTTCACCAACCAGGGGTTCGCGCACCCCGACCCGGAGATCGACGGGCTCAACGACCTCGTGGTGGACGCGAAGGCGTCGCCCGTCTTCGAGGGCGAGAACACGGTCGGCATCGGCCTCAGCGGTCACGGCTTCGAGGGGCAGCAGCTTCCGGAGTACGTGTTCTCCAAGGACGGCAGCACCATGGTCATCGAGGTCGCCCGTGCGACCGACGGGCCCCGTGAGCCCACGGAACTCTGAGCGCCGGCAGCCCCGGCAGCATGACAGGACGGTGCCGCCCGCCCCTCGGTCCGAGGCGTGGCGGCCACCGCCCTGTCATGAGCCGGCCCGGCGCGGCGCGCCGCGGGGACGCGACCCGGATCACTCGGTGCTCTCGGCCTCGGGATCGTAGGAGCTGACGACCCCGGCCCAGGTCAGCACGATGTAGATGCCGTTGGCGTGGGCGACGGCGTCCTCGCCGTTCGCGGTGATGGTGTCCTCGGCGCCGCTGCTGCCGGAGATCTTCGCCTCCCAGTGCGTGTCGTCGTGCCGGGTGACCTCCACCTCCCAGCCGCCGTCCACGGTGAAGGTGCCCGGTCCCTGCTCGCCCGCGCCGGTCCAGGCGTGCAGCGAGCCGTCCGTCTCCAGCACGACGTACATGGCGTTGAGCTCGATCCCGTCCAGCCCGCCCTCGGCGCGGAGCGTCCCGAGGACGCCGTCCTCCCCGATGATCTCGGCACGGTAGATCTGGAAGTCGATCTCGTAGATGTCCACGGCGGAGCCGTCGGGAAGCTCCTCGGTGCGGTCGAGCTCGCCGTCGTCGCCGTCCTCGGCGTCTCTTTCGGCGGCGGGACCACCGGCGTCCGCACCGTCGTCCTCGGTGGTTTCCTCCTGCTCGGACGTGGTGTCGTCCTCGGTGCCGGTCTCGGTCTCGGAGGCGACCGTCTCGGTGGCCTGCGCGTCGTCGTCGGCGGAGTCGTCGCTGCCGCAGGCGCCCAGGGCCAGGGTCGCGGCGAGGACTCCGGCGGTCAGGGCGGCGGAGCGGGTGGTGCGGCGGGTGCGCTGTCGGGGCATGTCGAAGTCCTCCACCGGGTGGTTCGTTGCCGCCGCGCGCGTGGGGCGGTGGCTCGGTCCCCCGCGCCTGCTCCACCTCCAGACGCACAAACACCGGCAGCCCCATCCCGGAACCGGTTGCCCGACCCCCTCCAGCTCATGAGGGGGGTCGCGCACCGGAGAACACCGCAGGCCGCCCCGGAACGGGAGCGGCCTGCGGTCACGCACTACGGCTCAGCGGGTCAGACCGCTCTCGCGTACGCCGGCGACGAAGGCGGCGAACGCACCGGCCGGCAGCGTCAGTACCGCGTCGGCGGGTGCTTTGGAATCACGCACCGACACCGCGCCCTCGGTGGTGACCAGGTCGGCGGTCGCCTCGACACAGTCGCCGCCGTTGTTGCTGTGAGAGGAGCTGAACCAGCGCAGGCCCTCAGAGGAACCAGCCGTCATGCCAGCCTCCCCCCGCGCACCCCGCCGACGAAGGCGGCGAACGCATCAGTCGAGAGCGACAGCACCGCGTCAGCGGGCGCCTTGGAATCACGCACCGGGACGATGCGGTCCGTCGCGGCCAGATCGGCCGACACCTGCACGCAGGCGCCGCCGTTGTCGCTGTAGGAGGAAGTGAGCCAGCGCAGGTCCGTTGACGAAAGACTGGTCATGCCAGCCTCCCGCCACAGAGGCCGCCCACGAAGGCGGCGAACGCTGGACTAGGAAGCATCAGCGCTGCCTCAGACGGGGCTTTGGAGTCACGCACCGGAACGATGCCGTCAGCAGCCGACTCGGCCGCCACCTCGACACAGGCGCCGCCGTTGTTGCTGTAGGACGAGCTGAACCAGCGCAGGCCCTCAGGGGAACCAGCCGTCATGCCAGCCTCCCCTCGCGCACCCCGCCGACGAAGGCGGCGAACGCATCAGTCGAGAGCGACAGCACCGCGTCGGCGGGCGCCTTGGAATCGCGGACCGGCACAGTGCCGTCAGGGGCGGCCAGATCGGCCGACACCTGGACGCAGTCGCCGCCGTTGTCGCTGTAGGAGGAAGTGAACCAGCGGAGGATGTGGGTCGTCATGAAGTGCCCTTTCCGTGCTGGGGTTCATGGCCGCGCGGAGCGGCCTCGGCTCAGCGGCTGAGTCCGCCGTCGCGCACACCGGTGACGAACGCGGCGAACGCACCGGCGGGCAGCGCCAGTACCGCACCGGCCGGGGTCTTGGAATCGCGCACCGGGACCGTGCCGTGGCGGGCGACGAGATTGCCCGCCACCTCGACGCAGTCGCCGCCGTTGTCGCTGTAGGAGGAGGTGAACCACTGGGGGGTATCGGTCATCACAAGATGCCCTTTCGTACCTGCTCGATCATGGCCACGGAGTCGGCCTGGCTGAGCGCTTCGGCCTGTAGCTGATGGTAGTTCCTCAACATCTGTGGCACAGCAGTGCTTTCTCGGTCCATGTGGCCCTGCGTCTGCGACTCGGCATAGAGCACCAACGAGCGGTCCGGCAACGTCAGCAAGTTGATCGGCAGATTGAATGGCCGCCGCTCCCCCAGCGTGAACGGCGCGATCTGGAGGACGGTGTTCGGCAGCTCCGCAAATCGGAGCAGTGCCCCCAGTTGCTCATCCATCACCAGCGGACCGCCGACGATGCGCCGGATGCAGCTCTCGTCCATCACCGCCATCACCGTTGGCGGGCGGTCCCGGACCAGCGCCACCTGCCGCTCGGCGAGGAACTCCACCCGCTCCACGGCCTGTTCAGCGTCGATGTCGCCCCGTCGCACGGCGCTCTCCGCCAGGACGCGGGCGTAAGCAGGTGTTTGCAGCAGGCCCGGAACGATGCCGATCTGGTACAGCCGCAGCTCCTCCGCGCGGGCCTCGTACTCGACGTACTGCGGGAAGCCCTCCAGCAGCGATCCCTGCCGCATCTCGCGCCATTTGCGTTCGAAGAGCCCCTCGGTGCGCAGCGCCTGGTCCGCATTGCGCGCGAAGCGCAAGGTCGGCAGTTTGCGGCCGGTTTCGATGGATGAGAGATGGGTGCTGGAGTACTCCATTCGTCCGGCCAGCTCGTCCTGTTTCCACCCGCGGTCTTCGCGCCACTGGCGGACCAGTGCGCCGTACGCCGCCTGCGGAGAGCTGTCCGGGTCGAGCTCCTTGAGATTCATCGGTCCCCCACGGACTTCCTGTGCCGAAATGCCAGGTTGAGCGGCTTCTGACTCTAGGCCAACCTGACGGTGCCGGGTAGTGGAGTCACTACGGAGAGGAGCGGCCGGTGGTTGTCGTGCCCAGCGGCAGGAATCACGACCGGGGCGCGCGATGTCCGGATCGCGCGGGTGAGCGGTGACCGCGGACGGGACCGACAACGCCGCAGAAACGGAGCCACCCGGCTCCCTGCGCGAACTACTGCTCAGAAGCGCCGCGTTGACGCGCGCCATTGATGACCATCTGGAGGAGTTGCGGAAATGCCGCACCACGGAAACCGGTTCGCCGGGCGCAGCCGGAACGACAGATCCGCCGGGTTCACCCGGACCGGGGACCGCCCCGTGACGGAGTCGAGGAAGTCGGCACGGTGAGCGGCGGCACGCGGGTGGACGGCTTCTGGTGCGAGACCGTCGTGCGGTGCCCCGACGCCGGAGGCGAGTGGTACCTGGGCGGGCACTGGGCCGCCACCCCGGCCGAGGCGCTGCGCTGGCTGCGGGGGCAGGCGCTGCGGATGGCCGACGCGCTCGACCCGCGTCCGGGCGCGGGACCGCTGCCGGCGGGCGCACTCGCCGCCGTCGCCTCCTCGCCGTGGTCGCCAGGTCGGGTGTTCCGCGACTGGGCGGACGACACCGCCTTCCTGCGGGTGCAGCAGGCGGCCCTGGCGGCCGGTCGCCCGGTCAGCGCCAACGCGCGGGGCCCGGACCGTGTCCGGGGCGTCGGCGAGGTGGACGTCCTGTACTCGCTGTCCGCCCGCCCCGTACTGCGCGGCGCGCCCGCCCGCCGACTGCTGCGCGTCACCTGAGCCCCTGCACGCCCCGCCGGCCGGAATCCCCGCAGCGCCACCGCATCCCGCCCGCCCCGCCAACTCGCCCGCCGAACCCCGAGAAGGAGAGAGCCGTGTACGAGGAGATCAGTTTCGCCAACTCCGACCGGGAGGCGGTCGAGTCCGCCGCCCAGGAGTTGTTCAACCACGTCAAACGACTGGGCGTCCGGCTCGACGACATCGACGTCGTCGACCCGTGCGACGTCTGCCGCCGCCCGGAGTACCAGGTGCATCTGGGCCGGCTCACCGCCGACGAGGTGGTGACGCTCAACACGGCGCTGGCGGAGCTGGTCGCGGAGCGAGGCTCGCGCCGCCCCTGAGCTGTGACGCCGCCCGTGGCGGGGGCCGACCCGGCTTCCGGGTCGCCCCCCGCCATGCGTTCGGGAGCGTAACGGGCGTCCGCGTCAGTCGAACCAGCGGGCGGTGGCCAGTTCCGCGGTGCGGTCGGGGTCCTCCAGCAGCGCGGCCAGTTCGAAGCGGCGCGGCCACTGCCCGGCCGCCCAGGCGAGACCGGCGGCCAGTCCCTCCACCGTGGCGGCGTGGACCGTGCCGTCGAGGTACCGCCAGTCCACCGCGACGCCGTCCACGAGGAGTTCCTCGTGCTCCCGGTAGGTCGCCGGAGCGTCCTCCCCCAGCAGGGCGCGGGCCGCCTCGGGCACGGGGTGCTCGGTGCCCGGGCCGCTGACCGGGGCGGGCAGCAGCGAGGAGAGCAGCGGCACGTCCAGCACCGCGGCCAGCTCGGCGGCGTGCCGGGGGTCGACCGGCAGCAGCGGCCGGTCACCGGCGGAGGCCAGCAGGTCCGGGGCGTCCGCGACGGCGGCGTCCCCGGCCGGCACCACCACGGTGCGGCCGTCGGCGGCAACCGCCCGCACCTCGTCGGGGAGGGTCACCTCCTCCGGGTCGAGCGCGGCGAGCAGCGTGTACAGCCCGTGCAGCTGCTCGGCTGCGACCGGGAGTTCGGCGTCGGCGAGGCGGGCGAGCAGCTCCGCCGCGCCGCCGGGCTCGGCCAGCAGCGCGTCGGCGCTGGTGCGGACGCCCAGTGCGCGCAGCACCTCGGGGTCGGCGTCGGCGGTGTCGGCCGGCTCGTACAGCCCCGCGAGGAGCGGGTCACCGCCGGCGGCACGCAGCCCGGCGGGACGGCGCCCGCCCAGCACCGGGGCGCCGCGCAGCCACCAGGCGGTGTACGGCCGGGCGGTGGCCACCGTGCCGTCGGGCATCCGGACCCGCAGCGGGCGCACCAGCGCGTCGCGCAGCGGCGGCTCGGAGAGCATCGCCAGCACCCGCGGCCACTGCTCGTCGTCGACGAGCTCCAGGTCCCGCACGGCGAGCAACTCGCCGGCCACCGGCGGGAGGTCGGCCTCGGGCAGTGCGTCGAGCAGGTCCTCGCACCAGACCTCGACGGCGTCCAGCAGCCCGGCGTCGTCCGGTTCGGGGACGTCGGAGTCGCCCGGCACCAACTCGTCGGGGTCGAGGACCACATCGGTGGCGCGCACCAGCGGGAAGCCCGCCTGCACGCCGACAGCGGTGAGCGGCCCCTCGCCCCAGCGCTCCGCGAACGCCTCGTCGCAGGCGGCGAGTTCACCCTCCCGGATGACCTGCTGGAAGGGGCTGCCCGGCAGCACCAGTTCGTAGGCGGGCGTCAGTTCGCCGTCCTCGTCCGGCAGCGGAAGGGCCGCCAGCCAGGGCAGGTCGCCGGGCGCCAACTCGGCGTCGGCCACCAACCCGAGGACGAGCCCCGCCAGTTCGGCTGCGTCCGGGGCGTCCTCGTCCCACAGCTCCCCGTCGTGCGCGGCGGTCACCAGCGCCCGCACCTGCGGCGTCTCCAGCACGGCACGCCCCGTGGCGGGGGCTGCGCCGAGCTTCTCCAGCAGCGGGTGGACCGCCTCGGGGTGGGCGACCCGCAGTCCGAGCCGCGCCGGACCGGCGGGGTCGCCGCCCGGCAGCGGCAGCAGCACCTGCCGGGGGCCGACGACCGTCCGGCCGTCCGCCAGCGGCACGGGCAGCCCCGTCAGCCGGTCCGGGTCCACGCCGGCCAGCGAGTCGTACAGCTCCCGCCACCAGGACGGCGGGCGGTCGGCGCCCGCGACGCGGTCCACCGCCTCGCCCAGCGACACCCGGGCCACGCCCAGCAGCCGGGGGGCCGGGTGCCGTTCCAGGCCGGCGGGGAGCAGGTGCGGGAAGAGCTGGGCCAGGACCGCGACGGTCGCGGCGCCGGCGTCCTCGACGAGTTCGGCCTCGGTGGCGCGCAGCGCCTCGCGGCGGCCCTCGGCCTCGGCCGAGCCGTCGCCGCCGGGCTCGTTCCCGTCGCCGGCGGACAGCGCCGTGAGGGGCGCTGCGGGCGGCAGGAAGGGCACCTCGGGAAGGCGGGCGGCGAGCCGCTCCCTCAGCCCGGAGTCCAGCACCCCGGCGCCCAGGGGCCCGGGAACCAGCTCCAGCGTGCCGGGACCGACCGGGCGCCAGGCCGCGAGCAGCCGGGTGTAGCCGTCGGCGGCCCGGTCGAGCAGGAACTCGGTCAGCGGCCCGGGGGCGACCTGCCGGCGGGTGGAGTCCAGCGGGAAGGACGCGATCAGCAGCGCGGGCAGCGAGAGCGGTTCGCCGGTGGGCGTCGGGGCGTGGACCACGGCCTCGGCGTCGGGCCGCGCGGGGGCGCCGTCCGCCGCGACGGGGACGGCCCAGGTGACCGTCCACAGCGGGCGCTCACGCTCCTCCAACGGGCGATCGACGAGCAGGTCCGCCTCGGCACGGCCGCGGGCGGTGACGGTCCGCCAACGCGTCGTCCGCGCGCCCTCGGTCACCACCACCTCCGCCGGCTCGCCGGGTTCCGCGGCGCCCTCACCCTCGGTGCCGCCCTCCGCGTCGGCGGTGTCGGGAGCAGCGGCGGTGTCGGAGGGGACGGCGTCGGTCCGGACCAGCGTCCGGCTTCCTGCCGGGGTCACCACGGTGATCTCCGCCAGGGCGGGCAGCGCCAGCAGCAGCGGGTCGCCGACCTCGGCGAGCAGCCGCGCCGCCAGCTCCTGGGCGGCGGCGTCCCGCAGCGGCAGCGCCACCACGGTGTCGTACCCGTCGGGCACGGTGAACGCGCCCGCGGGGAAGGGCAGTCGGAGCAGCGGAACGGCGTGCCGGCCGGCGCCGCGCCGCTCGACCTCTGCGGCCAGCCCCGGGGCACGCCCCGCGACCTCCGCCGTCAGCGCCAGCGCCTCGGTGAGCGACCAGCGCAGGCCGCCGGTGCGGCTGTGGACGGCCGGGGTGTCGGTGACGGTGAGGGTCGCGGCGAAGCCGACGCCGAACCGGCCGACGCTGGGCGCGTCCCGCTTGGCGGAGGCCCGCAGCGAGGACAGCGACCCGGCGCCGGCCGCGGTCAGCGGCTCACCGGTGTTGGCCGCGGAGAGCACGCCGTCGGCCAGCTCCAGCCGCAGTCTGCCCGGGACGCCCGCGCGAACGGCGGCGTCGGCCGCGTTCTGCGCCAGCTCCACGACGATCCGGTCGCGGTAGCCGCCGCGTGCCAACTCCTCCTCGGCGTTGGCGTCCTCACGGAAACGCGCGGGCGAGGCGGCCCAGGCGTCCAGGACGGCGCCGCGCAACGCGGCGGTACCGAAGGGGTCCTCGGCGGTGGTGCTCTCATCGCTCAGATCGGCAGTCACGTCGGTGACAGTACTCGCCGGCCGCCCCCCGCGTTCCCGCCCCGGCGCCCGGTGAGACGGTCGGCACACGCGGCGCCCGCCGGGCCGTGCCCGCCGACCGGGAGGGCCGGACGGCAGGGGCCCGCGGGGCGGGTGGGGCGCGGCGGGCGGCGCCGGGAGGGTCCGCACCCGCGCGGGCGGCTGCTAGCGTCAAGGCCCGTGCCCGACATAATCTTCCTGCTCATCGCCGGTACCGCAGTCTTCGCAGGCGCCCTCGTCCAGGGCACCGTGGGGCTCGGCCTCGGCCTGCTGGCCGCCCCGGTGGTGGCGATCGCCGACCCGTCCCTGATGCCCGGATCGATGCTGGTCGCCAGCATGGTCACCCCCCTGATGACGCTGTGGTCCGAGGGACGGCACGTCGACTGGCGCGGCCTCGCCTGGGGCCTGCCGCCCCGCATCCCGGGGTCGATGCTCGGCGCATGGCTGGTGGCCGTCCTGGAGCCCCGGCTGCTCGGTCTGGTCGTCGGCGTCATGGTGCTGCTGGCGGTGGCGGCCACCATCTCCGCCGTGACCGTGCGCGTCACGCCGGTTTCGCTGATGTCCGCGGGGATGATCTCCGGCGTCACCGGGACGGCCACCTCGATCGGTGGGCCGCCGCTCGCCCTGCTCTACCAGCACTCCCCCGGCCCGACCGTGCGGGCGACCCTCGGCGCCTACTTCGTCATCGGCGCCGCGATCTCGCTGGCGACGCTCCAACTGGGCGGCCAGCTCACCGGCGAGCAGCTGATCGCCGGTGCCGCGCTGATCCCGTTCGTGGTCGGCGGCTACTTCGTCTCGATCCCGGTGCGGCGGCGCTGGGGCGCCGGCGGCATCCGCACCGCGCTGCTGTGCGTGGTGTCGCTGTCGGGCGTCGTCCTGATCGTCCGCGCCCTGGCCTGACCGGTCCGACCGGCCTCACTGGTCCGACGCCGTCCGACACCGGGCGCCGGGCGGCGTCCGACGGGCCGTGGCCCCGCCGGCCGAGCCGGGACGGACCCAGCCCCGCGGCCGCGGCAGCCGCCGCGGGTCAGAGCGGGTCGGCGCCGACGTGGTCGATGACCGGGCCGGGCCGGGGCGCCGGCTTCGGCATCAGCGTCGCCGCCTCGGAGTGGGCGCCGCAGCCGAACCCGAGCGAGACGACCCGCCCGTCCGCCGGCGCGTACTCGTTGGCGCAGACCCCGAACCCCTGGCGGAGCGAACCCGCCAGCGGCACCAGGAAGCCGCAGCTGAGACAGGACGCGGGCGCTCCCTGCGCCATCGGGGTCCCGGCGCCGTAGTTCTCGTCCCAGCGCTCGGCAGCCTCGGCGAGGCCCAGACGGGAGAGGACGTGGGTACGGCCCAGCCCCAGCTCGTCGGCGAGCGCCGCCGTCTCCGCGCGCCGGTTGTCCGACGGCCGCACCCCGGCGGCGGCGACAGCGGTCGCCTCCGGCGACGCATCGGCGGGAACGCCCGCCTCCCCGGACTCCGCCTCGGACTCCGCGGCCTCCTCGACGACGGCGAAGCCGGGCTCCAGCCGCGGGTCGCCCTCCTCCACGGGCAGCAGGTCGCCGGGGCCGAGATCGCCCGGACGCAGCCGCTCGCTCCACGGCAGCCACTCCGGCGCCAGTAGCGCGTCGTCGCCCGGGAACAGCGTGACCTCGTCGACGGTCACATGGCGGGCGCGGGCGGCACGGACCACCGTGACGCCCCAGCGCCAGCCGCGGTACGCCGGGTCGGCGGACTCGAAGAAGTGGGTGACGACGCGGCCGCCCTCACCCTCCCCCTCGGCGCCGAGATGCGGGCCGACCGGGTGCGGGAAAGCGGCTTCCTCGGCGACCTCCCGTGCGAGCGGCACGGCATCCGCACAGAGCCGGTCAGGGGTCCGGCTTCGGGTAGCAGCACTCACTGGATATCGACTCTTTCCTACGCGTTGTGCGGTGCGAACGCCAACGGCGAGCGGAGCTGACGGAGCGGCTACGGGGTGTGAGACCCGCGCCGCTGCGACGTCGTGCTGCTGCACGTGGGCACGATGCACCGGTCGGTCCACGCTACCGCACGTGTGATCCGCGCGACGCCCGCCCCGGAAGAAGGCGTCCCCGATCACGGCGCCGCGCCCGCGGACCGCCGTGCCGCCACTCGGCAGGAGGCCGGCGCGGACACCGGGCATCCGACGCGCCCGGGCGTGTCGCACCCTCCTGCCCCCTTTCGGGCGCACCGTCCCGGCCACCGCGCGACGCGCGGGACGGCACTCCTTCGACGCATCGCGACCACGGACTCGCCCCACGCTCTACGCTTACGCACGTGGCCGCTGACAGCTCGTCCGATCGGGGCGCCGGTGCCGGGGCCGGAGCAGTGCTCCGGGGTCTCCGGGCGACCGGCCGTGCCGTCGCCGGTCCACCGCGCCTCGTGGGCCGCCGCATCCGGAAGGCCACGCACGCGCAGGGAGCCGGCGAGTCCGGCCTCGGCAAGCTGATAGAGGTGCACGCGGTGCACTCGATGGGCGACATGCTCATCACGATGGCGCTGGCCTCCACCATCTTCTTCGCCGTCCCCACCGACGAGGCGCGCGGCCGGGTCGCGCTCTACCTCGCTGTCACCATGGCCCCGTTCGTCCTCCTCGCGCCGGTGATCGGGCCGCTGCTGGACCGGCTGCCGCACGGCCGCCGCGCCGCGATGTCCGGCGCGCTGGCCTTCCGGGGGGTGCTGGCGCTGCTGATGACCGGCGCCGTCGCCGCGGGCGGCCTGGAGCTGTACCCGGCCGCGCTGGGCGTCATGATCGCCTCCAAGGCGTACAACATCGTGCGGGCCGCCGTCGTCCCCCGACTGCTGCCGACGCAGATCTCCCTGGTGAAGGCCAACGCGCGCATCACCCTGACCGGGCTCATCTCGGCGGGCGCGGCGGCACCGCTGGGTCTGGTGCTCAACCTCATCAGCCCGGAGGCGCCGCTGTACGGCGCGTTCGTCATCACTCTCATCGGCGCCTTCATGTCGTTCCGGCTGCCGCACAAGGTGGACCTCGCCAAGGGCGAACGCACCCTGCACCTCCAGGAAC
This sequence comes from Streptomyces lonarensis, assembly GCF_012033735.1. Lineage (GTDB taxonomy): Bacteria > Actinomycetota > Actinomycetes > Streptomycetales > Streptomycetaceae > Streptomyces > Streptomyces lonarensis. The sequence continues at coordinate 5,643 of NZ_JAAVJD010000080.1, read as the reverse complement.
TCGCCGAGGCGCGGGCCGCCGGACGCGAGCAGGACGGCCGAGGCCGGTCCCGGGTGATCCGGGCGACCGGCACCACCGTCTTCAAGGCGCTGGTCGCCAACTCCTCGCTGCGGGTGCTCTCCGGATTCATGCTGTTCTTCCTGGCGTTCCTGCTGCGCGAGCAGCCGCTGCCGGGGCTGGCGGCCGCGCTGTCGCTCGGGCTCGTCGGTGTCGCCGCCGGCGTCGGCAACGGGCTGGGCAACGTCCTCGGCGCCTGGGCGCGCGACCGGGCCCCCGAGTTCATCCTGCTGGTCATGATGGTCCTCGCGGTGGTGACGACGGTCTCGGCCGCCGTCGCCTACGGCACGGTGACCGTCATCCTGGTCAGCGCGGTCGCCGGACTGTGCCAGGCGATGGGCAAACTCTCGCTGGACGCCCTGATCCAGCGCGACGTGCCCGAGGTCGTCCGCACCTCCGCCTTCGCCCGCTCCGAGACGATGGTGCAGATGGCGTGGGTCCTCGGCGGCGGCATCGCCATCGCGCTCCCGCTCAACGGCACCATCGGCATGGCCACCGCGGCGCTGCTGCTGCTGGCGGGTCTGGTGGTCACCTTCCGGGGGCTGGCCGCGGGCGCACGGCGCGGCTCGCCGCACCCGCGCGTTCGGTGACGGGCGACGCCCGGTAATCTGCCCGCATGACTGCGATCTCCAGGAGCCGTGGCCGCCGGGCCGTCCGCACCACTCTCGCCGCCGGCGCCGTGTCACTGGGGCTGGCCGCCCTCACGGCGTGCGACAAGCCGAGCCCGAACGCCCACTTCACGCTCGGCACCGCCACCTCCACCATGGAGACCGCCACCGACTGCTACGGCCACGGCGAGGCGCTGGGCGTCGACGAGGCCCGCGCCTGCCTGGAGGACACCGCCGACGTGCGGGTCTTCACCACCGAGGGCGGCGAGACGCTGCGCGTCGGCGTCGACCCGAAGATCGCGGAGACCGGCTGGCTGCTGTTCGTCAACGGCAACCCCCACGCCATCGACCCCTCGTACACCACCTACCGCAGCTTCCCGGCCGACCAGCTGTACGCCGCGTCCGACGCCGCGACGCTGCCGGGCCAGAGCGAGGAAGCCTTCGCCGACGTCGTGCAGATCACCGTCGCGCAGGTCTCCGAGGACTACGACACCGAGGCCCTGATGGCCGCGTTCGGTGCCGCCCAGACCGGTGACTTCGGCCCGTTCGACGAGGCGCTGTTCGGCCAGTTCGAGGGCGTGTGGAACCTCCAGCTGGAGCAGAAGGAGCACTGACGGCTCCGGCGCCGCCGGGTACCGCGTGAACGCCGTTCCAGTCCCGCAGCAGCAGCCCGACCCGGGCGCCGGCGAGCCCGCCGCGCACCGGCCGGGCGGCCCGGGGCTGCCGCGCCCCGGTGACGGCGCCGGGCCGCGCGTCCTGGTCGTGACGGCCGTCGACGCCGAACGCGACGCGGTGGCCGCGGGCTGCCCCGACGTCACGGCGATCGCCGCCGGTGTCGGACCCGCCGCCGCGGCGGCGGCCACCGCAGCCGAACTCGCGACCGCCGTCGCGCACGGCCGTTCCTACGCCCTGGTCGTCTCGGCCGGCATCGGCGGCGGTTTCGCCCCGGCCGTGCCGGTGGGGGCGACGGCGGTCGCCACCGCGCTCGTCGCGGCCGACCTCGGGGCGGTGACCCCCGACGGCTTCGCCGACGTCACCGCGCTGGGCTTCGGCACCGTCGCCCACCGGCCGCCCGCCGAACTGGCGGGCGAAGTGGCCGCGCTGACCGGTGCGCACACCGGTCCGATCCTCACCGTCTCCACCGTCACCGGCACCGCGGAACGCGCGGCGGAACTGACCGCCCGTCATCCGGGCGCCGTCGCCGAGGCGATGGAGGGGTTCGGCGTCGCCGAGGCCGCGGCCCGCGCCGGCGTCCCCGTGCTGGAGCTGCGCACCGTCTCCAACGCGGTCGGCCCCCGCGACCGCGCGGCGTGGCGCATCCCCGACGCGCTGCGCGCGCTGACCGCCGCCTTCCGCGCCGCCGGCCCCGCGCTGACCGCGTACGCGGCTGCGGCCGCGCAGCCCCGGCCGTCCGAGCCGACCCCCGACGCCCCGCCGAACCAGGAGGCACCATGACCGAGGACGCCACCACCACCGGCCCGGAGACCGCCGGCGGGCCGGGAACCGCGACCGCGCCGGGCGCCCCGCTGGACGTGGCGTACTCGCCGTGCCCCAACGACACCTTCACCTTCCACGCGTGGGCGCACGGGCTGGTGCCGGGCGCCGAACGGCCCGAGGTCACCTTCGCCGACATCGACGTCACCAACGGCATGGCGGAGCGCGGCGAGGGCTCCGTGCTGAAGGTGTCGTACGCGGTGCTGCCGTGGGTGCTCCAGGAGTACACGCTGCTGCCGTGCGGCGGCGCCCTCGGCCGCGGCTGCGGGCCGCTGGTCCTGACCCGCGGTGAGGACGGCCCGGCCGGCGGCTCGCCCGCGACGGCGGCCGGGCTCTCGGGCCGGACCGTCGCCGTCCCCAGCGAACGCTCCACCGCCTACCTGCTGTTCCGCCTCTGGGCCGCGGCCAACGTCCCCGGCGGCGTGGGCGAGGTCGTCGTCCTGCCGTTCCACGAGATCATGCCCGCGGTGCGCGACGGCCGCGTCGACGCCGGACTCGTCATCCACGAGGCCCGGTTCACCTACCAGCGGTTCGGGCTGCACCGGCTCGCCGACCTCGGCGAGTTCTGGGAGGGCACCACCGGCCACCCGATCCCGCTGGGCGCCATCATCGCCAAGCGCTCACTGGGCGCGGAGCGCATCGCCGCACTGACCGACGCCATCCGCGCCTCGGTCCGCCAGGCGTGGGAGCGGCCGGAGGCGTCACGCGACTACGTGCTGGCCCACTCCCAGGAGATGGAGCCCGAGGTCGCCGACCAGCACATCGCGCTCTACGTGAACGAGTTCACGGCGGAGCTGGGCGAGGAGGGGCTGGCGGCCGTCCGCGAGCTGCTCGACCGCGCCGCCGCCGAGGGACTCGTCCCGCCGGTCACCCTCGACTGAACGCCGCCCGGTGCGCCCGCAGCGTGCCCGCGCCCGGCCCGTGCCGGCGCCCGCGGCCCGGCACGCTGCAGGCGGGACGGGTCAGGGCAGGTCTCGGCGGGTCGGCCGGGCGGACCCGCCCCGGACAGGCCGGACGCCCGCCGCCGCTGCGCGGTGACGGGCGCCAAGCCGGGAACCGCCGCGCGCGGGGCGCGGCCGGTTCACACGTCGAGTTGGTCGGCGACGGCGCGGAGCAGCCCCGCGACCTGTGCGCCGCTGCGCTTGTCCGGGTACTTGCCGCGCTCCAGCTGGGAGGTCACACCCTCCAGCAGCGTGGTGAGGTCCTGCACGATGGAGGCCAGCTCGTCCGGCTTGCGCCGCTGGGCGGCGGCGACCGAGGGCACCTGGTCCAGGACGGTCACCGACAACGCCTGGTCACCGCGTTGCCCGGCGACCACGCCGAACTCCACGCGCTGACCGGGACGCAGCACGTCCACACCCTCGGGCAGGACCGACGAGTGCACGAAGACGTCGCCGCCGTCGTCGCGGGACAGGAAGCCGAAGCCCTTGTCGGCGTTGAACCACTTCACCTTGCCGGTAGGCAAAGCACACCTCGCTCCTCAGTCAGCCGAACCACAGTCGTCGCAGGTCAGGCTATAGGTCGGTCGTGCTTCCCGCCGTCGTCCCCGCAGCCTCGCGCAATGGATACCCACCACGGGCCCCACCCACCCCTGCCGAGTCCCACCGAAGGCGCCGATCACGTCACATCCCGGAGCGGCTGCGCGGCGGGCCGGACGGGCGCCGCTGCGGCGCGGGAAGCGACAGCGGACGCGGCCGGGGGTACCGGTCCGGTGTGCCGGGGTACCGGCCCGGTGCGCCGGGGGCGCCCTCTACGCTGGAGGGGTGAGTGAGAGCCCTGAGCACGCCAATTCCCCGGGTGACCTGCTGGTCCGCGTCGGCGGCATCATCTTCGCCGTGGGCGCCGTGGCGACCCTGATCACCTTCGTCCCGATGTTCATCGGGTCCGAGCCGTTCCCGGTCGGCGCGTACGTTGTGTCGATGCTGATGGGCGTCGGCTTCGCCGTCGCCGGCGCGGGGATGGCGCGGTCCATCGCCGCGCAGCGGCGCCGCGACCGCGCGGCCGCCGCGGGCTGACCGCACCGGAGGACCAAGGACGCCGCGCGGGTCGCACCCGCGCGGCGTCCTCGTGCTGCCCGCCGTGGCGGCCCGGAGGCCACCGTCCGGCCGACGCGCGGTCCCTGCGTCCCGGCTCAGCGACCGCCGGCCGCGGCGAGGTGCTCCTCCAGCCAGCCGGGGAAGTCCTTGAGCCCGTTGGCGAGCAGCACGTCCGCGCCGGCCTCCCGCAGCTCGTCCGCGTCGCAGGGCCCGGTCGCCACCGAGACGGCCAGCGCACCGGCGGCGTGGGCGCCGCGCACGTCACCGACGTGGTCGCCGACGTAGACCGACGCGCCCTGCTCCCGCAGCGCCGCGCCCTTCGCCTCGGCCCAGAGGTCGCCGAAGAGCAGGTCGGGGGCGAGGCCGAGGAAGTCCAGGTGCATCCGTGCGTTGACGCCGATCTTGGCGGTCACCACCATGCTGCGGCCGCCGGCACGGCGTACCGCGTCCAGCGCCTCGACGGCGCCCGGCAGCAGCGGCGAGGTGGTGATGGCGTGGTCCGGGTACAGCGCCCGGTAGCGGTCCACCGCCCAGGGCACCCGGTCCTCGGGGAACCAGTTCTTCAGCTCCCAGGTCAGCGGCGGTCCCAGCCGGGAGACGGCCAGGTCGGCGTCGACCCACACGCCGGACTCCTCGGAGAGGGCGCGGTAGGTGCTGCGGATGCCGGGCCGGGTGTCCACGAGGGTCATGTCGAGGTCGAAACCGACGGTGGGTCCGGTGGTGGGGTTCGTCGTGGGCATGCGGTCATTCTCGGTCACGCCCCGCCGGGGCGTGCCGCCCGCGGGGTGTGAGAAACACCGCCCCGGGCGCGAGCGCGCAGGTCGGGGCGGTACGGGCAGCGCAGTGCGGGCGGCAGCGCGCGCCCGTCGGCTCAGGCCTTGCCGGGCGGGCGGCGCAGGGAGCGCCACAGCAGGAAGACCGCGGTGGCGAGTGCCGCGCCGCGCAGCAGTGCGGGCCAGTGGTCGGAGAGCGCGGTGCGGAGGACCTCGCCCTCCAGCGGTTCGCCCCAGTACTCGTTCACCCGGCCGAACAGCCAGGTGAACCAGCCGCCGACGACGAGCGCCGGCATGCCGAAGACCGCGAACTTGGCGACCGGGCGGCTCAGCCGCGGCGCCCACCAGGCCAGCAGCCAGCCACCGAGCATCGGCAGCAGCTCGGCCATGACCGCGCCGCCGACCAGCAGCAGCGCCCCGAAGAGTTCGACGGGGCCGCCTGCGTGCTTGCCCGCGGTGCGGCCGCGGAACGCGCCGCGCAGCCGGCGGGCGCCCTTCGGGCCGGGCTCCCCGGTGGCGGCGGCATCATCGAACCCGACATGCTGCGGCCCCCCGCCGAACCCGACGACCGGGTGGCACCGCCGCCCCCGGCCGACCCGCCGGCCAAGCCGGGCGATGCCGCCGCTGCCGACGGCGCGAGCGCCCCCGCCCCCGCGGCGGACGCCAAGGGCGGCC
>NZ_JAAVJD010000007.1 GCF_012033735.1 Streptomyces lonarensis | reverse complement strand
GCACGGCGGGCGCCCGGCCCGCCGGGCGCCGTAGGCTGGCCCCATGCGCCCGCTCACGGAGCCCGAGAGTCCCGCACCGTCCTACCCGGACCACTGGGAGGCGGACATCGTGTTGCGTGACGGCGGCACCGCGCGGCTGCGCCCCATCACCGCCGCCGACGCCGACCGGCTGGTGAGCTTCTTCGAACGGGTCTCCGAGGAGTCGAAGTACTACCGGTTCTTCGCGCCGTACCCGCGGCTGTCGGCGCGGGACGTGCACCGCTTCACCCACCACGACTACGTGGACCGCGTCGGACTCGCGGCGACCGTCGGCGGCGAGTTCATCGCGACCGTCCGCTACGACCGGATCGACGAGCGCGGCCGGGCGGCCTCCGGCGACGCCGACAGCGCGGAGGTCGCGTTCCTGGTGGAGGACGCGCACCAGGGGCGGGGGCTCGCCTCCTCGCTGCTGGAGCACATCGCCGCCTGCGCCCGCGAACGCGGCATCCGCCGCTTCGCGGCCGAGGTCCTCCCGGCCAACAACAAGATGATCAAGGTGTTCACCGACGCGGGGTACTCGCAGCGCCGCAGCTTCGCCGACGGCTCGGTGCATCTCACCCTCGACCTGGAACCGACCGCCGCCTCGTTGGAGGTCATGCAGGCGCGCGAGCAGCGGGCCGAGGCGCGCTCGGTCGGTCGCCTCCTCGCCCCGGCCAGCGTCGCCGTCGTCGGGGTCGGCCGCCGACCGGGCGGCGCCGGCCGTACCGTGGTGGAGCGGCTCCGCGAGGGCGGCTTCACCGGCACGGTCCACGCCGTCAACAACGCGCTGCCCGAGGACGCCACCGAGCTGGGCGGCGCCCCGGCCCACCGCCGCATCGCCGACATCCCCGAGCCGGTGGACCTCGCGGTGCTCGCCGTGCCTGCCGACCAACTCCCCGGCGTCGTCGGCGAATGCGGTGAGCACGGCGTGCGCGGGCTGGTCGTCCTGGCGACCGAGCACTCCGCCGAACGGCAGCGCTCCCTGGTGCAACTCGCGCGGGCCCACGGCATGCGCCTCATCGGGCCGGGCGCCTTCGGCATCATCAACACCGACCCCGCCGTCCGGTTGAACGCGAGCCCGGGCCCCTACCTGCCCCGCCGCGGCCCCATTGGCCTCTTCACCCAGTCCGCGGCGATCGGCATCGCGGTCCTGGAGGAACTCGACCAGTGCGGCGCCGGGTTGAGCGACTTCGTCTCGGCCGGCGACCGCGCCGACGTCTCCGGGAACGACCTGCTCCAGCACTGGTACGAGGACGAGCACACCTCCGTCGCCCTCATGTACCTCGAATCGCTGGGCAATCCCCGCAAGTTCACCCGCCTCGCCCGCCGCGCGGCACTCGCCGGCCGACCCGTGGTCGTCGTCCGCGGCGGTCGCCACAGCGGGGGCGCCCCGCCCCGCGGGCACACCGTCCCCGTCGGGCACACCCCGCACGCCACCGTCTCCGCGCTGCTGCGGCAGGCCGGTGTCGTGGAGGCGGAGACCGTCACCGACCTCGTCGACACCGGCCTGCTCCTCGCGCGCCAACCGCTGCCGCCCGGCGACCGCGTCGCCGTGGTCGGCAACGCCGAGTCGCTGGGGCTCGTGGCGCACGACGCGTGCCGCGCCCACCACCTGGAGCCGCTGCCGCCCCGGGGCCTGGGCCCCGCCGCCCGCCCCGAGGACTTCCGCGCCGCCGTCGCCGAGGCGCTGGCCGACGCCGGCTGCGACGCCGTCCTCGTCACCGCCATCCCCACCGTGACCGAGGACTCCACCGCGGGCCCGGGACGCGCCGAGCACGTGGCCGCCCTCAGCGAGGCGCTGCGCGCCGCGGTGGCGGACGCCGGCGTCGGGAAGCCCGTGCTCGTCGCCCACCTGGCGCTGGACGGCCTCGCCACCGAACTCGCCACCCACGGCATCCCCGCCTATCCGTCCGCCGAGCGCGCCGTCCGCGCGCTGGGCCAGGCCGCGCGGCACGCCGGCTGGGTCCGGACGGCCGGGGACTCCGGCCGCGTACCGGAGTTCGACGACCTGGACGCCCCGGTGGCCACCGCCGTCCTCAACGCTGCGCTGGTGGGACGCCCGGCCCCCCGCGGCCCCGCCGACGCCGCCGCCGGTGCCGTCGAACTACCCGCCGCCGACACGCAGGCGCTGCTCGGTGCCTACGGGATCACCGTCGTGCCCACCCTGCCCGCTCCCGACGAGGACGCCGCCCGTCTCGCGGCCCGCCGACTGGGGTACCCCGTCGCGCTCAAGACCACGGCGCCGCACCTGCGGCACCGCCCCGACCTCGGCGGGGTCCGACTGGGCCTCTCCTCCGAGGAGGAGCTGGTCCGCGCGTACACGGAACTCGCCGGCCAACTCGGCGACCCCGCCGACCTCCTGCCGGTGGTCCAGCCCATGGCCGCGCGCGGTGTCGACACGGTGGTGCGCGCGAGCACCGACCCGCTGACCGGGGCCGTGCTCTCCTTCGGCCTGGCGGGACCCGCCTCCGAACTGCTCGGTGACATGGCCCACCGGCTGCTCCCCGTCACGGACCGCGGTGCGAGCGAGTTGATCCGCTCCATCGGGGCGGCGCCCATGCTCTTCGGCTGGCGGGGCGCACAACCGGTCGACACCGCGGCGCTGGAGGAGCTGCTGACCCGGTTGGGGCGGCTGCTCGACGACCATCCGCAGATCGCGGCCGTCGACCTGGAACCGGTCGTCGTCGCCTCGCGGGGCGTGCACGTCCTGGGTGCCGCGGTGCGGGCCGCGCCGCCCCCGCCGCGCTCCGGCTACGGGCCGCGCCGACTGCCCACCTACTGAGCGCCGGTACCGGGCACCGGGCCGGGCCGCCCCGCCCGAGGAGCCGCGCACCGGCCCCGCCGTCCGGGGCGTAGCCGGCCCGGTGGCCCCTTAGGATGGTGCGCATGGCGAAGACCGGTACCACCACTCAGGGGCTGCGGGCGGCGATCGAGCGCAGTGGTTACTACCCGGCGTTGGTCGCCGACGCCGTCGAGGCCGCCATCGGCCGTGAGGCGGTGGTCTCCTACCTCGTCCACCAGGAGACGACCTTCGACAGCGACGAGGTGCGGCGCCACATCACGGTGCTGGTCCTCACCGGCACCCGCTTCATCGTCAGCCACACCGACGAGCAGCCGGCCGACTCCACCGCCCCCGCCTCGTACGCCTCGACCTCCACGGAGTCGGTGCGCCTCTCGCGCATCTCGTCCGTCGTCGTCAGCAGGGTCGTCGCCGACCCCGAGTCCTACCGGCCCGGCACCCCGCCGCACGAGGTCGTCCTGACCGTCGGGTGGGGCGCGCTGTCCCGCATCGACATGGAGCCCGCGAGCTGCGGCGACCCCAACTGCGAGGCCGACCACGGCTACACCGGCTCCACCACCGCCGACGACCTCTCGCTGCGCATCAGTGAGGCCGGGGACGGCCCCGAGACCGTGCAGCAGACCCTGCGGTTCGCCCAGTCGCTCTCCGAGGCCACGGCGGTGTCCGCGAGGTGAGTCACCACCCCTCGGCGGCGGCGCTCGGGTCCTTCGATCCGGTACCGCTGGACCCCAGGGATGCCCCCGTACCGGCGTACGGCACCGGGTCGCTCTCCGACCTGCTGCCGGCGATCATCGCCGGGTTCGGTATGCCCGGTGGCACCGGACTGGAGCTGCCCCCCGCGGACCGGGTCTGCGTCTTCCTCGTCGACGGCCTCGGCTGGCACGCGCTGCGTGACCATCCGCATCTGGCGCCGTTCCTGACCTCCCTGCTGCCGAGTTCGTGCGGCGGTACCGGCAGGCCGCTGACCACCGGGTTCCCCTCCACCACCGCCGCCTCGCTGGCGTCGGTGGGGACCGGTCTGCCGCCGGGCTCGCACGGGCTGGCCGGCTACAAGGTCCTCGCCCCCGACAGCGGGCTGCTGATGAACCAGCTTCGCTGGGATCCGTGGGTGGAGCCGCGGAGCTGGCAGCCGCACCCCACCGTCTTCGCTCGCGCGCACGCCGCCGGGGTGCACACCGCGCACGTCTCCGGGCCGCGCTTCGAGCGGACCCCGCTCACCCAGGTCGCCCTGACGGGCGGGGTGTGGACCGGCCGTGAGGACCCCGAGGCCCGCGTGGACGCGGCGGCGCAGCGGTTGGCCGAGGCCGGCCGGGCGCTGGTGTACACCTACTACGCCGACCTCGACGGCAACGGCCACCGCCACGGCGTGGACTCCCAGCAGTGGCGCGAGCAGCTCCGCCGGGTCGACGGCCTCGCCCTGCGGCTCGCCGAGCAGCTCCCCCCGCGGTCCGCGCTGTACGTCACCGGCGACCACGGAATGGTCGACGTGCCGTTCACCGAGGAGGCCCGCTTCGACTTCGACGAGGACTGGGAGCTCGGCGCCGGCGTGGCCCTCCTCGGCGGCGAGGGACGGGCCCGCCACGTGTACGCGGTGCCCGGGGCCGCCGCCGACGTCCACGCCGTCTGGCGCGAGGTGCTCGCCGACACGGCCTACGTCGCGACCCGGGAGGAGGCGGTCGCCCTCGGGTGGTTCGGTCCGCCCGGCGCGGTCGAGGACCGGGTGCTGCCCCGCATCGGTGACGTCGTCGTCGCCATGACCGGGGACGCGGCCGTCGTTGCCACCCGGTCCGAGCCCAACGAGTCGGCCCTGGTCGGCATGCACGGGTCGGTGACACCGGCCGAACAGCTCGTCCCGCTCCTGGAGGTACGCACGTGACGGAGCCGATCCATGGCTGAACTCGCCTTCTTCTCCGGCACGATGGACTGTGGGAAGAGCACCCTCGCGCTCCAGATCCAGCACAACCGGTCGGCGCGCGGCCTGGCGGGGTTGATCTTCACCAGGAACGACCGGGCGGGCGAGGGCCGGATCTCCTCCCGGCTCGGCCTCGTCAGCGAGGCGGTCGAGGCGGGGGAGGGGTTCGACTTCCACCGCCATCTGGTGCGGCACCTGACCGCCGGTGGCCGCGTCGACTACGTCATCACCGACGAGTCGCAGTTCCTCTCCTCGGAGCAGGTCGACCAACTGGCCCGCATCGTCGACGACCTGTCCGTCGATGTCTACGCGTTCGGCATCACCACCGACTTCCGCACCCGGCTGTTCCCCGGGTCGCAGCGACTCATCGAGCTCGCCGACCGGGTCGAGACACTGCAGGTCGAGGCGTTGTGCTGGTGCGGCGCCCGGGCCACGCACAACGCGCGGACGGTCGAGGGCCGCATGGTGGTGGAGGGCGCCCAGGTGGTCGTCGGGGACATCGGCCAGGGGCCGGACGGGGCCGGGGAGACGGGGTACGAGGTGCTCTGCCGCCGACACCACCGCCGGCGGTTGACCGCTGCCTCCGCGGGCTCGGGCGGCATCGCGCACGACACGCTGCCGCTCGACGCCGCTGTGCCCGCCCCCCGGGGTTGATCCCGCCCCGGGCCGGACCCACGGCGGACCGACCGCTCCGGCGGCGCCGCACGTGTCGGCCTGCACGCCCCGGGCGCGGCCGTCCTGTCTGCGCCCGCGCCGCGCGGCGTGGTGGGACGTGCGTCGTCCCGGGCCACCGCGTCGGGCGGCCCGGGACGTGTCGCCCGCGGGAAGGCTGTCAGCCGGCGGTGGGCTGCTGGAGCAGCGCGAACGGCGCGCCCTCCGGGTCGGTCGCCCGGACGAACCTGCCGATGGGCGTCTCGTCCGGCTCGGCCGTCTCGCCGCCGAGCTCCCGCACGCGGGCCGCCGAGGCGTCGGCGTCGGGCACCGAGAAGTACACCAGCCAGAACGAGCCGCGGTCGTGCGGCAACCGGCCGTCCACGCCGCGGATACCGCAGACCGGCCGGTCGCCCAGATAGAGGGTCAGCCGGTCCGCGCCGGGCACCGTCCGCGCCGTGCGGGCCTCGTAGCCGAAGACCATCTGGTAGAACTTGCTCGCCCAGGTGGCGTCGGAGGTGATCAGCTCCGTCCAGACCGGCGCCCCGGGCGACTGCCCGAAGGTGACGCCGCGACCGGTCTCCGCGAGCTGCCAGATGCCGAAGCCGGCGCCGGCGATGTCCGCGGCGATCGCGGTCCGGCCGTCCTCCGCCGCGTCGAGCGGACCCACCGCGACGGTCCCGCCGCACTCGCGGACGGTGTTGGCCGTGAGGTCGGCATCGAGTGCCGCGACATGGGGCAGCCAGGCCGCCGGGCCGTCGAGGCGTCGGGCCGTGGCGTTGAGCCCGGCCACCGGAACACCGTCGCGCAGCGCTCGGACGTACGGGCCGAGAGTTCCCGGTCCCGGTTCGTACTCCCAACCGAAGATCTCACCGTAGAACCGCTGCGCGGCCGGAAGATCGTGGGCCATGAGACTCGCCCAGCAGGGCATGCCGGGCCCCGGCCGGGTCGTTGCGTCGGTCATCGTCGCCTCTCCTCGCCAAGCCTGAGGGGCCCCGGCCGCCGTCGTCCACGGAGCCCAAGGCACTCGGTGTCAGTCCTGCCCCCGGTGACCCCTGGTAAACGAGTGTGCGGGAAGCGCTGTCGCCGGGCGTGCGCCGGACGGCCGACAATGGGCCCATGACAGCCATCATCTCCGCAGCCGACCTCATCAGCGAGATGGACACGCGGCAGCCGCTCACGCTGCTCGACGTCCGCTGGCAGCTGGGCGGCCCGCCCGGTCGCCCCGTCTACGAACAGGGCCACATCCCGGGAGCCGTCTACGTCGACCTGGACACGGAGCTGGCAGGCCCCGCGGGCCCGGCGGGCCGTCACCCCCTGCCGGACCCGGCGGAGTTCGGCGCGGCGATGCGTCGCGCCGGTGTCGACCAGGGGACGCCGGTCGTCACCCTCGACGGCGGTCCCGGCTGGGGCGCCGCCCGCGCGTGGTGGCTGCTGCGATGGGCCGGACACGAGAACGTGCGGGTCCTCGACGGGGGCATGGCCGCCTGGGGCGGTGAACTCACCACCGAGGAGCCGCACCCCGAGCCCGGCGACTTCCGCCCCCGGCCCGGATCGCTGCCCACGCTCGACGCCGACGCCGCCGCCGGACTCGCCCGCTCCGGTGTGCTGCTCGACGCCCGCGCGGGGGAGCGCTACCGCGGCGAGGTCGAGCCCATCGACCCCGTCGGGGGCCACATCCCCGGCGCGCTGTCCGCCCCCACCGCCGACAACACCGGCGAGGACGGGCTCCTCCGCCCGGCCGCGGAACTCCGCGCACGCTTCACCGACCTCGGGGTGACCGCGGACTCCCCGGCGGGCGTCTACTGCGGTTCGGGGGTCTCCGGCGCCCACCAGGCACTGGCCCTGGCCGTCGCGGGGTTCGACACCGCCCTGTACCCGGGTTCGTGGAGCGAGTGGACGGCCGACGCCGGCCGCCCCGTCGCCACCGGCCCCCACCCCGGCTGAGGCACACGCAGACCGCCTCCGATGCGGTGGGCCCGGCCGGGCCCGGCGCCCGCCGCACGGAGGTCCCGTCTCCCTTCGGCGTGCCAACTCGCGCGGCACGGCCCCTGCTGAGGCGCCGGCGCGCGACGCCCGGCCTCCTCTCCTCATCTCCTCACTCCTGTCGGGCCGGTGTGCCTCGGCCCTGGCCGGCCACGAGGGGCGCGGCGGTCAGGATCGCGCGGTGAGGCGCGCCATGTGGACGACTGCCGCGGTTGCCAGGAGCAGGTACGTCCCCGGGAAGGCGAGGGTGTGCAGGACGCGGGCCCGGACGTGGACGGCCACGGCGCCGATGTAGAACAGGAGCAGCCCGGTGCCGGCAGCGGCGCCCACCCAGGCCCACCCGGCCAGGCCGACGACAAGACCGACAGCGCCGGCCAGTTTCAGCGTCCCGAGATACGGGAGAGCGCGTGCGGGGACGCGAACCCGGGCCGAGTTCCTCAGTACGAACTCCGCCCGTGCGTAGTCGGCGACCGCGACAGCGGCATTGGCCAGGACGCAGAGGATCGTGGCGACGAGCAGGGTGGTGATCACGCGGCGTCCCCTCCTGTTCCTGCGCACGGTCGCAGTGCCGCGGCGGCGATGTCGTGGGTCGACCAGGTGCGGAGGCCGGCGGTGGCAGGTGTGGACGGCGGCGGGTGCTCGGCTCCGCCGGGAGCGGAGCGCCCGAGCAGCGGCGTGGCCGCCGACTCATCGTGCCGAGGCGGCACGTACCGCCTCGCCCCTCGGTCGGCGCCACGTACACCACCGAACGGGGACCCGATGGGCTCGGGAACGGGCCGGTGGTTTCCCCGTGCGGGGGAGAAACTGACTGTCTGTACGATCACCAGTAGGTACTTCCGTTTCCAGGGTGTTCGGGACGGGGGATGTCGGCCCCATCCGTCCCGACGTCAGCCCTCTCGGAAAGGTGACACCCGGTGGTGCCGATCATGGAATTCGAAGCGATGAGACCGCAGCTGACAGCGCTGGCGTTCCGGCTGCTCGGCTCGATCCACGACGCGGAAGACGCTGTGCAGAGCACCTGGATCAAGGCGTCGGCCGCGGAGACGGAAGGGCTCCGTAACCCGGCCGCGTGGTTGACGACCGTGCTCACCCGCGTCTGTCTCGACCAGCTGCGGGCGCGCCGCCGTCGCCGCGAGGAGCCCCTCCCCGCGGACGCGCTGCCCGCCGAGTCCGTGGCAGCGGACGAGCGCTACCTCCAGCGGGAGGACGTGTCCCGCGCGTTGATGGTCGTGCTCAACCTCCTGACGCCCGCCCAGCGGGTCGCCTACGTGCTGCACGACCTCTTCGGCGTCCCGTTCCGGGAGGTGGCACGGGTGCTGGGCACCAGCGCGGACAGTGCCAAGAAACACGCCAGCCGCGCACGGGGGAGTATCGACCGGGCCACACCCGAGCCGACGGAGGCCGCCGCCGACCAGGCCGTCGTCACAGCGTTCCTCGCCGCGGCCGCGGGTGGCGACGTCGACCGGATGATCGCCCTGATGACCGATGACTGCACGCGAACCGTGGATTCGACCCTGGTCCCGCCCGGGACGCCGGAGGTGGTGACCGGCGCGCACGCTGTCGCCGGGGAGACATCCACGTTCGCCCACCGCATTCGCGCCGCCACGCCGATGGTCCTGGACAACCGGCCGGTCGACGTCATAGCCCCCGGCGGGCACCTGCTCGCCGTCATCACCGCGACCATCACGGGGCGGCGCATCGCCCGGCTAGACATCCGCCGTGCCGCCGACCGCTGCGCCATGCCGGTCCGCGCATCCTGACCCGAGAGCACCGGGGGCGCCCGCCCCCGGTGCTACTCGGGTTTCGAGCGCCTGGTGCCGAACACGATCTCGTCCCAACTGGGCACGGCCGCCCGTCGACCCGGGCGGACGCCGTCCGCCTCGGCCTGCCGGTCCGTCGTCCCCGTCAGCCGGTCCCGGTGGCCTGCCACCGCCCTCGGCATCAGGACATCGGCATAGGCGGAGCCGGCCCCCGCAGCGGGGCGCTCCTCCGCCGGCAGCAGCTCGGCCTCCTCGGGCTGGGCCACCTCCGCCGCGGGGGCGACGAGATCGCCCCGGAAGGAGGGCACCGCCTCCAGCAGGCTGGTCAGCGAATCCGGCTCCGCCGGCGCGCTGAGACCGTCTCCGGGCGCACGGGAGGTCCGCTGCCGTCCGCCGTCGCCGTCCCGGGGGAGGCGGGCGATCCGCGGCACGAACGGGGTGCTGGGCTCGGGCGGTTCGTCCGTGTCACCCAGCAGCGAGCGGGCACCGTCGTCGGCCGCCTGCACCAGCCGCCGCGGCGGGTCGAACGTCCAGGTCGCCGACTGGGGCTCGCCCTGGGCCATGAAGACCAGCAGCACCTCCCAGGTGCCGTCGTCCCGGCGCCAACTGTCCCAGCGCACGGACTCCTTGGCCGCGCCCCGGGTCATCAGCCGGTCCGCGACCGCCTCGCCCAGCATCGGCCCGGTGGACTCACCCGGCCGCCGGACCGCGGTCTTGCGGGCGCGTTCCGCCATGAACGCGCGCTCGGCCAGGACCGGCCCCTCGAACCGCCGGACGCGGTCGACCGGGATACCGGCGAGGTCCGCGACCTCTTCCGCGGTGGCCCCGGCTCGTATGCGCGCCTGGATGTCCCGCGGGCGCAGGTTGTTCTCGACCTCGATCTGACCCAGGCGGGCGCGGTCGTTGCGGACCGCGGCGCGTAGTCTCTCGTCGATCGGGAGTGTGTACTCCGTGTTGTCGGCAGCCTTCAGCACCAGTCGTGTGCCGTCGTTGCTGACGGCCACGACACGCAGTTCGGGCACGTGAACCTCCCGGGTGGTGCCGGCCGACGACTCCCCGTCGCTGCCCCAGTTGGGCGAATGTCTCCTGCCCGGGTGCAGCCTGCCACAACCACTCCGACCCAGCCGGTGTGTCGGGCCGCGCCCACAACCACCGCTGTGACACGGTGGCAACCCGGCCACATGCGGTGACCGGCGCGAACGAGGGCCCGAAACGGTCGTCGGCGGGCCGCAGCCAGGAGTTGACAGACTACTCCATTAGGGCCATCAGGGCGCGGAAGCGAGCCACCGAACTTCACCGCCCCGACGCGAGTTGACACCCCGCCCGATTCCTCGGCGTGTCGCGCCGCGCCCCGGCCCGCCGACCCCGCGGAGCAGCCGCGCCGCGGGGCGCCGGTCGCCGCCGGGCGACGCCGGCCGGGTGGGAGGATGGCCGGTATGTCGCAGCACCCGACCGACCCCGCCCCCTACGACGCGCTCCTGCTGCTCTCCTTCGGAGGGCCGGAGGGCCCCGACGACGTCGTCCCCTTCCTGGAGAACGTGACCCGGGGACGCGGCATCCCGCGCGAGCGGCTCGAAGAGGTGGGGGAGCACTACTACCTCTTCGACGGCGTCAGCCCCATCAACGAGCAGAACCGCCGCCTGCTCGACGCCATCCGTACCGACCTCGCCGACCACGGCGTCGACCTCCCGGTGTACTGGGGCAACCGCAACTGGCCGCCCTACGTCACCGACACCCTCCGGGAGATGACCGAGGCCGGCCACCGCCGCGTCCTCACCCTCGTCACCTCCGCGTACTCCTCCTACTCCGGCTGCCGCCAGTACCGCGAGGACCTCGCCGCCGCCCGCGACACCCTCCTCGCGGAGGGCCTCCGGCCGCCGCGGACCGACAAGCTGCGCGTCTACTACGACCACCCGGGCTTCCTGGACACCATGACCGACGGCGTCCTCGCCGCGCTCGCCGAACTCCCCGAGCAGGTGCGGGCCGAAGCCCACCTGGCGTTCTGCACCCACTCCATCCCGGTCAACGCCGCCGACACCTCCGGGCCGCCCACCGGACACGGCGCAGGCGGCGCCTATGTCGCCCAGCACCTGGAGGCGGCCCGCCACATCGCCGACGCGGTCGCCGCGGCCACCGGGACGCACCACCCCTGGGAGCTCGTCTACCAGTCCCGCAGCGGCCCGCCCCACATCCCGTGGCTGGAGCCCGACATCTGCGACCACCTGCGGACGCTCCGCGACAAGGACACCCCCGCCGTCGTCATGGTCCCCGTCGGGTTCGTCTCCGACCACATGGAGGTCCGCTACGACCTCGACACCGAGGCGACGGCGGTCGCCGCCGAGATCGGGCTGCCCGCCGTGCGGTCCGCCACCGTCGGCACCGACCCGCGCTTCGTCGCGGCCGTCCGCGACCTCGTGCTGGAGCGCGCCGCCACCGCCCGCGACGAGCACCCGGTACGGTGCGCGCTCGGCGAGTCGGGCCCCTGGCACGACGTCTGCCCCGTGGGCTGCTGCCCCGGCAGGACCCCGCGCCCCGCGGCCGCCGGCGCCGACGGCCCCTGAAACGACCCGGCCGCCCCACCTGACCGGGCGGGGCGGCCCCGTCGGCACGCCCGACACGGGAACCGGTCCGCCCGCGCCGTCCCCACCGGCCGCCGGCAGCGACACCGCGCCCCGGCAGCGGGCCGGCCGCCACCGCACGCCACCACCGAAGGAGCCCCGTGACCCCAGCCGACCAGCACCTCGACGCCCACGCCCACCTGCTCGCGCTCGCCCGCGAGGCGGCGTCGCGCGCCGGAGCGCTGCTGCGCGACGGCCGCCCCGCCGACCTCGGCGTCGCCGCCACCAAGTCCAGCCCCATCGACGTCGTCACCGAGATGGACCTCGCCGCCGAGAAGCTCATCTGCGAGTACCTCGCGGAGCACCGCCCCGACGACGCGATCCTCGGCGAGGAGGGCGGCACCACCGAGGGCACCAGCGGCGTCCGCTGGGTCATCGACCCGCTCGACGGGACGGTCAACTACCTGTACGGGCTGCCGAACTGGGCCGTCTCCATCGCCGCGGAGCGCGACGGCGAGACCGTCGCGGCCGTGGTGGAGGCGCCGCTGCGGCGGGAGACCTACCACGCCACGCTCGGCGGCGGCGCCTGGCGGACCCGGGACGATGGCCCGGCCGAGCGGATGGCCACCCGACCCTCACCGCCGCTGGAGCACGCCCTCGTCGGCACCGGCTTCAACTACGTCACCACCGTCAAGACCCACCAGGCGGCCGTCGCCCAGCGGCTGATCCCCGCCGTCCGGGACATCCGGCGCTCCGGTTCGGCGGCGATCGACCTCTGCGACGTGGGCGGCGGGCGGCTCGACGCCTTCTACGAGCGCGGACTCGCCCCCTGGGACCTCGCCGCGGGCGACCTCATCGCCCGCGAGGGTGGCGCGCTCACCGGCGGTCGCCCGGGCGCCCGGCCGGACGGCGACCTCACCGTCGCGGCCTCACCCGGGGTCTTCCCGCTCCTCCAGCCGCTGCTGGAGGAACTCGGCGCCTGGCACGACTGAGCGGCGCACCCGAACGCCGATGTGCCCCGGACCGGGAAGGTCCGGGGCACATCGGGCGTGGATCGGGGAGCGCGGGTCGGAGCGCGGGTGGGTCAGGCGGGGGTCCCGACCTCGACACCGTGATCGGCCGCGATCCGGCGCAGGTCGTCGAGCTCCGCCTGTTCGACGTCCACGGTGTACACGTCGCCCGTCTCCCGTGCTTCGTGCAGGCTCGATTCGGCGTGCCGTATGCGCTGGAGGATGCCGGTGGTGAACGCGTCCATGGGGGTGCCCCCTACTCTCGGGTCGGCGGCACTGAGTGCCGGTGGATGTGCGGCCACGGATGCGTCCGGCGGGTCGGCAGCGACACGGCTTGCCGCCCGGAACGGCCGATCGTGGGGTGTCCAGGGGTCTTCCCCCCGCCGTGAAAGCGGGAAACCTCGCGGCGCCACGGAAATCCCCCTGTCTCCCACGGTCACCGGATCGCCACCCCGTGGCCACCGCTTCGCCACGTACGACCGGGCCCGCACACCGCGCCGACCGGCCCCCGCCGCCTCCGGAGCGGCCGGGCGCGGCACTGCGCGCCATCCCCGGGCCGGAGCGCCCCGGGCCCGCGCGCCGTCGCTAACCGCCGGTTTACCCGGTGGCGCGAGAGGATGACGCCGGGAGCCGCGCCGCGGCCGCCCGAACCGAGGAGGAGCACAGTGCGCGTACTCGTCGTCGAGGACGAGGAACTGCTGGCGGACGCCGTCGCCACCGGCCTGCGCCGCGAGGCGATGGCGGTCGACGTCGTCTACGACGGCGCGGCCGCCCGCGAGCGCGTCGACGTCAACGAGTACGACGTGGTGGTCCTCGACCGGGACCTCCCCCTCCTCCACGGGGACGACGTCTGCCGCCACATCGTCGAGCTGGGACTGCCCACCCGCGTCCTGATGCTCACCGCCTCCGGCGACGTCAGCGACCGGGTGGAGGGGCTGGAGATCGGCGCCGACGACTACCTCCCCAAGCCCTTCGCCTTCGCGGAGCTGGTCGCCCGCGTACGCGCCCTCGGCCGCCGCGCCACCACCGCGCTGCCCCCGGTGCTGGAGCGCGCCGGTATCCGGCTCGACCCCAACCGCCGCGAGGTCTTCCGCGAGGAGCGCCGGGTGCAGCTCGCCCCGAAGGAGTTCGCCGTCCTGGAGGTCCTGATGCGCGCCGAGGGATCGGTCGTCTCCGCCGAGCAGCTGCTGGAGAAGGCCTGGGACGAGAACACCGACCCCTTCACCAACGTGGTCCGCGTCACCGTCATGACACTGCGCCGCAAGCTCGGCGAGCCGCCCGTCATCACCACCGTGCCCGGCTCCGGCTACCGGATCGGGCAGTGAGCGCCGCCCCGCCGCCCCCGCGCCCGGCGGCGCCCCCCAAGCCCCACTGGGACCCGCAGCCGACCGGGCGGACCCCCTGGCTGCGCCCGACGATCCGGATTCGCCTCACGCTGCTCTACGGCGGCATGTTCCTGATGGCGGGCATCGTTCTGCTCGCGATCATCTACCTGCTCGCCGCCAACGCCCTCCACGACGGCAGCGCCGTCCCGTTCCGGTTCACCAGCCAGGCCGAGGTGGAGATCACCTCCGACGCCTGCCGCAGCATCAGCGGCCAGGTCGACGCCGAGACCTTCCGGGCCTGGTACGCGCAGTGCGCCGACGTGCAGCGCGCCGCCGCCCTCGACGTGCTCCTCAGCCGGTCGCTGCTGGCGCTCCTCGGTCTCGCGGTCGCCGCGTTCGCGCTGGGGTACGTGATGGCGGGGCGTGTCCTCTCCCCGCTGGGCCGGATCACCCGCACCGCCCGCCGTGTCGCCGGCTCCGACCTGCACCGCCGCATCGAGCTGGACGGCCCGGACGACGAGCTGAAGGAGCTGGCCGACACCTTCGACGAGATGCTGGACCGCATCGACCGGGCCTTCACCGCCCAGCAGCGGTTCGTCGCCAACGCCTCCCACGAGCTGCGCACCCCGCTGGCGATCAACCGGACGCTGCTGGAGGTGCAGCTCTCCGACCCGCAGGCGTCGCCCGAGCTCACGCAGCTGGGGCGTACCCTGCTGGCGACCAACGAGCGCAGCGAGCAGCTGGTCGAGGGCCTGCTGCTGCTCGCCCGGAGCGAGAACGAGATCGTGGACCGCAAACCGGTCGACCTCGCCGAGGTGGCCGACCGCGCGGTCGAGCAGTCCCGCGCCGAGGCCGCGGCGGCGGGCGTCGCTCTCAGGGGCGTGCGCCGGGCGGCCTACGTCCGGGGCAACGGGGTGCTGCTGGAACGCATCGCCCTCAACCTGGTGCAGAACGCCGTCCGCTACAACGTCTCCGCCGACGGCTGGGTGGAGGTGCGGACCGAGGTCCGCGGCGGCGTGGCCGAGCTGGTGGTCACCAACACCGGGCCGGTGGTGCCCGCCTACGAGGTGGACACGATGTTCGAGCCGTTCCGGCGGTTGCGGACCGAACGCACGGGCAGCGACAAGGGCGTCGGCCTGGGGCTCTCGATCGTCCGGTCGGTCGCCCGCGCCCACGGCGGCTCCGTCACGGCGGAGCCACGAGAGAACGGGGGGCTCACGATGCGGGTCTTTCTGCCGGTCTGAGATGATGTAGCGGCAGGAACCGGCAGATGTGACCAATCCCATACCTCCGCCTTCGGCGGGCGGTACGGAGCGGCCCCGACCGGCCGTTCTGCCTGTGCGGCGCCCGGCCGGCGGCCCGGATCATCACCTCTTCAGGCGTCCGGCTACGTGTCGGTTGAGTAACAGGGCTTGAAGTGAGGCAAAATCTCCGCCTCAGGTCGGGCACAAGACCGGCCTCTCGCGCGTTGACCGCGCTGGAGACACCAGACACCCAGAGGGGGAGAACAGACATGGCTACGGATTACGACACTCCACGCAAGACCGAGGACGATGTCAACGAGGACAGCATCGAGGAGCTGAAGGCCCGGCGGAACGACAAGTCGGCCTCCAACGTCGACGTCGACGAGTTCGAGCAGGCCGAGGGCCTGGAGCTGCCCGGCGCTGACCTGTCCAACGAGGAACTGTCGGTGCGGGTGCTCCCGCGGCAGGCCGACGAGTTCACCTGCATGAGCTGCTTCCTCGTTCACCACCGGTCCCAGCTGGCCGCCGAGAAGAACGGGCACCCGATCTGCCGCGACTGCGCGGCGTGAGGCCGGGCGGCGGAACCACACGACAGAGGAACGACGGGCGGGACCCAGGGGGTCTCGCCCGGACGCTCGTCAGCGCTCCGCCTCCCGGACCTCCGGCCGTACCGCCCCGTCGGCGGGTGCGGCCGACAGTGCGCGCGCCAGCCGCAGCGGGTGGCGCGTGGAGAGGTACAGATACGGTGTGGGGTCCTGCGGGTCGGTGACCTCCACCCGTACCGCGGTGGGGATGTAGCCCCGCAGCAGCAGGTGCGCCCGGGCGTCCGCCCGGTGCGTGCGCCAAGCCCGCGCCTCGTCGGCGTCCAGCGCCCGTGCCTCGCCGAGGGCGCTCAACGGCAGACGCGCGGAACCCGCCACGAGCGCGTCCCCGACGAGCCTGATCCGGGCGGAGCCGTAGGAGCTGAGCGCGGCGGCAGCGGCCGCGGCGGCGGCAGCGGTGCCCGCGAGCAGCGGGATCACCCCCAGTGGCAGCAGCGTCACCCCCACCAGCGCCGAGCTGAGCAGACCGAGCAGCCACCAGCTGCGGGGGACGTGGAGTCGTTCGTCGTACTGCTGCATGGGACCAAGCATGGCAGGCGGGACACGCCGGGCACCGCGCGGCGGTATGGTCTGCACCGTGAGTGCTGACCGGAAGCCATCGAGGTGACCTGAGAGTGGACCACGCGCCCGTGGATGTCCTCATCCGCCGGACCGATCCCGACGTCCCCCTGCCCGCGCGGGCGCATCCCGGCGACGCCGGCTGCGACCTGGTGACCACCGAGGCCGCGGAGCTGGAACCGGGCGAGCGGGCGGTCCTGCCAACGGGGGTGTCCATCGCGCTGCCCGACGGTTACGCGGCGTTCGTCCACCCCCGGTCGGGGCTCGCCGCCCGCTGCGGGGTCGCGCTCGTGAACGCTCCGGGGACCGTCGACGCCGGGTACCGTGGAGAGATCAAGGTCATCGTCGTCAACCTCGACCCCCGGAAGAACGTGCGCTTCGAGCGGTTCGACCGGATCGCCCAGCTGGTCGTCCAGCGGGTCGAGGCCGTGCGGTTCCACGAGGTGGCGCAGCTGCCCGGTTCCGCGCGTGACGCCGGGGGCTTCGGCTCCACCGGTGGCCACGCCGGTGAGCACAACTCCTACGCCCTGAAAGGACAGTGACGTGTTCGGACGTCGCCAGAAGCGGAACGCGGAGCCCGAAGAGGGCATCGACCCCACCGCGCAGGAGGCCCCGGACGAGGCCGAACTGCGTCGCGTCAAGCTTGAGCCCGCCCCGCGGCCCGACGGCCCCTGGGACGTCAGCGAGCTGAGCGAACCCGGCAAGGGCCGCGTCGACCTCGGCGGGCTCTACGTGCCCGGCGTGCAGGGGATGGAACTGCGGGTCGAGGTCGCCGGGGACTCGATCGTCGCCGCCACCCTCGTCCTGAAGGACAGCGCGATCCAGCTCCAGGCGTTCGCCGCCCCCAAGCGCGAGGGCATCTGGGGCGAGGTGCGCGAGGAGATCGGTTCGGGCATCACCCAGCAGGGTGGTGTCATCGACGAGACCGAGGGCCCGCTGGGCTGGGAGCTGCGGGCGCAGGTGCCGGTGCAGCTGCCCGACGGCAAGCGCGGCATGCAGGTCGTGCGGTTCATCGGGGTCGACGGTCCGCGCTGGTTCCTGCGGGGCGTCATCTCCGGTCAGGGTGCGGTGCAGCCGCAGGCCGCCGGGCTGCTGGAGCAGATCTTCAAGGACACCGTCGTGGTCCGGGGCGACAGCCCGATGGCGCCGCGCGACCCGATCGTCCTGAAGCTCCCCGAGGACGCCAAGATGGTCCCCGACGGCGTGCGGCAGCAGCAGGCGGACTCCGAGGCCGCCGCACCGTCGCGGTTCGCCGGCGGTATGGACAAGCTGCGCCGCGGTCCGGAGATCAGCGAGGTCCGCTGACACTTCACGGCGAGACGGGGGCGCGGGCCCGACCGGGACCACGGCACGTGGTTCACCCCGGCACCGGTGTGCCGTCGGTCGGTCCCGGCGCCCCCGCGCCGTTGTGTCGGCCGCGCCGCCACGCTCCGGGGGCCGTGCGGACCCCCGGACGGTTACGCTGAACGTATGACGCGCGACGGCCGGCACGCAGCCCGGCCCGGTTGGATGTGGTGGCTGCCGGCCCGGCCGGAGCCCGCGCCCGACGGCCTGCCGCCGCAGGGCGACGGGCTCTCGGAGAGCGATCGGCGCCGCATCTCCGAGTGCCGGGCCACGGCGGCCGGCCGCCCGGTCGTCACCGTGAGCGGTACGCTGCGTGCGGTCAGCACGCAACCCGTCGGTGGGGTGCCCGCACTGCGGGCCGAACTCGACGACGGGTCCGCCTCGCTGGACGTGGTGTGGCTCGGCCGGGACCGGCTCTCCGGGGTGGTGCCCGGTCGCTGCCTGACCGCGTCCGGCCGGATGGCGAACCTCGACGGGCACCCGGTGCTCTTCAACCCCAGATACGAGCTACGACCTCCCGGAACGGAGGAGTGCGGGTGACCTCACTCGACAAGCAGGCCAACGAGACCCTTGCCCAGGGCCTCCCGGACACCACGCGCGAGGACGCGCCCCCCGTCGCCGACGAGCAGGCGACCAAGGCGGCGTTCTTCGACGCCTTCGGCGGCGTACGCGGGATGGTGGAGACCACCGTCCCCGGCCTGGTGTTCGTGCTCTGCTACACCATCACCCGCGACATCCAGCTCTCCGCGATCCTGGCGCTCGCCGTCACCGGCGTCATGTTCCTGGCCCGCCTGGTGCAGCGCGGCCCCACCAAGCACGCCTTCACCGGCGTCTTCGGCGTGGTGTTCGGCGCGGTCTTCGCGATGATGACCGGCGACGCGAAGAACTTCTACCTGCCCGGGATGGTCTACACGCTCGGCCTCGGCATCGCGTACGTGGTGACCGCCGCCGCCGGCGTGCCGCTGCTCGGGCTCGTCCTCGGCCCCGTCTTCAAGGAGAACCTCTCCTGGCGGACGCGGAACCCGGGCCGCAAGCTGGCCTACGTCAAGGCCAGCTACGTCTGGGGCGGCATCCTGCTGGCCAAGTCGGCCATCACCTTCCCCATCTACTTCTGGGGCGACGCCACCCAGCTCGGCTGGCTCCGGGTGGCGCTCGGCATCCCGCCGTTCCTCGTCGCCGTGTACTTCACCTGGGTCATCCTGGTGAAGGCGCCGCCGCCGATCGACGTCATCGCCGAGATGGAGGCGGAGGAGGCCGCGGAGGCGGCGTCCGCCAAGGAGCAGGCCGCGCAGCGTGCCGCGGTCGCGGCCCAGTCCGCCGAGACCGGGCCGGTGGAGGGCCCGGCCGCTGACGGCCCCGACCCGGCGGGGCCCGGGTACCGCCCCGGCCCGCCGCCCGGGCACGGGCCGCAGGGGTAGCCGGACGCCCCGCTCCGCGCCCCGGCGCGCCGTTCCGCGAGGCCGGGCCGCGAGGCGGGGCCGGACACCGCGGTCGCGAGCGACGGGCGGCACCGAGATCGGCACGACGGCAGTACGACAGCAGTGGTACGACAGCAGGACGGACGGTCGGGGCACGACAGGCCCCGGCCGTCCGTCCTGCTATCCGCGGTCCGTCTCGGGCGCCGCGCCCGGCTCGTCGTCGGCGGGCCCCGCGGCACCGGGCGTGGGGGTGTCGGCCGTCGGGTCGGCCGCCCGCAGGCGGGCGGCGGCCCGCTCGGCGTCGCCCTCGCCGTCCGCCGGCTCGGCCGCCGCAGCGTGGCGTGCGCCCGCCGTGTGCCGCGGTGGTGCGAACAGTCCCGCGATGAGCTGCTCCCCGTTGGTCGTCGCGACCAGCAGCAACTCGTCGCCCGCGGCGAGCCGCTCGTCCCGCTCCGGCACCAGCACCCGGGAACCACGCACGATGGCGACCAGCGCCACGTCGCGCGGCCACGCCACCTCCCCGACCCCCGAGCCCACCAGGGCGGCGTCCGCGGGCAGCGTCACCTCGACCAGGCCGGCGTCGCCCTGGCTGAACCGCAGCAATCGGACGGGGTCGCCGACGCTGACGGCCTCCTCGACCAGCGCCGACATCAGCCGGGGCGTGGAGACAGCGACATCGACGCCCCAGCCCTCGTTGAACAGCCACTCGTTGCGCGGGTCGTTGACGCGGGCCACCACCCGGGCTACTCCGAACTCGGTACGGGAGAGCAGCGAGACGACCAGGTTGACCTTGTCGTCGCCGGTCGCCGCGATCACCGCGTCGTACCGCTCCAGTCCCGCGTCGTCCAGGGTGGCGATCTCGCAGGCGTCGGCGAGCAGCCACTCCGCGCGCGGCTCCCGCTCCACCCGCACCGCGTCGGGGGAGTGGTCCACCAGCAGCACCCGGTGGCCGTTGTCGGACAGCTCGGAGGCGATCGAGACGCCGACCGCGCCCGCCCCGGCGATCATCACCCTCATCGTGCGTCCTCCTTCGGGCCGCGCAGCGCGGCGGCCTCCACCTCGGCCACCCGGTCGGAGCGCATCAGGACGTGCACGAGGTCCCCGTCCTGGAGCACGGTCCGCGAGTGCGGCAGCATCGGCTCACCCAGACGGGTGAGAAACGCGACCCGTACACCTGTCCGCTCCTGGAACTCGCTGACCCGCCGGCCGAACCACGAGTCCGCGACGGGAAGCTCCGCCAGCTCCAGCGAGCCGCCCGGGTGGCGCCACAGCGGCTCCGCTCCGGAGGGCACCAGCCGCCGCAGCATCTGGTCGGTCGTCCAGCGGACGGTGGCCACGGTCGGGATGCCCAGCCGCTCGTAGATCTCCGCCCGCCGTATGTCGTACACCCGGGCGGCGACGTTCTCCACGCCGAAGATCTCCCGCGCCACCCGCGCGGCGATGATGTTCGAGTTGTCGCCGCTGCTGACCGCGGCGAACGCCCCGGCCTCGGCCACCCCCGCCGCGAGCAGCGTCGCGCGGTCGAACCCGGGGCCGGTCACGGTGCGACCGGTGAAGCCGGAGCCCAGCCGCCGGAAGGCGGCGGGGTCGCGGTCGACGACCGCGACCGAGTGACCGAGGTCCTCCAGGGCGGACGCCAGCGAGGCGCCCACCCGACCGCACCCCATGATGACGATGTGCACGTGACCCCCGAGCCCGATGGTCCGATCCCAGCAAGCACACGGTAAGCCTCGGTGAGCGTCGTCGCCGCCCCGCCACGTTGTGCGGGCGCCGTGCACCGGCACCCGCGCCGGGGTCGCACGCCCGGCAATCGGCCCGCGCCTCCCCGCCGGTACGGGCGTCCGCGACGGGCCCCGACGTCCCGGAGGCCCGCGGGACGTCACGGGTGAGGTTGCCGGGGCGGCCGCCGGTACGCGCCTCCGCGCCGGTACGGGCGTCCGCGACGGGCCCTGACGTCCCCGAGGCGCCCGTGGGACGGCCACCGAACGCTGCCGGAGCGCCCCCGACCTGGGCCGTCCGGGCGGCGTGGGGCGGCGCCGGTCGGGGCACCCGGCCGAGGCCCTAGACTGGGGCGTCCCCCGCGTCAGGGCTGCGCCGAGAGCCACCCGCGACGACGACGGGCGAAACCCACACACCGCACCCCGCCCCCGGCCGACGCCGTGCCGTGCGCGCCCGCAGCGCACGCCCCGCCCGGCGCGCCGGCCGGGGCAGACGCAACGGAGCCCCTCCCGATGACTTCCGACCGTGACAACGGCACCGACACCGTGACGCCCGCCGAGCAGGCCGCGTCCCTGGTCGGCACCGAGTACGAGGTGGAGGTCGGGCCGGTCGCGCACGGCGGTCACTGCGTGGCCCGCACCCCCGACGGCCAGGTGCTGTTCGTGCGCCACACCCTCCCCGGTGAGCGCGTCCGGGTACGGGTCACCGACGGCCGGGAGGACTCCCGCTTCCTGCGGGCGGACGCCGTCGAGGTCATCGAGGCGGACAAGGACCGCATCGAGGCGCCCTGCCCGTTCTCCGGGCCGGGGCGGTGCGGCGGCTGCGACTGGCAGCACGTGAAGCCGGGACGGCAGCGGAAGCTCAAGGGCGACGTCCTCACCGAGCAGCTCGGCCATCTCGCGCGGATGACTCCCGAGGAGGCCGGCTGGGACGGCACCGTCGAACCGGCACCCGGTGACAAGCTGCCCGCCGGCGAGGTCCCCGCCTGGCGCACCCGCGTCCAGTACGCGGTCGACGCCGACGGACGCGCCGGGCTGCGGCGCCACCGCTCCCACGAGGTCGAGCCGATCGACCGCTGCCTGATCGCCGCCGAGGGCGTCAGCGAGCTGGGCATCGAGTCCCGGGAGTGGCCGCAGATCGCCGCTGTCGACGCCATCGCGGCGACCGGCTCGCAGGACCGCCAGGTTGTCCTCACCCCCCGCCCCGGCGGGCGGCTGCCCATCGTCGAGCTGGACCGCCCCGTCTCGGTGATGCGCGTCAACGAGAAGGACAAGAAGGTGCTGCCGGTCCACGGCCGCAGCTTCGTCCGGGAGCGTGCCGACGACCGGACCTGGCGCGTCGGCGCCGGCGGCTTCTGGCAGGTTCACCCGCAGGCCGCCGAACTGCTCATCGACGCGGTGATGCGGGGGCTGACCCCCCGCAAGGGCGAGAGCGCCCTCGACCTCTACTGCGGCGTCGGCCTCTTCGCCGGGGCGCTCGCCGACCGGGTCGGCGAGGAGGGCGCCGTGCTGGGCATCGAGTCCGGCAAGCGCGCCGTCGAGGACGCCCGCCACAACCTGACCGACTACCCGCGGGTCCGCATCGAGCACGGCACGGTCGACAAGGTGCTGCCGCGCACCGGAATCAGCGAGGCGGACCTCGTCGTCCTCGACCCGCCGCGCGCCGGCGCCGGGAAGCGCACCGTCGAGCGCGTCGCGGCGCTCGGCCCGCGCCGCATCGCGTACGTCGCCTGCGACCCCGCCGCGCTCTCCCGGGACCTGGCCCACTTCCGCACCGCCGGCTACCGCCCCCGCTTCCTCCGCGCCTTCGACCTCTTCCCGATGACCCACCACCTGGAGTGCGTGGCGATCCTGGAGCCAATGTCCAAGCCCTCCTGACCTGCGGTGTTTCCCGTGGCTGTGACGCTCGGCGCGGGCGCCCGGTCGGTGTCCCGCCGCGGGAACGAGGCTCGTGGCCGGTGGGCAGCCGGCCGGCCGAGGGGCTTCCGGGGCGCACACCCCTTACTCCCGTGTCGAGCACCGGCGTTCGGAAGGCGCCGGTGTCCTAGTGTGGGCGCAGGCCGCCCCTGCCGTGTCGGTGCGCAGCAGCGGGGCCGGGCAACCGGTCATGACGAGGAAGCGATGGTGCAGGTGTGAAACTGCTCTTCGATGCCGACGCGGACGCCGCCGGTGAGGGGGTCGGGGGTGGCCAGGGTGAGGGGTTCGAGGCGACCCGCGACATCCTGGTCCGTCTCACCTCCGAGTACGACGAGCAGCAGCGCGGCGCCGAGGCGGGCGGCCTGGACGAGTTCTCCGTCGTGCAGGCGCTGGAGTATCGGCATCGGGCCACGACGGACGGGCGGCTGGCGCTGTGGCGCGAGGAGCATGTGCGGGCGCTGCTCCTGGAGTGGCTACCGCGGAACGTGACGGTCCTGCCGCAGGAGTCGGACGAGCACGACGCGCCCGGCGCTGTTGCCACGCTGGTGGAGTTCCTTGCCGTTTCGGGTCTGCTCGACAGCCGCTCGGACGATCCCGGCCGGCTGCGGGACGTGGCGGAGTCGCTGCGGCAGGCGCACACGGAGGCCCGTGAGGATCCCCGCTTGATGGGGCCGGCCACGTTCTGGATGCTGACCGCGGCACGCAGTGGTGTCGACGTGCGCGACGAGCGGGCCTTGGAACGATTCCTCGCCGATGTCCGCGCGGGACGCGTGAAGTACGACGAGGCGGTCTTGGCCGAGGTGATGACCAACCAGTTCCTCGGCGGGCTCGTGGGCGCGGGGCCCGGTGGCCACAGCCTGCTGGCGGAACGGATGCCGCCGCTGCCGGTCGTTGATCTCGGGGGCGACGAGGCCCTGCGCGAGGCGGCCGCCGGTGTGGATGTCCTCGGGCAACTGGCCGAGGTGGCCCGGTGGCTCGGGAAGGAGGGCCGGCCGCTCACCAGGACCGGCAGGTTGAAGACCGCCGACGCCCTGGAACTCGCCCGCCATCTGGGTACCGACCGCGGCTTGGGCGAGGCCGCGCGCCCGCTGAACCATCTCGCCGGCGACGACTTCCGTCACATCCGCCGCGCCGACCAGCTCCCCTACCTGCGGCTGCTGGTGGACTGGGCACACAAAGCCCGCTTGGTGCGGGTCTACGGCGGCTGCCTTGTCGCGGTCGCGGGCGCCCGCACTGTCCGCGAGGACCCGCTCGCACTCGCCGCCCGCGCGCTCACAGCGCTTCCCGCCCTGCGCGACCCGTTGCTCGCCGGGCCGGAGTCGGACACCCGCTCCCCGCTCTACCCGTGCTTCGACCTGCTGCTCACCGACGTGTTGGCAGCGCTGTACGCGATGCCGGTCGGTACACCCTGGCCGATGCTGTGGCACACGGTGTGTCAGGGAGAGCTGTACGACGGCCGGCAGCTGGACGGGGGAGCGGACATCGACTCTCCGGCAGAACTTCGGGTGGTCCTCGACCTGCTCGTACGCACCGGGATGATCGTCTTCGAACGCGGCCCGGCCGACGCCTCGGTCCTCGACGGCCTGCGAACCCTGGCAGCGGAGAACGGGAGCAGCGGGCCGGCCACGCTGCTCGGCCCTGGCGGCCCCGACGGTGCCGCGCGCCTCCACGAACTCCTGCGCTCGTGCGAGGGCGACGACGTCGAGCTCCTCCGGCTCACCCCGCTCGGCACCTACGCCGTCCGCGCGTCGCTGACGACGCTGGGCCGCTCCGCCCCGGCCCTCGGAGAGCTGCGCACGGCCGACGCCACCACCCTCCTCGCCACCCTCCACGACGAGTACGACGACCAGCACACCAGCACCGAGCTGGCCGGCTGGGTGGAGGCAGCAGGCGGCTGGGACGCGGCGCGTCCGGCCCTTGCGGACGCGCTGCAGCGGGTGCACCTGCACGCGCGCCGCAACAGCCTGCTACGGATGCTGGTGGCGGAGCTTCCCGACGGACACGGCCCTGGCCTGATCCGATGGCTGCGCACCGACCCCGATCTCGCTCCCAGCGCACTCCTCGTCGGGCAGGAGGAGGCGGCCGAGGCGGCGCTCGTCCGAGGGGAGGCGCCCGGCCAGGACACGGACGACACCCTGGACGACCGCGAGTATGCCCTTGCCGTCGCCGAGAGCCTGCTGCTCATGTGGGAACTCGACGGGGAGAACGGGCTGCTGGAGGGAGCCGGCCGCGCCGGAGCCGGCGCCGAGACCCTCACCGCGATGCTCCGCGTGGCCCGGACTTCCGGCCACCCGGACACCTCCGGCCTCAAACGTCTGGCCGGTATCGACGTGGCGGCCTTGCGTCGCCGCTCCGCCCAGCTGGGCCGACTGCGCGCGGCTGCCGCACGCAAGCGGAAGCCCGACAGCGCGAAGAAGAAGGGCAGGGGCAAGAAGCGTCGCTGACACGCGGGATGCGGAGGCTGGGGCACCACACGGCGTTCCCGGGGCTCCCGGGCGATCCTCCGTTCTGATGTCCGGGTGGAGCGCCCCCGAGGCGTCGTCCTTCCCGACCTCCCTCCGGAACCGGCTCCGGAGGTCGGAGCGTGAGCGGCCCGGAGCGGCGGTTCCGCTCACGGCAACGGCCCTCCCGACGGTGTCCCGCTTCGTCGCGAGCTTCGGGCGGCGACGGCACGTTTGCCGAGGCCGACGCTCTGTTCCTGCCCCGAGCGTCGGTGTCTCCCTCTACGGTGGGGTGGAGGCTGGTGGAGAGACGAGGGGCGAGGGACGTGCGCAGGGTTCCGCCGGAGATGTTCCGGTTCACCACGGTGGAGAGGTCCGACCTCTACAGCGCCGCAGGAGGGGGTTCCGTCCTGCAGCGGTGCCCATCCGATGCGTAACGTCCTGCTCTGCATTAACCCCAACAGGCAGCGGTCGGTGTGCCCGCGCTTTCGTGTGCTACGACGCGCTTACCTGAAGTCTGTATCGAGACCCGCTCCGACCCACCGCGCTCGCGTAACTGCTCGGTCAGGGCGTTTGTCGGGGGTTCCGGGAGAGAGCCCGGCTCGCGTTTCGTTCTCGCGACGTGGTTGCGGTCCGCTGCGGCGCTCGATCGTCTCGGCGTCGTCGGGCTGCCAGGGGCTCGTTCCGGCGGGACGCCGAACGAGCCGCAGGGCCCGGACCGGGTGTCGCGGTCCGGGACCTGTCCTGTGCGGTGGGGTCGCCCGGTGGCGGCGGCGCGTCAGCTGTTCGCGGTGTCGTTCTCGGTTGCGTTCAGCTTCTCGCGCATCTTGCGGACCAGCTCCGCCTTGCGGTCGGCGGCGCCCTGGCGGTCGAGGTTGCGGTGCGGGCCGTTGTTCTGCTGCTCGGCGCGGGACCGCCGCTTGCGCTGGCCGCCGCCCTGGCCCACGGGGTTGTTGATGTTCTTGCTGTCGGTCACGGGTTCTCCCGGTGGTGAGGTGAAGTGATCTGCGGATTCATCGGGGGGACGGGCGGCGACGCGACGTCGGGGGACGTCAGCGGGCGCCCGCCACGCTCACTCGTAGACCGGCGTCTGGCAGAACATGACGATGACGGTACCCGGTCCTGCCGGCTCCGCGCGCCACGTTTTCGCCGGCCCGACCGGGAGGGAGGTCGCCGGAGTCGGGTACGCGCGTGACGGTGTCGGTGCCGGGTCGTCCCGGCCTGCCGCGGGGCCTCCGGCCGAGACACGCCCGACGGGCCGACCCCACGATGCTCCGCGTCGCCCAGACCTCCGGCCACACCGACACCTCCGGCGTGGAACGCCTGGCCGGCGTCGGCCGGAGTGGAGGTGGGTGGGGGGTTGGTCGGAGCCGTCTCGCTCACGCTCATACATCAACCTGGTACATACGTCATCGTTGGTACATGTCCATGAAGCGAACCAACGTCCATGCCGACCCGGAGGACCTCGCCATCATCAAGGCGGCGGCCAAGCGGCGCGGCATCAACGAGGCCGAGATCATCCGGCAGGGCATCCACCTCGCGGCCATGGCGAACCGGGTCTGGGACGAGCCACTCTTCTCCCGCACTTTCGAGGGGGCCGGTCGCACGCTGGACAGCAGCGAGGTGCGTGACACGGTGGCCGACGCTGCACGTCACGAGACCGAAGCAGGCACCGCTGCGTGATCATCGTCATCGCGGATACGTCCGGGTTCCTCGCTGCGCTCGACTCCACCCACCCCGAGCACCAGACGTCGAACGTAGCGATCATGGCCGCCGGTCTGTTGGTGATGTCGCCGCTGCTTCTTGCGGAGATCTATCACGTGGCGACTCGCGAACTCGGTCGTGAAGCCGAGCTCAGCGCCGTCGACGATACCCGGAACTGGACGCGTCGCGGCCGTGTCGCCGTCCCCGAGATCGCGGAGGACCACCTGGGGCTCGCCCAGCGTGCGCGCCCGCTACGGGACCTCGACCAGGATCTGGCGGATGCGGTGAACGAGGCCCTCGCCGCCGACTTCGACACCGACGCGGTGCTCACCCTCGATCGTCGTAACGTCCGCGCGGTGCGCCCGCTGGGCCACCACAAGGCGTTCCGGTTGCTCCCGGACGATCTTGCGCTCTGACGTGCGGGCGTGATGCGCCCGAGGCATGATCCTTTCTGGCGTACCTCCGGACCCTGCCCGGGACGGCACCGTTCCGGCGACTCCCCGTCTGTAGTGCGTGAGGATCCTGCAGCCTGCAGACGAGGGGTGCCTGTCCGCGGGCGCTGTCGCTTGACTCCGTGCGCTACGGTCTCCGCTCTTCCGCGCGCTCGACGGCCTGATGTCCGCCACCGCCCGGGCGGATGTGGCAGCAATGTTCGGAGGAAGGCGCAGAGATCTGGAGTGCCAGGACCGGGGCTCCGAGTTCACATCCCCCATTCGAGCCGCACTGGCTCGCGCGCCGCGGTCAGCGCCCCGTCGAAGTCCGCGAGGCGTTCGGCCAGGGTGGCGGTGGCCACGCGCGACGGGAGGGCAGCGGAGAACTTCAGGCCGCGGACGGCGCGTGGGTCGACGGTGGGCAGCGTGAGAGCGTCCGGGAGTTCGGCGCGAGCGGACTTCCAGTCGGCGGGGGAGAGGTCCTGGCGCAGGCGGAGATGGGTGTCGGTGGGCCGCTGGACGGGGTCGGCCAGGTTGCCGAGGGACGCGGCGAGGGTCGCGTTGGCGCGGTAGCCGGCCCAGGTCCACCAGCGGGTGGCATCGGCGTCGCGGACCACGAGAGTGCCGGCCGGGTGGACCTCGTGGGGGGCGCGATCGGTGCGCAGCTCGGCGAGGGCAGCGGTGGCGCGGCGGGTGAGCCGGACGTCCGGGTCGGTGCCGAGGAGGACGTCGCGCATGGCGCGGGTGAGGGTGAACGACAGGCCGCGTGGCTCGCCGCCCTGCCATTTGGCCACACCGCCGTCCTCGACGGGTTCGACGAAGGCACGGCGGCGGGCCCAGTCGATGAACGTCACCTGCCAGCTGCGCCCGGCGAGCAGCAGACGGCGCGGGCCGGGGCGTTCCTCGGTGAGCACGGTGGGGTCGGTGGTGCCGATCTCGGTGCGCCCGGCGAGGACGGTGAACTCGGGCGGCGCGGTGAAGGAAGCGGTGAGCTCCATGAAGTGGCGGCGGCCGAAGTGCTTCTCGGCCTGCGGGCCGATGAAGAGCATGCCGTCGTCGCTGTCCAGGAAGCCCTCGTCGATCAGGTGCGTCAGGAGCGGGGTGGCCGAGCGGTCGAAGGGCGCGAGGCCGTTCCACCGGTCCGGCCAGAGCCGGTCACCGATGCGGTGTTCCTGCAGGGTGAGCGCGAGCAGTTGCTGGGCGACGAGGTGACGAGGTGACGGTGGCGGGGTGACGGGCTCGACCCAACCCCGGGACCAGAGGGTGAGCAGCCCGGCGGCCTGCAGCAGCGACGCGGGGCTGGTGGCGAGGAAGAGACAGTTGCGAGAGGTGTCGGCGCGGCGGCCGGTACGGCCGATGCGTTGCAGGAACGAGGCGACGCTGCCGGGGGAGTCGATCTGGATGACTCGGTCGAGGTCGCCGACGTCGATGCCGAGTTCCAGGGTAGAGGTGGACACGATGACGCAGTCGCGCGCCTCGGCGAACGCCTGCTCGGAGCGCGCCCGCTCATCGGTGGAGAGCGAGGCGTGCGAGAGGAACACGGTGACGTCGCGGCCCCGGAGCGCCGCACCGAGTTCCTCGACCTGCTTGCGGGAGTCGCAGAAGACCAGACGCTTCTCGCCGCGGTGCAGGGCGGAGACCACCCTGGCGGCGTTGGCGAGTGAGCCGACGTAGTCGAGTTCGACGTCTCCGGCGGGCCTCGGCAGCGGGGTGTCCCCGGCGGTGTCCGGCAGAGTCACGCCGGGCGCGACGACCCGCCCCGGGCGTTCGGCGGGGCGTGCCCCCTGCAGCCAGGTGAGCAGTGCGTCCGGGTTGCCGACGGTGGCGGAGAGCCCGATCCGCTGGATGCGGTGGCCGGCCAGCCGCTCCAGCCTCTCCAGCACGGCAAGCAGGTGCCAGCCACGGTCGTCACCCGCGAAGGCGTGCACCTCGTCGATGACCACGGCACGGACCCGGCCGAGCATGTTCGCGTGGTCCGTCTTGACACTGATCAGCATCGCTTCGAGCGACTCGGGTGTGGTGAGCAGGACGTCGGGCGACTCGGTGCGGATGCGGCGGCGTACGGACTCCGGGGTGTCGCCGTGCCAGAGCGCGGCGCGGCGACCGAGCCACTGGGCGTAGCTGTCGACACGATGGACGAGGTTGTTGAGGAGGGCTTTGAGCGGCGCCAGGTAGAGGACCGAGGTGCCCGTCCAGTGCTGCTCCCGCATGGCGGACAGGACAGGGAAGGTGGCGGCTTCCGTCTTCCCGCCCGCGGTCGGCGCGAGCAGGATCGCGTCCTCCCCGTCCATCAGCGGCCCCACGGCGGCCTT
This sequence comes from Streptomyces lonarensis, assembly GCF_012033735.1. Lineage (GTDB taxonomy): Bacteria > Actinomycetota > Actinomycetes > Streptomycetales > Streptomycetaceae > Streptomyces > Streptomyces lonarensis. Next base: position 31,400 of record NZ_JAAVJD010000007.1, on the reverse strand, counting down.
CTGCAACGGGCGCAGATCGGGCCATCCGAGGGAGTTGACGATGTGGTGCAGGACGACCGGGTCGAGGCGTTCGAGCGGGTCGGGGCCGGGCGGCTGGTCCTGCACGTGGTGGCTCCCTGCGCTTGGTCTTCCGGGAACGGGAACGGGAACGGGAAGGGGGAGGGGAAGGCGACCGATCAGAGGTCGAGGTCGAGGTCGTCGGCCGACGTGGCAGCCGGCGGCGCGGCGAGGTTGCGTTCGGTGGCCGTGAGATCACCGCTGCCGAGGGTCAAGGTGTAGTGCGCACGCGGATCGAAGTCGTCGAACTGGTCGATCCGGTCGAGGACGTCCCCGACCAGCTTCTTCAGGTAGAGGCGCGGTGCGACTCCGACTCTGCCTCCCAGCGCCCCGCCCACGGCCCGTGCCAGGTCCGCAAGGTACGCGTCGTCGGCGAGTCGCTTGATCCGCTCGGCGGAGTCGGGGGTGGAGACGCCGTCCGCGTACAGGTCGCGGATGGTGGCACCCAGAGCGGTCAGGGACTCCTCGGTGAATCCGGGGAGCCGGATCTGCACCGCACGCGGGTTGTCGAAGCGCGGATCGGTGGTGAAGTCGGTGGCCAGGCGCTGGGCGAGCGGGGGGAGGCGCTGGATGCCCTGCTGTCCGTCGTAGAAGGCGGGCGTGCCGGTGATGACGAGGTAGAGGCCGGGGAACCGACCGGAGTGCACCTCGTCGATGAGCTGGCGCAGGGCGTTGAGCGCCTTGTCACGGGCGTCGGAGCGGACCCGCTGCAGCGTCTCCACTTCGTCCAGGACGAGCACGAGCCCGCCGTGCCCCGCGTCCTTGAGCATGGTCAGCAACCCCTGGAGGAAGCCGAAGGCGCCGAAGTGGTCGAGGTCGCCGCGGACCCCCGCGCTGCGCCGGGCGGCGGCGGCGACGTGCGGCTGGCCGCCGAGCCAGGCCATCACCGCGGCGGCGGTCGCCTCGTCACCGGCGTCGAGGGACTGCTTGTACCCGCGCAGGGCGGTGGCGAAGGCGGGGGCCTGGCGGGACACCTCGGCCAGGCGGGCGGTGAGCAGCCGTTCCACGGCCTGCGGCAGGTCGCTCTCGGCCGCGCCGTCGGCGAGCGCGTCCTCCTCCAGGGCGTAGAACCAGGCATCGGCGACGGGCCGCAGCGCACTGGGCGGGAAGCTCGGGGTGGTCAGGCGTTCGGTGAGCCGTCGGTAGACCGTCTCCAGCTTGTGCAGCGGGGTCTCGGTCTCCGACACCTGTACCTCGGCCACGGCGAAGCTGCGCCGCTTGGCCCGCTCGCAGAGCCAGCGGGTGAAGAACGTCTTGCCGGAGCCGTACTCACCGCGCACCGCCTTGAACACCGAGCCGCCGGCGGCGACGGTGTCGAGTTCCTCGTCGATCGCCTGCTCGAAGCGGCCCAGGCCGGTGGCGAGCAGGTCGAGGCCGCTCTCGGGGACGGCACCGCGTCGCAACGCGTCCACGACGGCACGGCGGCGTACGGCGCCGACGGGTACACCGGCACGGGGAGTTGAGGATCCGAACGAGTTCACCCGGACAGTCTCCCATCGGCGAGGCGGCCGGAGGGCCGGAGTGCCGACAGTCAGATCGGATTGGTCGTGCTCACGGGGTGCGCAGTCCGAACTGCTCGATCAGCTGCGCGCGGTGCAGGCGCAGGGTGCGGTTGTCGGGGAGAATCTCCAGGATCTGGGCGCCGTCGTAGTTGAGGAGCTGGGCCAGGGTCGCGGCGAAGCCGTGGGCGCGGCTGGCGGGCTGGCCCGCGCGTTCGGCCAGGGCGGTCAGGGGCAGGGTGCCCGCTTCGACGAGGGCGACCAGCGCCTTGGGGAGGGAGGACGGCTCCCGGGGCTTCCGGGCGAGCAGCTCCAGCTGCGCCGCGTACAGCTCGGTGGCGACGAGACGTTCCACGAGCGCGACGGCAGGGGACTGGGCCTGGGGGGAGGGTGCTTCGGGCTTGGTCGCGGGGTCGGCAGGGTTCGGGGAGGCGAGCGGGGCGAGCGCGTCCTCGCCGAAGAGACTGATGACGCCCTCCGCCGGGGGCTGGGTGGCTTTCCTGGTCTGCTTGGCGCCGGGACGCGACGGCGTGGCCGCGGGCGCAGCGACGCCGGAGGCGGTGACGGCCTCGGCACCGGCTTCCGTCTCGATGCCCGTCCCCTCGGACCACCACAGCGGAGCCGGATCGCCCAACTCCCGCCATCCCTGCGGTGGTTCGGCGCCGAAGGGCAGCAGGGCGAGCAGCGGAACGGTGAACTCGGCCAGCGTCGCCCCGCCGTGGTAGCCCGCCTTGAGGGCGGTGTACCGGGCGTCGTGGTCGCGCAGCGCGACGATGTGCGCGCCGGGCTCCGGCCAGACCACGCGCGGCCCGGCCAGTGCGATCTCCGAGGGGGCCACCGGACCGCCGGGGCCACGGTGACGGGACGAACCGATGGCTCCGGCAGGGGCGTCGAGCTTGCTGCTCCGCCGTTCGACGACATGGCCGTGGTCGGAGGTCAGCAGCACGGTCATGCCGTTGGCCCGCGCGGCCCGCAACAGCGCTTCGAGACCACTGACTTCGTTGGCGCGCCAGGCTCCGTCCCCGAGCTTCTGCTCCTTGGCGAGCCGGTCGTCGACGGTGTTGAGGACGACGGCGACGTGCATGCGCTCGTCGGCGAGGGCCTCGCCGAGGGCGGTGGAGAAGGGAGAGCCGGTGTCGGGGCCGCGCAGGTCGTCCTTGTGGAAGACGGCCGCCGGGGCCCCCTGCCAGCAGGCGTGGAGAGGGAAGAGCCGCTTCTCGTCGTTCTGGTCGCCCTTCATCAGGGTTCCGGTGAAGAGCGAGGTGCGTGAGACGGCGGTGAGGGTGGGCAGCGCTGCTGCCACGCCACGGCGCACCGGTGCGCCGTGCGCCCCGGGGAGCGGGTCGAACTCGGCCCACTGCCGCCGCAGTTCCTGCCCCAGCTCGGCCGCGACGGCCGCGCTCATCCCGTCCAGGAGCAGCAGCAGGACCCGGCGCCCCGGCTCGGCGACGACCGGCGCGACGACGCGCGTCAGGAGCGACTCGACGGTGAGCAGGGAGCCGGCGGAGCCGGCGTCCGCCGTCCACACGGCGAGCCGTTCGCTGAAGGCGTGGTCGAGCGCGCGGCGGGTCCGTCGCACCTGGTCGCCGATCCGGTTGTACGCGCCGGCGAGGACGGCGTCGGGGTCGCCGCCCGCCTCCAGGTGTTCCAGCGCGCGGTCGGCCCAGCCGAGCTCGCGGATCTGGCGGTCCGTCCCGTCGGACACCGAGTCGATCGTCTCCGACGGGTTCCCGGCCAGCCAGCGCCGCAGCCGGACGGCCATCCGGACCCGCTCGATCCGGGCCCGGGTCTCGCCGTCGCGGCGGGCGAGGGCGTGCGTGCGGAGCGCGGTGACGGAGTCCGTGACCACCTCGCTCGAGTCGCCGGCCAGCGCGTGACCGGCGGCGGCGAACCGGGCGTCGAGCCCGGCGGGCAGGAGCGGACTGGCGGTGGCGGCTGCCTGCGCCCCGAACTGGGAGACCAGCTGGGCGGCCCGGGTCAGGACCGGGTCGGCGAGGCGGTGCTCACCTCGGTCGAGAAGATCGCGTACGTACGCCTCGCCGCTGCGGGCGAAGGAGGCGAGGAGACGGTCGAGTTCGTCGCCCTGGGCGGGCGGCTGCTCGCCCAGCCACCGTTCGGCCCGGCCGCGTGCGCGGTACAGGTCGTGGTCGGCCTCCGCGTGGCCCCACAGCGCGGCGCAGACCACCGCGTAGGCAGCGGCGTCGGGGCCGTGGTCGGCATCGACCAGCGCCGTGATCACCCTGCCCGCGGCGCCGCCCTGCTCGGGCGCGGCGAGGAAGCGGGAGAGCCCGGCCTTCTCCGGGCCGCGCAGCTCGCGCAGGAGCTCCGGGCCGCCGGGGGTGAGGGTCCACCGGAACAGGGCGACGGGGTCGACCCGGTCCGACGCTCCCGGCGGGACGCGACCCGCCGGCGTGTCGCCGCTGTCGTCGTCGAGGCGGAGGCGCCGCCGGGTCAGCCGGGCGAGGGCCTCGTCGCGGGAGAGCACGCCCCTGCCGATCGTGCGCCACCCCCGGGTGCCGGCCGCGTCCAAGAGCGCTTCGGCCGCCCAGGTCTCGCCGCGCAGCCGGGTGTCGAGGCCGCTCGCCCCGAACGCCTCCTGCACCACCTCCCAGTTGTCGACGGACCTGATGCGGTGACCGTAGACGCGGGCGAGCAGACCGGGGTCGAGCTCGGTGTTCTCCCGGTCGGTGAGGACGACGAGGACGCGTGGCTCCGGCGGTGCCGGCGCCTCCAGGTGGCCCAGGATCTGCTCGTGCACCGCCAGGACGGACGGCGCGACGGCCACCCGGACCCGCGTCCCGTCCGCCGTCGGCTGCTCGGCGGCCCCGTCCCACTGCGGGGTGGCCCGCAGCAGCATGACGCGGACCGCGCCGTCGCAGAGCTTGCTGCGCGCGGTGACGAACTGGCGGACCGTGCTCACCGAGAGGCGGGCGGGACCCGCGGCGGACGGGTCCGGCCCGGCAGGGGTGGCGGCGATCGTGCCGGACATCAGTCGACGACCTTCCAGGTGACCTCGACGGTGGCGTCGGGGTGGGCCGCGGCGAGCGCCGCGATCTCGGCCTGCAGCTCCACGACCGCCTTGGCGGCCGTCGTCCGGCCACCACCGGAGCGGGCCACCGGGCGGGCCGGATCACGCGGCGCGGGCGGCGTCGGCAGCACCTGCGGATGGGCGGAGCCGCCGTCCAGGGGCACCGCCTCGGCGCCGAGCCCCGCAGCGGCGGGCTGCGGCTCCGGGGCCGGCGTCGGGCTCTGCCGGGACCGGAGCAGCGCCATCACCTCCCGGCTGCCCTTCTTCAGCACGGACGGCAGGTCGGGATAGTCGCCGGGGTCGCCGGCGGCGGCGTCGCGCACCCGCTCCATGATCGCCGCCCCGTCCCGGCCGAGCGTGTCGGCCAGCTCCAGCTGCTCACTCCAGCTGGTGTTCTGCAGCGCGTCGGCGACGGCCCGGGCACCGGTCAGCGACATGCCGTACCGGTGGGCGGTGAAGCCGCCGAGGTCGAAGCCGGCCAGCCGGTCGACCACTGCCTTGGCGCCCAGGTTCTCCTCGCGCACCGCGTCCACCAGCTCCTGGGCCCGCCGGGCGAGCACGAGGCGCGGCGAGGCGTCGTCCAGGTGCAGGAACCTCCGGTGCTTCTCCAGCTCCGTGACGAGCCGTTCCGCGTCGGGCGCGAACCCGTTCGCGGCCTTGCGGATCTGCCCGGCGAACTGGTTCACGATCCGCCCGCGACGCAGCTGCGGCGCGGGGGTGCCGAACACCGTCTCGTACCGCTTGCGTGCCTCGGCCCAGTCCGCCTCGGTGGGCAGCGGCTGCTCCCGCAGTGCGTAGTCACGCTTCAGGTCGCTCGGCAGCGGCGCGGGTTCGACCGCGACTCCGCCGCGCACCCACACGCGGTCGGACATCTCCGCGTACGCGGCGGCCAGCAGCCGCCGCAGCGGCTCGGGCAGGCCGCGGGGGTCGGGCCGGTCGGTCCAGTCCGCAAGCTTGACCAGGGTCGGCTCGGCGACCCCGTCCCGCCGGGCCTGCGCGGTGAAGTGGTCGAGCCAGAGCGTGGACTGCCGGTAGTACGCCTCGTGCATCGCACCGAGCCCCAGGCCGCCCGCGATCCGCGCCATGACCTTGCGGTCCTTGGCCTCGACCTCCACCTGCCCGTCACGGTCCTCGGCGGCCCTGCGCACGTACTCGAAGACGGTTCTGAGCTCGGCGGCCCGTAGCGGCTTCCCGGTGCCCTCCGGGTCCAGCTCGGGGTGGGCGGGGAACTGGTGGCCGAGCAGCTTTCCGGCCAGTTGACGTGCGGCGTCGCCCAGCTGCGCGCCGATCGGCAGCTGGAGCCCCGCCACCTGCTGCTGGGCCTCCAGGTGGGTGGCGAAGCCGAGGTCGACGACGCCTTCCTGCTTCTGCGCGAGTCCGTAGGCCTGCTTCAGCGCGCCCAGGACCCGCTCGGTGAGGACCTCCCGCTGCGACTGCAGCATGCCCTTGGCGCGGGCCTTGTCGTCGGCGTTGAGACTGCGCGCGAACTCGGAGTCGAAGCGGGCCTCGTCGGAGAGTGCCTTGGTGATGACGACGAGACGCTCGAAGTCGCCGCGGGTCGCGTCGGTGAGGTGGGTGGGCAGCCAGGCCAGGGTCCGCGAGGCGCCGCCCGTCTTCTCCCGCAGCGTGCGCAGCCGCTGCAGGTCGTCCATCGGCCCGAACTCGCCCTCGTCGTACGGGAAGCCGACGACGAGCCGCCAGGCGTCCTCCTGGCTGGGCCGCAGCGCCGCGTCCGACAGCGAGTCGACGTCGGCGACGTTCCCGAAGACCACCTCGACCTGCCGCTCGGTGCCCTTCCACACCAGGTCGAGGGTGTCGTACGGGTCGAACCCGCCGGCCCCGTCGGTGACGCCGAGCGCCTCCTTCAACAGGGTGCGCATGGTGGCCCGGCGGTTGCCCAGGTTGTTGTGGACCTGGGCGTTGGCGAGCACCGCGTCGAGGTCGACGCCGGTCAGCTCCAGGCGGACGACCGCGCCGGGGCCGGTGCCGGCGACCTTGATCTCCGGGAAGGTCGCCGCCCACTCCTTGGTCTTCTGCTCCAGGCGGCCGATCTCGGTGCCGGCGATCCGGGTGGTGATGGACCCGTGGTTGAGCGCGTTGAGCCGGGCCAGGGTCAGGTCGGACAGGGCGGGGACGCTCGGCGCGAGCGCGGAGAGGAGCAGCGTCTGGATCAGCCGGCTGTCACCGGTGAAGTCCCGGCAGCGGGCCTTCAGCTGCGGGTCGTCGATCGATTCCGGACGGCGCCGGTACGTCTCCACGTCGTCCTCGGTGACCTGGTTGGTCTTCAGCAGGTACGGGCGCAGCTTCTCGCGGTACAGCTTGTCCGCCGCCTCGAAGTGAACGCTGGTCTCGCCGCTGAACGCCTTGTCGCCGCCGCCGACGATCGCCGGGTACAGATCGCCGAGCGGTACGAGCTGGCCGAGCCGCCAGTCGTCCCGGTGGTCGACCAGCAGCTGGCTCATCAGCTTGAGGCCGGTGCGGGAGCGCTGCAAAGCACCGGAGATGTGCACCAGGGTGTCCATGAAGGCCGGCGGGAAGGGGTAGGTGCGCCGGAAGGCGTCCTCGTCCGCGCCGGTGGTGGAGTCCTTGTGGCCGAGCAGGGTCTGCCAGACGTCCGGGCCGAGCCTCTTCGCCTCGTCGAAGGCCGCCGCGACCTTCGCCTCGGCCTCGTCGTCGACGGGGTTCAGCAGTCGGGCCCGTGCGATCGTCGGGAGGTTGCGGTCCTCCAGGACGATCGAGTCGTACCGGCCGCCGTTGAGCTTCAGCGTGTCCTGCACGGCGGCCTCGGCGGCGCCGGACATCTCCTCGCCGACCAGCTCGCGCAGGTCACGCTGACGCGCGATGAACGAGACGACGGGGATGGCGCGGCGCTCGTCGGCGCCCTCCACGAAGTTGGTGACCTTGCCCGCCTCGCGACCGAGCGCCTTCTGGTCGTGGATGAGGGTGGCCAGCCACAGGATCAGCTCGTCCATGAAGAGGACGAGGCCGTCGTAGCCGAGGGACTTGGCGTGCGCGGCGATGATGCCGAGGCCCTTGTCCAGGGAGACGAAACCGTCGGAGTTCTCCGAGGCGTTGCGGGCGAAGGACGGGAAGAGGGTCTTGGTCAGGTCCTGGACGAGCCGTGCCCGCAGCTCCTGCGGGGTGGTCGGGTTGTCCAGGTCGAAGCCCTTGGTGTTCTCGTGCTCCTCCTGCGCGGCGACGGCCTGGTCGAGCAGCTCGGTGGTCCAGGCGAACGCCTCGCCCCACTCGTCGCCCTCACCGCTGTCCGCCTCGGCGAGCTGCGCGATCACCCGGTCGTCGCCGCTGCCACGGCGGTGGGCGGCGAAGTCCTCGAAGAGGCCGTCGGTCAGATAGACCTGCGGCAGATCGCAGCCCGGGTGCACCTTGCGCACGTGCTCCACGTACTTGCCGAGGATGCGCTGCTCAAGGGACTTGGCGCCGAGCATGTGGTACGGGACGAGGAGGAACGTGCGGTCCCCCGCGTCCAGCCAGGAGTGGTTGCCGCGGACGGGGTCGAGGCCCGTCTTGGAGCGGGCGGCCTGGTGGCCGGAGAGCAGGGCGTAGAGCACCGCCATGAAGTGCGACTTACCGGAACCGAACGAGCCGTGCAGGTAGGCGGCCTTGGAGGAGTGGCTGTCGAGCGCCGACTTGATCAGGTCGAGGGCTTCGTCGAAGTTGCCGCGCAGGCGGTCGGTGACGACGTAGTCCTGCAGAGCGGCCTCGGCGCCCTCGGGCGTGACGGCCTCGCCGAGCTTCAGCACGAAGTCGGAGGTCGAGACCCGCTCCGGGATGTGGATCAGCTCGCGAAGGAGGGGGCGGTCCTCGGGGCGGGGGGTGTTCCTGCTCATGAACGCCATGGTGTCTGTGAAGCTCCTCGCCCGGCCGGTCCTCGGGCAGCTCGATCAGCTGAGCTGCCCGAGCAATCGTAGTGGGCGCCGCCGACAGTGCGCCGTGCGATTCACAGCATCCGCTTAGCACAGTGCGTGACGCCGGGGACGCAGCGGCGACCACGCGTTTCACCAGCCGCACGGGCCCCGCGCTGCACGAGGAGGAGCCCACCCCGGTCGTCGAGCCGGGTAACGGCGGTGCCCGTCGTGCCGACAGGGACGCCACCCGTACAGATCCACGTGTGCGGGTTCACGCTCTGGACCGGGTGGGTGCTGATCCGGTCGCGTCTGCGGCCCCTGGGGGAAAGTTGCTCCATGAGCGCCAACCCTGACTCCATCCCGGGCGAAGGCCCCGCCCGCCCGGTCTCCGTCGTCCCTCCCGACGGCGTCATCGCCGCCCTCGGGGCGCGCACCGGCACTCACGGTAGGTCCGCGTCCGCGGCAGCACTCCTGCAGCGCCGGCTCGAACGGGAACGGCTGCGCGAGCTGATCGCGGAGGCCGAAGCCGAACACGGGCCCGTGGACCAAGCGGTGGTCGACGCCAAACGGGCACTCCTGCGCGGAGATGTGACCGACGCGGCGGAGAACGCATGAGAGGCACGCTCGCCGCTGCGAGGGCCTGCCCAAGCTGGTGGGTCGGGCCGCCGACCGAGACCGTCGCCTGCCACGCGATCGGCGGACGGCCGGGGCGGTGTGGCCTGGGATGCCGTCGTGCGCACAACCGTCCGGGAGGGCTTGCTGTGCCCGCCGGTCTGCAAGGACGCTGCCCATACAGATGCGTCTGTCCTGGTTCACTCTCGGGGCTTGCCGAGTGACCCAAGGTAATTTTGGGCTGGTTGGCCGACGCGGCGTACGGGGCGCATGGCACAGAGCACGGAAAGCGGGGCGGCGATGACGGCGGACCAGGACGGCAGCGGTACGGCGGTGTGTGGTGAAACCGAACTGTCGGACAGTCTCCAGACGTTCGGGGCCGTCTTGAAGGCGCTGCGGGAGGCCGGAGGGTTCACGCAGGAGGAGCTCGCGGCCCGGGTGCGGTACTCGCCGGCGTATGTCGCGAAGATCGAGCAGGGCAGGCGGTTCCCGCCGGAGACGCTGCCCGGGAAGGCGGGCGAGGCGCTGGGACCCGTCGCGGGCAAGGTTCTCGCGGCAGCCGCGAAGACCCTGCGGAGGAAGGCAGGGCTGGCTTCCTGGTTCCTGCAGTGGGCGGGGATCGAGGAAGAGGCCATCACGCTGTACGCGTACGAGTGCCGGGCGATTCCGGGGTTGCTGCAGACCGAGGGGTACGTCCGGGCACTGTTCGACCGCAGACTCCCGCCTGTGACTGAGGAGCAGCTGGAACGCGAGGTTGCCGCTCGGCTGGACCGTCAGAAACTGCTCACGCAGCGGCCGAACACCGCCTTCAGCTTCGTCATCGAGCAAGCGTTGCTCGAACGCCGCTTGGGAGGAGCCGAGGTCACGCGCTCGGTCATCGACCACCTACTCGACGTTGGCAGCCAACGCAACGTGGAGATCCAGGTGATGCCGCTTCAGCAGGAGGATCACACCGGCGTCGACGGTCAGATGTACCTGGCCGAGCGGCCTGGGCACCAGTGGATCGGCTACGTCGAAGGTCAGCGCTCCAGCAGCCTGATCACTGCTCCGAACGACGTCAGTGTGCTCCTCCAGCGCTATGGCAAGCTGCGTTCCCAGGCCCTGGATTGCCGGGCTACGGTGAGCTTGCTGGAACAGATGCGAGGAGCGCTATGAGCACCACGGAATACCTGGGCTGGTTCAAGAGCAGCTACAGCGGAAGCGAAGGCGACAACTGCATCGAGGTCGCACTGGACGCCGAAGCGGTCCATGTGCGGGACTCCAAGGACCTCGACCGCGACTCGTTCGCCGTCGCCCCCGGTGCCTGGGCGGCTTTCGCCGCGCACGTGTCGGGTGCCTGACCGGCGTCTGTGAGGCGGCGGATCAGCCACCTCACAGACGCACTGTTCAGGCGGACTCTGCGGAGGCCGCTGCCTTCTTCCTGGGGGCGGCGGCCTTCTTCGCGCGGGTGGCGGGGGCGGGGCGCCAGGCGCGCAGCGTGTCGTTGCTCAGACCGAGCTCGCCCTGCTTCTGCTGGCGGAAGGCGAGGATCTCGGCGGCGGGGGACGCGGCGAACTCGGCGTCGTACTCGCCGTACCACTGGTCCAGCCAGGGCTGGAGCTCCAGCAGGCCGGCCAGGAACGGCACGATCTCCTCGTTGCTGAGACCGGCGGTCTGGATGTACGAGGCCAGCGCGAGCGCCTGCTCCAGGTGGTCCCAGCCGGCCCACCCGTACAGCTCGGGCGACTGCGCGTTCACCGTGCCGTACGAGACGAACCGCTCCTTGGGCACGTCGAGCTTGCCGCGGGCCCGCCAGTAACTGGGCTTGAGGAAGTCGGCCGACGTGTACTTCGGCGGTACGGGCGTCCGCTCCCGAATCTTCCGCTTGGCGGGCTCGTCCGGCGCGGCGTCCTCCTCCCGCTGAAGATCCCAGACGTGCTCCCAGTCAGCCCGCTTCTTGAGCGCGGCGGGCTTGTAGCGAAGAGCCGAGACGAAGGGGACGTGTTCCTCGGAGAGCAGATCGCGGACGGTCTTGGCGAGGTCCTGCCGGGGGGCGTAGAGGTCGGCAACGGAGGTGAAGTCCTCGTCGGCGGACAGGGCTTCGGTGAGGCGGGCGAGAGTGGTGACGGTGGGGTTGTCGTTCGCGTCGAACCAGTAGGAGCGGTTCTCGATGCGATTGAGCAGCCAGGACTTCAGCGCCTTCTGCCGCATGGAGTCCCACCCCTCGGTTGCCCAGCGCCGCTTGTACTCCGGACGCTCGATCATGCCGATGGCACGGTTCGACTCGATGACCTCGATCCGCTTCTGCACGAGAGCGCGGTAGTCGTCAGGCCAGTGGGCGGGGATGTCGGTGATGGGCGTGGACCCGTGCCGCTTGAACCACTCACCACTTGCCTCGCCGGCCTTGACTCGGCGCGCGAGGACGATCTCGAAGGCCCGCTCACCGAGGGCAAGTTCCGGGACAGCGGATGAGTCGGGCAGACGCAGGTCCTCGGAGTGCAGGTCGTAGAGGGAGTAGACCTGCCAGTCGAGCTCCTCTTGGAGGGCGATCATACGGGCTCGGGTGATGTCGTAGCGAGCTTGGGCTTCACGCAGCGCATAGACAGTGGGAAGAGATTCAGCCACCAGTGCGGCTGGGGTCGCAGTGAACAGGTCCTGGGTGAGAGAGTCGATCTCGGTAGCGAGAATCGTGGGAAAGTCGCCCGGAAGAGGAAATTCGTTGATCTTGGTTCCGTTGAATTGGTAGAACTGTTCCCATTGCTCTGCGGCAATCCCTCCGCCAATCCCTCCAGCGCCCATATTGTGGCTCACCATTTTGAGCCAGAATCCAGATGTGGAGCTATTGAGTAGTCCGAGAATCTGAATGTAATCTTTCTCGGTTACCCCTTTCTGGAGCTTGATCACGGAGGCGGATTTATTGTGGATGCGCCCACCTCGATCGAGTGCGAAGTGATTATGGGTGGCAACGAAAGAGAATGTAATCAAGAATCGTGATTGCAGTCGATCTGCCTTGTGGAAGGCGTAATCTGACCATGGCATGGATCGTTGCTCTTTAGTCTTTCCGAAGTATAGAGTCCCGCGGAGGATCCTGCGGCCTGGCCAGAGCTGAACCTTCTCCAGGGTTTGGCGCTCTTTGGGGGTCGCCCCCATAGGGTAGATAGCGCTTGCTGCCGGGGTGCAGCTCCATTCGCGAACTTGATCACCTTCGAGAAATGGGCGAAGGGGGTGAATGTTCAGGTTGACCCATCGGGCTGACGGATTGGGGATGATGAACAGGTCGTCGTCCCCGGTAATGGCGCTCGATCCTACAGATTCAACGATCGAGGAAAGTTTTGCCGCTGCACCTTTGTTGAGTGAGTCGATCATTTCCTGTCCGCCGGCAGTTAGAACCCACGGATGCTTTCCGAAACAACGCTCGCTCTCCAAGTCGTCCACTGACACCCATTGGCTGGCGGATCCAGGCCTATCAATTTGCTCCACGATTGCCCGCCAAACCAATCCTTCCTCTGCGTTCTCGGGTGTGATTGGCTCCCCTTGCACGCCGCGGGCTGTTCGCGTCGACGTCGATCGTCTGCCGCCGCTCCTCGGCCTACCGACCAAGATAACCGTTGGCGTTCCATGCTCTGGGATATAAGCCCCCGAGGTGTCGATTACTTCGGTGAGCTCAGTTTTCTGCGCGAAGAATTCCTCAATGAGCTTCGCGCCGAATTCCCGCTTCATGAACGACCTGGCTGTGATTTGGCCGACCATCCCCCAATCGTGCCCGTTGTCCATGCCGCGCTTAGCGAGTTCGAAGAACCGCTGTGCGAAGGGAACCGACAATGCGTACTTCCCTGCGCATGCGTCGTACAGCTCCCGGTAAAGCTCGTTCAGCTTTTTGTCCTTGACCGTGATGTACGGCGGGTTGCCCACCACCACGTGGTAGCGCCCCTGCTGCAGAATTCCCGGGTGCTCGTGCACATCCTCTGTCGCGTACGAGAACTCGGCCAGCGGGTCGCCAGGCGCACTCTCCTCGCCGAGCGTCAGCGGCAGTTCCAACTGCCGGTCCTTGATGAGCGAGTCACCCACTGCCAGATGGATCGGCCAGTCGTACTCCCGCGCCGTCGCGAACGTCCGCATTCCGCTCGCCGCCATCGCCGCAACGAGCAACCGGAACCGCGCCACCGCCACCGCGAACGGATTCAGGTCCACCCCGTGCACCGACTCCAGCGATGCCCGCACCCGCTCGTACGCGCCGACCTCCGGCCGCTCCTCACTCCACAGCCGAACCAGCCGCCGGAAGGCGCCCAGCACAAAGTGCCCCGACCCGCACGTCGGGTCGATCATCTTCAGCTCTTCGAAACCGAACTCCCGCACCGCAGGCGTCATCGTGCGGTCGAGGATGAACTCCTCCACGAACTCCGGGGTCTGGAGCAGCGCGTACGTCTTTCGCGCCGCCTCGCTCAGGTCCTGGTACAGGTCACCCAGGAACCGGGTGTCCCAGCCCTCCGTGCCGTCCTCGCTCAGCGCGTCGGTGAAGTCGTGCACCAGCACCGACGTGCTGCCGGAGCCGTCCTCCGCTTCCGGCTCCACCGACTTCTGCTCCCGCCAGAACGCCAGCAGCGCTCCCGCCCCGTCGTGCGACAGCGGAATCTGGTACAGCGGGTTGTGGTCCTGGTCGAACAGTAGCCGCCCCGCCTGCCCCGCGCCCAGTTCCGCGAACGCCGTCTCCAGCCACCCGCGGTACGTCGGGTCGGCGTCCTTCGCCATGTAGTCCTCGTACCGGGCCTGGGCGACCTCGCGCCCCGCCACGTCCGGCGCCGTGATGTACGGCTCCGTGATCAGCCGGTTGTCCTCGCTGAACCGGACGAAGACCGTGCCGAGCACCCACGCCACCGCGACCTGCGTGACCCGCTCCCCGAGCCAGGAGTTCCAGGTCGCCGCCGTCCGCCCCACCTTCTTCGCCTGGTCGTACTCACTGCGCAGCCGTGCCCCGACCTCCGGAACGGTCTTGACCTGGGCGTCCAGGTCGGTCTCTGCCGCCTTCACCTGCTTCTGCAGGTCGCTGAGGAGGCTCTTGCGGTCGATCACGGACTGCTCCCGAAGTGGTGACTGGGTGGCTGGGTGACTAGAAGGCGGGACGAGAAGGAGGAGAGAAGAGGCGGCGATCCGCCGTACGTCAGGCGGCGTCCGGCGGCAGATGTTTCCGCGCCACCCACGCGTCCGGCACGACGATCCACTCGTCGAACCCGGCCTGGTATGGCACGTTCTGCCCGGCCAGCCTCGGCGCGCGCGCCGGGTCGGACTGGGCGACGAGCAGCCACAGCGGGCTGCCGCCCTGCCGTGACTCCTCCGCGAGTCGGCCCAGGAGGTCGAACGCGTCGTAGCGTGCGAGCGCCGCCGTGTCGGTGAGGAGCAGCGGGCCGCCGGCCTGCGCCAGGCGCTCGCGAAGGAGCGGCTCGACGCGCCCCCACGCCTTGTCCGTGCGGACCCGCAGCTGCTGGTGGTGCCGGGTGCCCGCCTCGGCGGCGTCCGCCTTGAGGACGGTCTCCCACGTCGGCTTGGCCGCCTCGGCGATCACGGCGCGCAGCTCGGCCAGGAACAGCTCGGTCACCGAGACAACCGCCGCCCCATAGGGCTGGTCGGCCAGCCGTCGTACCGCCGTCTCGGCGCCCTGCTGCGGCACGGTCAGGACCCGGAACCCGTCCTGCCGCGCCGAATGCACGAGCCGCTGCTCGGCTTTCACCGCCGCCGCGACCGCCGCGTCCGCGTCGTACTGCGTCGGCGCGGCCCGCCGCGCCGACGAGGTCGCGCCCCAACTCGCCGACGTCAGACCGCCGGTGAACTCTCCGGCGGGCAGCTCCGGGACGAGCCGGAGGGTCTTGTCGTAGCGGGTCGCCAGCTTCAGCTCGAAGCCGGCCTCCTTCAGCAACCGCACCAGCGCGCTGCCGTCCGGCAGTTCGCGCGGAACGAGGGGATCGTCGCCCAGATCGGGGAAGCGGGTCGCGACCCGCTTGTGCAGCGCGTCGACGGTCAGACCCGGCTGGCGCTCCTCCTCGACACCCGGCTGCACGGCGACCACACCGGCCTGGGTAATCCGCAGTGCGCGCACGAGGTCCAGATCGCGCGGATAGATCTCCAGGCGGGGCGTGAGCGCGGCCCCCGGGGAGGCCGCGACCGCGATCTCGGCCGTCCGCCGCTCGTCCCAGCCGAGCTTCCCCGGCGGCTGCCGGATCGCGGCCAGCTTGGTGAGGACCGTGCTCGCCGTCGGCAGGGACTCCAGACGCGCCAGCTCGTCCGCCTGCGCGCCCAGCTTGAGCGCGTACTCGCGGAGCGCCGGCAGGGTCGGGGTGTCCGCGCCGTCGTCACTGCCCTCCCCGTCGCGGACGTCGATGACGATCAGCCCGAGCACCGGGTCGGCGCCCTTGGGCAGCCGGGCGTGGAAGTAGCGGAACCGCGGCGGCGTCTCCTCGATCTGCTCCCGGAACTGCTCCCGCTCCACCACCGCACGCAGCAGCGACAGCGCCAGCGCACGCCGGTCCCGACGCTTCGCCACCTTGCTGCCGCGCTGAGCGAGCAGCGCGTCGGCGAGTTCCAGCACCGGCACGACCCGGCCGCGCTCGGCGACCAGCTCGACCAGGTCGTCGCTCAGCGGCCCCAGCGCGGCATCGCGGTACCAGCGCTCGCGCGCCTTCTTCACGATCTGCGGGATGCGGCCCACGGTGAGGCCGAGGGCCTTGGCGACGTCCGCCTGCCGGACCCAGGGCAGCCCCTCGGGCAGCACACCGTTGTCGTCGGGAAGCCGCAGCAGCAGCCGGACAGCCTCGCGCTCCGTCGCGTTGGAACGGGCGCTGCCGCTCGACGGGCGCGGCACCAAGCGGGAGGCGAGGGCATCCAGGCTCAACCCGCGCAGCACCTCCCGGCCGGTGTCGCCGCCGTCCGCCGCGACCGACTCGGCGACCGCCTGCTCCAACTCGGTGGCCTCCTCGCGGGCGGCCTTGAGCGCCTCGTTGCTCATCGGCGCCGGCGTTCTGCCGAGCCGCAGGTTCCACTGCTTCTGCCGGTTCTGGATCTCCGTGCGGGTCCGGGCGCCCATGCCCGGCGCCGTCAGGAACTTCCGCACCGAGTAGTCGAGGACGTCCCCCACGGTGTTCAGGCCCAGGTCGAACAGCTGGGACTGCGCCGCCTGCGTCAGGCCCGCCACCGACAGCGGTGTGGAACGGTCGGCCTGCTCGGCCTGCTTGTCGCGGATCTCCTCGGCCGAGGCATCGTCGTCGCTCTGGCCGATCCGCGGCGCTGCGCCCTCCACCGCCGCCGTCGTGTTGCCGTGCCCGGAGCTCGGCGCGGTCGTCCGCCGGGCGTCCAGGAAGATCGCGTTCCAGGCGCGCACCATCGGCTTCAGGTCCGGGAAGCGGTCCTTCACGTCCCGGGCCAGGGCCTTGCGGAAGAAGGCCACCAGGCCGTCCCGGACCGGGTCGTCGAAGGCGTCGGCGGCCAGGTGCGGGTACGGCCACTCCTTCGCGTCGGTCTGCCGGGGCGTGACCGACCCGTCGCCCCAGCGGGGCAGCTCGCGGGAGGCCATCTCGTGCAGCGTGACGGCCAGCGCGTACCGCTCGGCGTGGCCGTCGTACGAACTGCGGGTGATGACGCCGACGAAGGGGTCGAGATAGCCCTCGGTGCCCGCCTCGATCTCCTTCGCGGGGTATCCGGCCAGCGAGAAGTCGATCAGCACGAGCTGGCGGGTGCCGTTGGGACGGAGCCGGATCGCGATGTTGTCCGGCTTCAGGTCCCGGTGCCAGATGCCCTCCGCCTCCAGGTGCTCCACCGCGCCGAACAGATACGTTCCGTACACCTCCAGCTGGTCCATCCGGAGGCGGCCGTAGTCCCGCAGCTGACGGGCTACGGTCTCCTCGCGTCTGCGGGCGGCCTTGCCCGTGCCCTCCGTGTCCAGGGCGCGGCTGTCACCCACGTACTCCAGGGCGAGCACCCGGCGGCCCGCGAGGGTCAGCGGCTCCCGCTCGTACAGCGCGATGATGCTGGAATCCCGGTGGATCCGGGCCAGGACATCGGCCTCCCTGTCGAGCACCACGTGCTTCGCCTCGCTGAGCGCGACCTTGAGCACCGCAACCGGCAGGCTGCCACTGCGACGCGGCTCGCCCGCCAGGTCGCGGACCAGGAATGCCCGCGCGGTCGAGCCCGTGCCGAGCCGGCGCAGGACCTCCCAGCGCCCGGCGAGCAGGTCACCGGCGCCGGCCTCCAGCGGGTCCTTCTCCGGCTCGGTCTGCTCCCCGCCGGCCGGCGAGGCCGGGCCAGCGCCGGAAGCCGAGTCGCCGTCCGCGGCGTCCTTGACGTCCTTGGCGGCGAACGACTCCTCGACGAACTCCAGCATCTCCAGGAAGTCATCGACGGTCGAGAGCCGGCGGCTCGGCTCGTACGCGGTGGACGCCTCCACGAGGTCGTCGAGGTCGGGATCGAGGCCGTCCACCAGCGCGCTCGGGGCGAGCGTCTCACCTGCCTCCAGGCGGGACAGGACCTCAGCCTGGGTCGCACCCGGCGGCTGCCCGGTGACCAGGAGATAGGTGAGCACACCGAGCCCGTACACGTCGAGCCGGACCGGGTCCGCCTTCGGGATCCGCAGCTCGGGTGCCAGATACGGGTCGGTCTGCTGGGAGAGGTGCACCCCGGAGACTCCGGAGGTGGCATGCGTCAGCGGCTTGCCCTGGCTGCCGCTGTGGCCGGAGGCGATCTGCCAGTCCGCGATCTGCAGCCGGGGGCTCAGCCAGCGCTGCTCCTCGCTCAGCTCGTGCCCACGCGGACCGCGGTTGCGCGGGATCACGTGCACCGCATGCGCCGCCAGCGTGCGGTGATGGAGCCGGTTGGAGTGCGCGGAACGGAGCGTCTCGGCGAGCTGGCGGACCAGCGCGAGACGGCCGGGCAGGTCGAGGTGCTTGCCGTGTTCCACGAGGTAGTCGTCGAGCCTGACGGTCTCCGGGTGGTAGTCGAAGAGGATGGTCGGGCCCGCCGGGTGTCCCGACGGCAGGTAGCTCTTCAGCTGGACGGCGCCCGGGTGCCGGAACCGGCTGAGCACCGCGGCCTCACGCGCGGCGGCCTTCTCCACCGAGGCGCGTGCGGCGTCCGACGCCCCCCGTTCGCTGAGGAAGACCCGCACCCGTGCCAGATCGTGCAGCTGGGTGTGACGCCCCAGGTAGTCGGCCCAGGTCGGACCGGAGTCGAACGACTTCGACTCCAGGAGGTACGACCCCACCTCGTGCTGACGTCGGACGGGCGCGATGCCGAGCTTCTTGAGGGCCGCGTCGACCCGGAGCGAGACCGCGGCGGTCACCTGCCCCCGGCCGCCCTCCGGGGGGCGAGCGAGCATTTCCACCAGCTGCCGGATCGTGAAGACGCCGTTCAGGTCGGCGCTCGCCAGATTCACCCGGAGCTTGTCGTGGGTGAAGCAGACCGCCTCACCCACCCAGATCCCCGGCTGTTTACGGGCGCCCTTCTCGACGCCCTTGATCAGGCCCGCCAGCTCCTTGGCTTTCTGGTTGGTCAGGTGCAGCGGGTTGCCGTGCCGGCGCTGGACACCGCTGAGTTTCGTCTGCACCCAGCTGCTCCCACCACCGCTCACCGACCCGTGCCAGTCCTTCAGCTCGATCAGGAACACACCGGCCGGCGCGGTGACCATGAGATCGACCTCGCGGACGTGCCCCCTTTCCGCCGTGAAGGTGAAGTTCGACCAGGCACGCCAGGGCTCCTCATTCGGCAGGAGCCTCCGGATGGCCTCAAGACCGCGGCGCTCGTGCTCGAACTCGGACTCGGTGACCGTCGTCCACCGGCCATCCTCCATGCGGCTCCCGCCCCGTGTCAGCTCATGTCCGTGCGCGCCGGTCGCCTTCTTGTTGGTGCGTCCCGGGCCGCCCGGCCGAAATCCCGGAAGAAATCCTAGACGGTGACACCGACAGCCAGCGGTCCAGAAGCGACAGCGGCCGCACAGCGGCAGGCCGGCGGATGGACGGGCACTGGCGAGCGACCGGGGGCGCGCCCTGTGGTGCGTCCGAAGACGTACTGGTCGGACCGCTCGGCTCTCCGATGGACAGGGAGGGGAGCGGGCGGGGCGTTCCTCCCGGAGGCTGCGTGGGCCCAGGGGACGGGGGCGGGGGCGACCGTGCAGGATGGCCTGCATGGTGGCGATCGTGCAGTGCTGGGATCATGAGGCCGACTTCCTCCGTCAGAAGGAAGATCTGTACGCCTTGCGGCGGTGGGACTGGAACTGGTCGTTCACCCGGCCGCGGGCCCCCTGGGCCAAAGGCAGGAGCCGCCGGCTGCTGCTGATCGCTGCGCGGGACGACGACGGGCAGATGTACGTCACGCACGTGGGGAAGTCCGTCCGAGGCAAGGCAGCGAAGGACCAGGACCAGCAGCTGACCGTCTCGCTGGTCTTCCGACTCGCCGAACCCTTGCGGCTCACCGAACTGCTGGCCGTGCTGGCCCCCGTTCAACACCGTCGTCTGGCCGAGCAGGGCCACCAGACCGACGGGGTGAGCAAGGCGCTCCGCGACGGGCTGCTGCGACTGCGGCCGGCGGCCACCGAGGCGGTGAAGCTGATCGAAGGCGCGGTCGCCCCGTGGACGTTCGGCGAGAACCGCGCGGCGCAGGAAGTGGCGCTGCAACGCGACGCCACGCTGGGGGCGGCGAGGATGGCGGGGTTCGACGCCACGGAGCTCGCGGAGTGGGACCCGCCCGCGGGTGAGCTGGACGTCGACCGGCCACCTCCCACCTTCCTCGCACTGGCGGGTGGGCGCGCCCGCCCCGCGCTGGAGGACCATCTCATCGCGCGCGACGCCGAGACGATGCTCGGATGGCTGAGCACCGAGACCTCCGATGTCGCCTGGCGCGAGTTCCGGGAGCACGGTCGGACGCTGCTGGTCGCCAACGCCAACCGGACACCTGCGGAGACCCTGCTGGGCTGCGACATCGTCTACTACAACGTGACCCGCGAATCGCTCGTCCTGGTCCAGTACAAGAAGCTCGACGCGGCACGCAAGGGCTTCTACTACCCGAACAGCGACCGGAAGTTCGGCGAGGAACTGCGGCGCATGGAGGCACTGGACCGTTATGCCGCCCGGATCGCGGGCGAGGAGGGCGAGCAGCGTCTCGACCCCAGCCCGAGCTGGGTGAAGCTCTGCCACCCGCAGTCGACGATGCGCCACACGAACGAAATGATCCACGGCATGTACTTCTCCCGGCGGCAGTTCGAGGCACTGCGCCGCGACGCGCGGCTGCGGGACGGTCGGGGCGGCGCCGTGCGGTTCGGCTACCAGAATGTGCCCGGCTACCTGGACAACACCCTGTTCTCCCGGCTGGTGGAGTCGGGCCAGATCGGAACCTCGGGGACCAGCACCGAGCTGGTGCGCCAGCAGGTGATCCGCACCTTCCGCGGGCAACGCAATCTCGTGCTGGCGGCGCTCAGCGACGACACCCTGCCGCAGGCGGAGCGGACCCGCCGCCGCCGTGGCGGCGGCTGACTGCTGGCCTTGCCCCAGACTTACCGGAGCCGGGGAGTCGAACTCCCCGCCCAGCTTTCCGCCGCTGAACCGGACGAGTGGAGGGCGGCCGGCGCGATTGGGTCCGGGAGAGGCCGACGACCACGTCGGCGCAGGGCCCCTTTGACGGCTTCGACGGCGCGGCGCCATCCCACCCGACCGCAACCGGTGAGGAACCGTCTCGGCAACCGCCCGGCGAGCGCCGCGAGGGCTGAACTGCCGCGTAACCCTGCCCCGCCCCCCGCGGAGGCGGTCGGTGTCCTCACGGGCCACCGGCACCGAACTCGCGGACCGTGGTCCTCGCCAGTTGGCGCGTTCTCTGCGGGAGAGTGAGGGTGCGGAGCCCCGGCGACGGGCGCTGCGGCTTCGCCGGAACTCAAGCTTTGGCATTAGGGCTGACACGGTGTCATTTCCTGCTAATCTCATCCCCCTGTGTACCCGGTTCACAGTTGATCTTGGGGTGCGCAGTGCTTGTCATCGGTGGTTGTGGGGGCGGGGACCGCGCTGTCACGGCGCGATGTGCCCTCGGGAGAAGTGGGGTGGCCAATGGGCCATGACGGGGACAGCGACGTGCCGCCGCAGGGCATCGACGGCAGAAGAGTCCAACAGATCTTCCGGTTCCTGGCGGACGCGGAGGAGTCGAAAGTCCGCCCGCGGAGGACGCTCGACGGTGTGGCGGGGATCGTCTGGTTCGACGATCTTCCGTCCGACCCTGCGGTGTCCGTGGTGCTCGACGCGCCGCTGACGGAGGGGGCGCCGGCGTGGCTGCGGGTCGAACGCCCGGCGCGGGAGGAGGCGCCGGCCCTGCCCGAGCTCATCGAGCTCTGGGTGGAGGAGACGGGGTTGCGCGATTTCCGCCGGACGCAGGCGCCCGTGCTGCTGCGGCGGATCGAACCGCAGTTCCCCGACTGGTCGGAGGGGGTGCCGCTGGAGAAGAGCTACGACGTTCTGGACGACCACCCGCAGCGCGAACGCATCGAGAAGGCGTACGACGCCTGGCGGTTGGAGTGGCTCGGGTGGGCGGAACGGCGCCGCGCGATGGACCCCCAGGTCGAGCTGTACGACCGACTCCACAAGATGCACGAGGACGCCGCGGAGCTCGGTGAGGCAAACGAACTCGTCCTCGGTCTGGGGCGGCTCACCTGGCAGTCCGAGGCGGGGCACCGCGTCGAGCGTCACCTCGTCACGCACCGCGCGGTCCTGACCCTGGACAGCGCGAGCGGAGCGCTGTCCGCGGGGCCCGACCCGCTCGCCATGGGGCCGGAGCTCGAAGAGGGCATGCTCGACGGCGGGCAGCACGTGGCGGGCAACGTGCGTGAGGAGATCATCGCCCGCCTGGCGGACGCCGGCGATCTCACGGCTGCCACGCACCTCACCGCGGTGCACGACGCCCTGCGGGTCTGGGTCAACGCCGCACACGCGGCGGGCGCCTACCACCAGGGAATCTCGCGGGCACGTCCCGCGACGCTGGAGAGCCCGCAGGTCGGCCTCACCCCCGCACTGGTCCTGCGCGAACGCGATCGCAGCTCCACGCTGGACGCGCTCAAGACCATCGCGCGAGCCGTCGACGAAGGGGTGGAACCCACCGATCTGCTCGCCCACATCGCCGGCCGCGGCGGCTCACTCACCGCGGCGGATCACGCCGCCGGCGAAGAAGACCCCACCGGTGGTGAGGTCTTCTTCGCCCTGCCCGCCAACGACGAACAGCGGACCATCGCCCGACGGCTCCGGGCCAACCGTCTCGTCGTGGTCCAGGGACCGCCCGGTACCGGCAAGACGCACACCATCGCCAACCTCGTCACCGACCTGCTGGCGCAGGGGAAGCGTGTGCTGATCACCAGCCACACCGCCCGCGCGCTGCGGGTTCTGCGGGACAAACTCCCCGACACCGTCCGCGATCTGTGCGTCAGCCGTACCGAGGACGGGTCGGCTGCGCAGCGGGAACTCGAGGCATCGGTCCAACGCATCCTCCGTGAGTACGCCACCTACGACCCCGGGGCGGCGGAGCGGGAGATCAGCTCACTCCGCACGCGCCTCGACCGTGCACGGGACGCCCAACGCGTCCGCCTCGCCGACCTGGCCGTGCTGAGGAACCAGGAGACCCACCGCTTCGAGCCCGACATCGGCGACTACGAGGGCAGTCTGCAGGAGATCGCGCAACGTCTCGTCGCCGAGACCGAGGCCCATCGGTGGCTCGGGCCGGTTCCGGTCGAGCAGCCCTCGCTCACCGCTGAGGAAGCGCTCGAACTGCTGCGAGCGACACGCGCCTTCACTCCGGAACGGCAGGCGCTGGCAGCTGAGGTCCCCGGCCCCGCCGAGTTGCCGGGGCCGGGCGACTTCGACCGCGCGGTGGCCACCACCCGGCAGGCGTTCGACGCGCTGGAACGTGCTCGCGCCAACGAGGCGTGTCGCTCCTACGATGAGGCCGTGCGGGGACTCACCTCGCCGGAGCTGCACCGCATCTCGGAGCGGCTCGACGCCTTCACCACCGCCTGTGCCCGGGCGGCTGATCTAGCGGAGGGCGCCGGCAGCTGGGCGGTCGACCTGGAGGGAGAGGCCCGTCGCGGCCGCGACCGCCGGATCACGGCCCGCCGCGACGGTCTCGTGCGGGCTCTGGTCGACGTGTCGGCGGCGACCGCCACGATCGGGTCCCGGAGGGTCGCAGGCCTGGAGGCGCACTCACCCCAGGAAGCTCTCGCCCCCGCGACCCTGTTGTCGCAGGGACTCGCCGAGGGAGGTCGACTGCGGGGCCCGTTCGGGATGCGGACCAGACTTGCAAAGTCCGTCGGCACCTTCGCCGACGCGGTGACCGTCGACGGGCGGCCACCGCACGACGCCGAAGCGGCTGCTGTCGTGCACGCCCGCGTCCTGGCCGAGCTGAGCCTCTGCGAGGCCGAGACGGAGTGGTACGGCGAGACTCGTCCGTGGCAGGGGCCGGCGTCGCGGGTGGCGCGCATCGAGCAGGACCTCGAGGTGCTCGATGCGTTGTGCGCCGTGGTGCGTGCCCGGATCGACCTCGGGGCGGTGGGCGCCGCCGCTCCCGGCCTGACCGACGCGCCGTGGCAGGAGAAGAAGACCCGCGAGGCGGTCCGCGACCTGCTGCGTGCCGCGGTGGGGGTGCAGCAGGCCGAGAGCGCCGAGCAGTTGCTCAACTCCGCCGAGCAGCTGCTCTCCGCATGGACCGATCGCCCAGGTTGCGCCGCGGCGGTGACCGAGGCCCATGCCGCCGTGCGCGACCGCGACACCGAGCGGTACCGGCAGCACTGCGAGACGCTGTCCGAGGTCCGCGAGGCGGCGCGCCTCAGGGCCGAACAGCACGCCGCTCACGCTCGGGTCGATGCGGCCTTCCCCCGCCTTGCCGAACGTATCGTCACAACGCCGGAGGACCCCGCCTGGGACCAGCGGCTGCCGCGGCTGGCACAGGCCTGGGCGTGGACGGCCTGGCGTGAGCGCCTGGAACGCCTCACCGACCCGCAGACGGAGGAGAAGCTCCTCCGGCAGCTCACCGAAGCCGATGACGAGGCCCGCATCACCCTCGGCCGCCTGGCCGCGCGGCAAGCCTGGCACCAGTGCCTCCGGTTGCTGACCGACGACCAGTCCCGCGCGCTGAAGGCGTACCAGCAGGCAGCGGGCCGGATCCGTGGCAAGTACCAACAGCGGTACCGGAAGGACGCGCAGCTGGCGCTGGCCAAGGCGCAGAGCGCCGTCCCGGCCTGGATCATGCCCCTCCACCAGGTGGCGGAGACCGTGCCGATGGACCGCCCCGGGCTCTTCGACGTCGTCATCGTCGACGAGGCGAGCCAGTCCGGGCTGGAGGCGATGCTGTTGAGCTGGCTCGCGGACCGGATGGTCGTGGTCGGCGACAGCAAGCAGGTCAGTCCGGAGAACGTGGGTCTCAAACGGGAGGACTACTTCCAGCTGCGTGACCGGCTCCTCACCGAACTGGAGCCGGACATCCGGAGTCTCTTCGGGCCGGACTCCAGCTTCTTCGACCTGACCGAGGCGCTGTCGTCGGGCCGGGGAACGCTCATGCTCAAGGAGCACTTCCGGTGCATGCCGGAGATCATCTCCTTCTCCAACGAGCTGTGCTACAGCGGTGACCTGCTTCCGCTGCGCCAGTTCGGGGCCGACCGGCTGCCACCGGTGAGGACGGTCCAGGTGCCGGACGGAGAAGTGACGGGCGCCGGCAATCGCCTGGTCAACCACGCGGAGGTCGAAGCTCTCGTCGACGCGGTCGCCCGCAGCTGCGCCGACCCGGCCTACGCGGGGCTGACGATGGGGGTCATCGTCCTGCGGAGTGCCGTGGCGCACACCACGGAGCTGGAGAACCTGTTGGCCGAGCGGATCGGCTACGAGCAACGTGAGCAGCGGCGCCTTCGCGTCGGCGATGCGGCGGCCTTCCAGGGGGACGAGCGCGATGTCGTCTTCATCTCCTGTGTGAACTCGGCGAGCACCGCAGCGGGAACGGTGCCGGGCGGCTTCAACGGCCCCACGTACGAGCGGCGCCTCAACGTCGCTGCCTCCCGCGCCCGGGACCAGGTCTGGGTGTTCCACAGTGCACGCGCCGACCAGTTCCACGCGGGCGACCTGCGGCGGCACTGGCTGGACCATCTGAGCCGCCCGATCGAGGCCGCCCCCGAGCAGGTCGTCGATGGCGAGGTCCGACCGGACGTGCGGCACCCGGCGTTCGACAACCTGTTCCAGCAGCTGGTCTACCGAGAGATCACCGCTCGGGGGTTCCGGGTACGGCCCGGGTACCGCGTGGGCGGACACGCACTCGACCTGGTGGTCGAAGGCGGCAGCCGGCGGCTTGCGGTCTGCTGCGACGGCGACTCGTTCGCGGAGGGGGAGGACGCGGAGACCGCCGCGCGTCGTCAGCGTGACCTCGAACGCGTGGACTGGGTCTTTGTCCGGATCCGGGCCAGTCGCTTCCACCTGGACCGCGAGCGAGCGCTGGCGCCGTTGTGGGTACGGCTGGGGGAACTCGGCATCGAACCGACTCCGCCCGAGCCCGTCCCGTGCGAGCCCGTCCCCTCCGGGCCGGTCCCGTCCGAACCGGGCGGCCTCGGAGAGCCCGACGGAGCGGAGCGGGTGGCGGACGCGGCCGACCCCGTTCAGCAGAGCGCGGCCGTCGCCGGCGAACCCACCGGGAAACCCGTCACCGCCGGGGCGACAGGTGAGGCCGCAGCCACCGAGGAGACCTCTGCCACCGAGGAGTCCTTGCCCGATCCCACGAGGGAACCCGTTCCGTATGCGGTGCTGCGAAGGGTGATGGACGAGATGCGCCAACTGGAGGCAGCGCTCAGCGCAACCGACGACCCCCTCGACGGCGAGACCGATGCCGCGCGCGTGGTGTTCCTCCGGCGCACGCTGCGGGAACAGCGTGAGCGCAGGGCCCACCATCTGGGGGTACTGCGCTCCTTCTCGGACACCGCGACGGTCGACCCGGCGCTGCAGGCGCCCGCAGCAGTCGTCCCCGGGGCGCTCGTCTCCCTGGAGTTCGACGGCCGCTGGGACCGGGAGGTCCTGTACACCGTGGCCGAACTGCCGTGTGAAGACGCCGAGACCATCTCTCCTTCCTCACCGCTGGGCTCCCGCTTGCTGTGGCAGACGGTGGGCACCGAGCTGGCCTACGAGGCGACCCCGGGCAAGCAGTCCACGGTACGGGTCCGCGAGGTGAGTTGCTGACGGCTGCCGTGCCGGTGGTGCGCGTCCTTGGGAGCGCGCACCACCGGGTACCACAAGCAGATGTTCAGGGCGTCGTCGGATCGAGAAGCGACGACGGCTGGCCGCTCCACGACACGGCCAGGGCGTCACGTGCCCGCGTCGCGGCGACGAACAAGAGGCAGCGCTCGGCCAGCAGGTCGTGGCGGTGCTGTGCGGGGTCCTCGTCCGCGGGGGAGACCTGTTGCAGATACGGCAGGGCGCTGGAGGTCAGGCCCACCAGGGCCACGCACCGGAACTCCAGTCCCTTGAGGCCGTGCATGGTCGACACCCGCACACCTGCCGACCCCGGGGCGGGACTTGCTCGTACCCCGACGGCTGCCAGGCCGTCACGCCGCAGCCTGGCCACCACCGCGTCCACCGTCGAGTTGAGACGCGCGCCCACCGCGATCTCGGCAAGAGGCACGCCGTCACGCTCCGACCAGTGGCGTACCTGGGCGACGAGGGCGTCCAGTTCCTCGCGCGGGGAGGCGAACGCCCGCTGCGTCGGTACCGGCCCCCGGAGGACCGAGCGACAGCCGGCCAGGGAATCCGTGGCCCCGTCCGCCTCGTCGTCCGCGCCCAGCTCGTGGAACGCCAGGTCGGAGAGGAGTCGGACCGACCAGGACAAGATCTCCTCGGTGCTGCGGTAGTTCACGCGCAGCCCTGAGGACCGCCCCCGGACGTGGACGCCGACAGAGCGAAGCGACACCCTGTTGTCGTAGATCCGCTGATGCGGGTCGCCCACGAGGAAGATGTCGTCCGGCGCAGGTGCCACCGCGGCCCGCAGCACGCGCCACTGGGCCGGGTGGAGGTCCTGGGCCTCGTCGACGACCACGTGCCGGTACTGCGGGCCGTGCGCGGCCAACCGCGCGGCGGCGCGTGCTGCGAGCTGCGCGAACGTGGCCGTGCCCCGCGAGGCGGTCTCCTCGCGGAACCGCTCCATGACCTTCCAGAGCCGGGCCCGTTGGACCCGCCCGAGCTGCGATCCACGGCCGTGCCTGGTGCACGCGAGGTATGCCGCCGCGGTCCGGAGATCCTGCGCGAGCACCACGTTCCGATACTCCTGCGCCAGGAACCGTTCCGACCATGCGCTCCGCTCGTCACCCAGCGCACGCTTCCACGCGGCCCGTTCGGAAGCTTCCGTCAGCGGTCGTGGTGCTCCCCCTGGCGTGGCCTTGAGTACCTGAGCCGCGAACGCGTCCACTGTCGTCACCTCGACCCGCGCCAGCAGATGGGCATCCGCTTCTCCCAGGAGCAGTGCCAGCTGATCCCGAAGAGTGGAGGCCATCGCCGTCGTGAACGTGGTCAGCAGCAGGCGGTCCTCCGGAAGCCCGGTGCGAAGGAGATGCCGTACGCGGTGGAGCGCGACCACCGTCTTGCCGGTACCGGGGCCGCCCGTGACCTGAGCCGGGCCGCGGTACCGGGGGTGGTAGGCATACCGATGCTGAGTCGGGTGGAGAAAGACCCGCCAGCGCTCGAAGTCGCCCGAGAGCACACGATCGAGCTCGGCGGGGCTGGTCACCTCGACGATCCGATCCGAGCTGCGCAACACGGCCTCGGACGTCGTGACCGGCTCGCGGCTGTCGGCCGAGCGGACCGTCTGCCCCCGGGGCACGATCAGCTGTTCCCACACCTCGTCCGCGGAGTGCCCGGCGGCAAGGTACTCCAGTGCTTCGAACTGGTCGGCCGGGAGCAGCGGCGGCCGCATCGCCGCGAGGTCCGATTCCTCGACGCAGATCCGAGCCAGCCGGAGCACCTGGTCGTCGATGCCCAGGTCGCGGAGGACGGTGTCGGAGTGTGCGGCGAACAACCGGCTCGGTGCCTCCACGGCGCGATCTTCGTAATAGGTCTCCAGATGTTCCAACTGGGTGACGTTCCGTACTTCCAGGGCGCCGGTGGCGCTGTTCACCGAGTATGCGCGGCTGACGGCCCAGGAGTTCGCCTCGTCGTGGGGACGGACCCGGAGCAGTGTGAAGAGTTCGCTGCTGTCATCCGGCGCCAGCAGGACGCCGCGCAGGGAGCGCGACACCCGGATGGTGCGTATCCGCGGGTCTCTGGCACCCTGCAGCTTCTCGAGGTGGAGGCCCTTGTGCGCGCGCAGCTCCGACACGGAGAAGCTCCCGAAGGCCTTGATGCTCTCCGTGACCTGCTTGCGTTCATGGGAGCCCAGCGAGCTGAAATCCGAGAGGAAACCCTCCGTGAGCGCCAGTCGTGGCATGGATGCGCCCCCTGATCGTCTGTGGAACGGTGCTCGGCCCGGGTCCGTCGTCCCGGCCGGCCACGGCGGCACCGCATTGGTCCTCGGAGCACCGGCGGAAGCGATTCTACGGAGATCGCCGCCCACCGGCAGGAGTTCGGACAGGTGGCCCGCCCCCTGCGGAGGCCGTCCGGTCGCGCCCCCGCCGCCGCTGCTCCGGACCACCCGGGCAGGGGAGGAACGGCGGGTGAGTGCGGCGTTCACGGCTGCCCGTTTGTCTCTACGTCCGATCCGCTCGTCACGGCACGCTCGTGCGGAGCGCCGGTGGCCGTCCGGCGACCGACGACACCGAGGAGGGACGGACATGTCCGAACACCCCGAGACCGTGTTCCGCGTGGTGCTCAACGACGAGGAGCAGTACTCGATCTGGCAGGCCGACCGGGACCTGCCCGCCGGGTGGTACGCGGAGGGCACGGAGGGCACGCGCCAGGAGTGCCTGGACCACATCGGGCGGGTGTGGACGGACCTGCGGCCCGCCAGCCTGCGCCGCCGGTCCGACAGCGGCGCCGTGGGCGCGGCGTCAGGGGCGGTGGCGGAGCAGGGCCGAGAGAGCACCCCGGTCTGAGCAGCGTCGCCAACCCGAGGAGAAGCCCCGCGATGACCATCATCTCCCAGACCATGCCCCGCCCCACCGCCGCGGGGGCCGTGGCCGCCGCCGACGAGCACACCCCGGTCGCCGCCGGTTACGGCGACGACCGCACGGGGGTCCTCACCGCGGTCGGGTCGACACCGCTGGTGCGGCTCACCCGGCTGCTGCCCGGCGCCCGGTTCCGGATCTGGGCCAAGCTCGAGTCGTCCAACCCCGGCGGCAGCATCAAGGACCGCTCCGCGTACGTGATGCTGAGCCACGCGATCGCCACCGGCGCGGTCGTGCCCGGCAGTGGGACGGTGGTCGAGTCGAGTTCGGGCAACCTCGGGATCGGCATGGCCCAGGCGTGCCGCGCGCTGGGGCTGCGTTTCGTCTGCGTGGTCGACCCCCGCACCAACCCCCAGAACATCGCGATCATGCGGGCACTCGGCGCGGCCGTGCACCTGGTGACCGCACGCGACTCCGCCACCGGCGAGTACCAGCCGGTGCGGATCGAGCGGGTCCGGGAACTGGTCGCCTCGCTCCCCGGGGCGTACTGGCCCAACCAGTACGCCAACCCCCGCAACGGCTGGGCCCACCGGGTCACCATGCGCGAGATCGAGGACGAGCTCGGCCGCGCCCCCGACCACCTGCTGTGCACCATCAGCTCCTCCGGCACGCTGCGCGGCTGCGCCGACTGGATACGCGAGCGGGGCCACGCCACGCGGGTCGTGACCGTCGACGCCGAGGGCAGCGCCATTTTCGGGCCACCGACCGGCCGGCGGCTGCTCCCCGGTCACGGCGCCGCCGTCCGCCCGCCGCTCTTCCGCAGCGGGCTCGCCGACGAGGTGATGCACGTCAGCGACCTGGACAGCGTCGTCGGCTGCCGCCGGCTCGCGCTCTCCGAGGGGCTGCTGCTCGGCGGCTCCTCCGGTGCGCTGGCGACCGCGCTCGACCGCTTGAGCGACCGGGTGCCGGACGGCTCGGACTGCGTGCTGGTGATGCCCGACCGCGGCGAGCGGTACCTGGACACGATCTACGACGACGCCTGGGTGAAGGCCCAGTTCGGAGAGGTGACGCACCTGTGGAAGGACGAGATGGCGGGGGCGGGGCGATGCTGACGCTCGGCAACGCGGATGTGAGACGGGTCCTCGACGGCCGGGAGAAGGAACTCCTGGGCGCCGTGCGCGACGCCTACCTGCAGCACGAGGCCGGGCGCAGCGCGCTCCCGCACTCCGTCTTCCTGCGGTTCCCCGGTGACGACCGCAACCGGATCATCGCCCTCCCCGCCCACCTCGGTGGCGAGGAGCCGAAGGCCGGCATCAAGTGGATCTCCTCGTTCCCCGGCAACGTCGCGCGGGGTCGGGAACGGGCCTCGGCCGCCATCATCCTGAACTCGATGGAGACGGGCGTACCGGAGGCATTGGTCGAGGCATCGACCATCTCGGCCCGCCGCACCGCCGCGAGCGCGGCGCTGGCCGCCGGAGCCCTGCCGCCGGGGGGCGGCGCGGAGACCGGGGTGGCCCTCGTGGGGTGCGGCGTCATCAACTACGAGGTGCTGCGGTTCCTGCTGGTGGTACGGCCGGAGATCACCGAGATCACCGTCTTCGACCTGGACGCCGGGCGCGCCGCCGGGTTCCGCGACCGCTGTGCGACGGAGCTGGCCGGCGACGGGCGGACGGTGCGGGTCGCCTCCGACATCGACGAGGCGCTGGGCGCGCACCGCCTGGTCTCGCTGGCCACGACGGCGACCGTCCCCCACCAGGACCTGGCCGCGTGCGCCCCCGGCACGCTGGTGCTCCACGTCTCGTTGCGGGATGTGACCGTTCCCGCGGTGCTGGCGGCGGTGAACATCGTGGACGACCTGGACCACGTCTGCCGCGCGGAGACCTCCGTGCACCTGGCCGAGCAGGCCACCGGCGGCCGGGGGTTCGTCTCCGCGACGCTCGGCGGGCTGCTCTCCGCCGGTGCCTCGTTGCCGCGCGACCCGGAGCGCGTCACGTTGTTCTCGCCGTTCGGCCTGGGCGTCCTCGACCTCGCCGTCGCCGACATGGTGCTGCGGGCAGCCCGGGCGGAGGGTGCGGGCACGCTTGTCGAGGGTTTCCTCCCACCGCCGGTCGCGCCCGCCTGAGCGGGGCGGCGGGCCCGGCTCAGGCGGCGACGGTGCAGCCGGTTCCGCCGGTTCTCCCTCCGACCTCGTCGAGGCCCGGCCCGGGGCCGATCGCGCCGCTTGTCCCCGGCACGCCCCGGCACGTCCCGGGCCGGCGGCCCCGGGGCGCGCGGGGGGAGCGGTGCGCTCCTCC
>NZ_JAAVJD010000079.1 GCF_012033735.1 Streptomyces lonarensis | reverse complement strand
ACCGCGACTTCACCGACCGCGGCCTCGCCACCCGCGCCGACCTGATGCCGCGCCACCACGCCGGTGCCGGGGAGGGTCGTGATGACCTGCTCGGTGGCGGGGTCGGTGAGCGTCAGCGTGTGCTCGCCGTCGCCGTCCGTGGGCGTGGGGGCGGGGGTGGGCGGGTCGGTGGGGGCGGGGGCGTGCACGGGGGGCGGCTCCTGGGCGGCGTCGGGGCAACGGGGGCGGGTCGGCCGGGGGTGGCGGCGGGGTACGTGCGGGACGGCGGGACGGCGGGACGGCGGGTCAGCCCGGGTGGCCGGCGCGCGGGCGGGTCACATCCGCTCGAAGGAGCGGACGCGTTCCCAGTCGGTGACGGCGGCGTCGTAGGCGTCCTGTTCGACCCGGGCCATGGTGCGGTAGTGCTCCACCACCTCCCCGCCGAAGGCGGCGCGGGCGATGTCGGAGGCGCCCCAGCGGTCGGCCGCCTCCCGGAGGGTGGCGGGGACGTGCTCGGCGTCGCCGGCGTACGCGTTGCCGAGGCAGGGCTCGGGGAGGTCGAGCCGCTGTTCGACGCCGTGGAGTCCCGCGGCGATCATCGCGGCGACGGCGAGGTAGGGGTTGACGTCGCCGCCGGGGAGTCTGTTCTCCAGCCGGTGGCCGGCACCGTGGCCCAGGACCCGCAGGGCGCAGGTCCGGTTGTCCGGTCCCCACGCCACCGCCGTGGGGGCGAACGAGCCGGGCCGGAACCGCTTGTAGGAGTTGATGTTCGGGGCGTGGAGCAGGGTGAGGTCGGGGAGGGCGGCCAACTGGCCGGCGAGGAAGTGCCGCATCGTCGCCGACATGCCGTAAGGGTCGCTCGCGTCGGCGAGGACCGGCCGGCCCTCGGCGTCCCGCAGCGAGAGGTGGACGTGGCAGCTGTTGCCCTCGCGTTCGTCGTACTTGGCCATGAAGGTCAGGGCGGAGCCGTGCTGGGCCGCGATCTCCTTGGCGCCCGTCTTGTAGACGACGTGTTGGTCACAGGTGGTGAGGGCGTCGTCGTACCGGAAGACGATCTCGTGCTGGCCCAGGTTGCACTCGCCCTTGGCCGACTCGACCGCCAGCCCCGCCCCGCTCATGCCGCGGCGGATGGCCCGCAGCAGCGGTTCGACGCGCGCGGTGCCGAGGACGGAGTAGTCGACGTTGTACCGGTTGGCGGGGGTGAGGCCGCGGTACCCGGCGTCCCACGCCTGCTCGTAGCTGTCGTTGAAGACCAGGAACTCCAGCTCGGTCGCGGCCAGCGCGGTCCAGCCGTGCTCCGCGAGGCGGTCGAGCTGCCGCCGGAGGATCTGGCGGGGCGAGGCCGCGACGGGGGTGCCGTCGTGCCACGCGAGATCGGCGTTGACCATGGCCGTGCCGGGTTGCCAGGGCACGAGGCGCAGCGTGGCCGGGTCGGCGTGCATGGCGAAGTCGCCGTAGCCCTGCTCCCAGGACGACATGGCGTAGCCGTCGACCGTGTTGAGGTCGACGTCGACGGCGAGCAGGTAGTTGCAGCCCTCGGTGCCGCGCTCCAGGACCTCGTCGAGGAAGAACCGGGCGTCGAACCGCTTGCCCTGGAGGCGGCCCTGCATGTCGGTGAAGGCGAGGACGACGGTGTCGATCCGGTCCTCGTCGGTGAGGACCCGCAGCTCCTCGACGGAGAGCGGGGGCGTGCGTTCGGCCACGTTCGGCCTCCTGTCGGTCGCCGGGTGCCTTAAGGTACTGGCGCGAACCATTACTTGGGAAGGACGCCGGCCGCGCGGTGCGTCGGCCACCGCGGCCGACCGGGCCCCGGGTCAGGGAGGAGGCTTAGCGGATGCACGGCGACGACCCCGCTCCGGCGGCCCCCGGCCCGCCGCCCCGTCCCGTCGGAAGCTCAGGCGGCGAACCGGTCGACGCGCCCACCGGGCTCGCCGCCCTCCTCGGTCCGGTACGCGCCGACAGCGGCTTCGAGGAGGCGCTGGAACGATTGCTCCGGACCCTCCGGTTGGGACTGGTGGCGGCCGGGGAGCGGCTGCCGCCCGAGCGGGAACTGGCGGGGCTGCTCGGTGTGAGCCGGGCGACGCTGCGCGAGGTGCTGGAGGTGCTGCGGTCCCAGGGCCTCGTGGTCAGTCGGCGCGGCCGGTACGGCGGGACCTTCGTCGCCGGCGGGCACGACCGGGGCGCCGGGGCGCCGCCCGGCGGCGTGGACATGGCCGACACGCTGCGGCTGCGCGAGGTGCTGGACGTCGGGGTGGCCGAGCTGTGTGCCGCCCAGGGGTTGGGGGACGAGGAGGCGGGCCGGCTGCGCGCGGCGCTGGCCGGAACCGCGGCCGCCGCGCCCGGCGAGTACCGGCGCGCCGACACCCGGTTCCACCTGACGCTCGCCGCACTGGCCGGGTCCCCGTCGCTGTCCGCCCACTACGCGCAGGCCCGCGCCTCGTTGAACGTGCTGCTGGACGGTATCCCGCTGCTGGAGCGGAACCTGGAGCACTCCCAGCGACAGCACGCCCGCGTGGTGACCGCGGTGCTGGCGGGTGACGCCCGGGCGGCGGGCGACGCGATGCGGGAGCACTGCGCCGGGACCGCGGCCCTGCTGCGCGGGTTCCTGACGTGAGGACACGGCCACGTTCCGCGCGGTGCGGCGTGGCAAACGGACCGCGGGAGACCGCGGGGAAACGAGGAGGAACCGTGGCACGGCCGATGATCGGCGTGAGCACCTATGTCGAGTCGTCGGTGCGCTGGGGCGCCTGGGACCTGCCGGCGGCGGTGCTGCCGGCCGGGTACCACCGGCAGGTGCGGGCGGCGGGCGGGCTTCCCGTCCTGCTGCCGCCGGACGACGAGGGGGACGCCGCCGAGCTGTTCGGCCGCCTCGACGGGCTGGTCGTCGCGGGCGGTCCCGACGTGGCACCGGAACGGTACGGCGCCGCACGGCACCCGCGCTGCGGCCCCAGCGGCCACGCCCGTGACGGTGCCGAGCTGGCGCTGATCCGCTCGGCGCTCGACGCGGGGGTGCCGGTGCTGGGGGTGTGCCGAGGCATGCAGCTGCTGAACGTCGCGCTGGGCGGCACGCTGGTGCAGCACGTGGAGGGGCACGGCGGCACACCGGGCGTGTTCGGCTCCCACCCGGTCCGTCCCGTCGAGGACACGCGGCTCGCCGCGATCCTCGGCACCGCCGAACTCCCGGTCCCCACCTACCACCACCAGGCGGTGGACCGCGTCGGTGACGGGCTGGTCGTCTCCGCGTTCGCGGGGGACGGCGTGGTGGAGGCGGTGGAGCGGCCGGACGGCCCGCTGACGCTGGGGGTGCAGTGGCACCCGGAGGCGGGGGACGACGGCCGGCTCGCGGCCGCGCTGGTGGCCGCGGCGGCCGAGGCCGCCGTCCACCGCACGTCCCGGGCCCCCGCGCCGCGCTGAGGCCGCGAGCGGCCGGGGCGGGGCGGACACGGGGCGGGACGGGCACCGGTCGGGACGGGCACCGGTCCTCGCCGGGCGGCGGCCTGCCGTCACTCGTACGGTGGAGTCCCGGAGCGTTCCGGGCGGACGCCGACGGCGCCCGGCCCGTCACCGCGCCGTCCGGCCCGGGCGGGACCTGCCCGAGCGGCGTGGTGACGACGAGCGCCAGGCAGGAGGCAGGACCATGACCGACCGCGAGACCGCACCGCTGCGGGCCGACACCCCCGGCGTGGACGTGACGATGCCGCCGAGCGGCCCCGGCTGCGCCGACTGCGAGACGGAGGGCGGCTGGTGGGTCCACCTGCGGCGCTGCGCGCAGTGCGGGCACGTCGGCTGCTGCGACTCCTCCCCCGGCCGCCATGCCACCGCCCACCACCGCACCACCGGCCACCGCTACGTGCAGAGCTTCCAGCCCGGCGAGGACTGGTTCTGGGACTACGAGGCGGAGCAGGTGCTGGGCGGCCCGGAACTCGCCCCACCGGCGGAGCACCCGTTCGACGTCACCACGCCCGGCCCGCTGGACCGGCTCCCCGCCGACTGGCGGTCGCGCGTCGCGGGGTGACGTCCCGCCGGCCGCGGCCGCTGCCGACGGCCGCTCCGCGCCCCCGCTCGGGCGGCTGACAGCTCGTTGCGGCGCGGCGGGCGTCGGACGTCAGGGGGCCGGGCTCGGCCCGGCGGCCGGCGGCACCGCTCGGGCGAGCGCGGCGGTGAGCACCGCGGGCGCCTCCGTGAGCGAGGGCCCGTACCAGGTGAGGTGCCGGCCGCTCAGCAGGGCGGCGGGCAGATCCGGGAAGGCCTCCGGCCCGTCCGCCGCGCCGAAGGCGTACGGCTCGTCGGGCAGCGCCACCAGGTCGGCACCGGCGGCGCGCAGCCGGTCGAGGTCGATGCGGGGGTAGCGCTCGGGGTGGTCGGCCCAGACGTTGCGGACGCCCAGCCGGAGGAGGAGGTCGCCGGCGAAGGTGTCGCGCCCCAGCACCATCCAGGGGCGGCGCCAGATCGGCACGATCGCGGCGGCGTCGAAGGCGCGGTCGGCCTCCCGCCAGGCGTCCGCGGCGTCGTCGAGCCAGCCCGGTCGCGGCAGCCCGCACCCGGCGACCAGGGCGCGTTCCAGCTCGGTGAAGGCCTGCGGGAGGGTGCGGATCTCCGTGACCAGCACCTCGATCCCCTCCGCCCGGAGCGCGGCGAGGTCGGGCTCCCGGTTCTCCTCCTCGTTGGCGAGCACCACGTCGGGGCGGAGCGCGGCGACGGCGGCGAGGTCGGGGTTCTTGGTGCCGCGGACCCGGATCACGTCGAGGTCGGCGGGGTGCTCGCACCAGTCGGTGGCGCCGACCAGCAGCTCGGGTCCGGTGGCCGCGACGGCTTCGGTCAGCGACGGCACGAGGGAGACGACGCGCATCGGCTCACTCCCTGCCCGGCGCGCCGCAGCACGCCCTGTCGGGGCCGGTGGCGGGACGGTCGGCGGTGGTCCCCTCCGGCGTCGCGGGGCGCCGGACGGGGCGTGGCCGGGAGGGAGGGCGCGGCGGGGCGGGCGGTGCGGTCACGAGGGCGTCCTCCCGTAAGGCGGTGGCCGCGCAGCGGGACGGCCGGGCGGCTCAGGGTACCCACCGGAGGCGCGCGGCGCCCCGGCGCCGGGCGGGGTGACGTGCCGTTGTCGGTGCGGTGCGCGATGATCCGGGGGTGACTCCTCGGCTGATGCTCCTCGACACCGCCTCCCTGTACTTCCGCGCCTACTTCGGTGTCCCGGAGTCCGTCAGGGCGCCCGACGGCACACCGGTCAACGCCGTGCGGGGCCTGCTGGACTTCATCGCGCGCCTGGTGACCGACCACCGGCCGGACGCGTTGGTGGCCTGCACGGACGCCGACTGGCGGCCCGCGTGGCGGGTGGAGCTGATCCCGTCGTACAAGGCGCACCGGGTCGAGGAGGAGGTCGGTGGCGGCCCGGACGTGGAGGAGACGCCCGACACCCTCTCGCCGCAGGTCCCGGTCATCGACGCGGTGCTGGACGCGCTCGGCATCGCCCGCGTCGGCGTCGCCGGGTACGAGGCGGACGACGTCATCGGCACCCTGGCGACCCGGTCACCGGGCCCCTGCGACATCGTCACCGGCGACCGGGACCTCTTCCAGCTGGTCGACGACGGCCGGTCGGTGCGGGTGCTGTACCCCCGCAAGGGCGTCGGCGACTGCGACCTGATCACCGAGGAGGCGGTACGGGAGCGGTACGGCGTCCCCGCCGACCGGTACGCCGACTTCGCCGCGCTGCGCGGCGACCCCAGCGACGGCCTGCCCGGCGTCAAGGGGATCGGGGAGAAGACCGCCGCGCAGCTGCTGACGGAGTTCGGCGACCTCGACGGCGTGCGGGCCGCCGCGACCGACCCCATGTCCTCGCTGACCCCCGCGCGCCGCCGGAACCTGCTGGCGGCCTCGGACTACCTGGACGTCGCGCCGCGCGTGGTGCGGGTGGCCACCGACCTGTCGCTGGAGCTGACGGACCCCACCCTCCCCCGGGTGCCGAGGGACCCGGCGGCGCTGGCCGAGTTGGACGCGCGCTGGGGGCTCGGCGGCTCCCTCCAGCGGGTGCTCCGCACCCTCGACCGCTGACCCGGCCGCCGCCGGCCGGCCCGCCCCCGCCTCACCGCCGGCGCAGGGCCGCGTAGCCGAGGGCGGCACAGGGCTGGAGCAGCGCCGCGCCCAGCAGGTAGTACGCCACGTCACCGACGGCGGCCGTCGCGGCGAGCGCGGCGCCGAGAGCGGCCGCGGAGATCTTCAGCCCGGCGCCGGTGGTGAAGACCTGGGGCCTGCGGCGTTCCGGGGAGTGGTCGGCGCGCAGGCGGAGCACGCCGCCGTACCCCGCCTGTCGCGCCACGACGGCCACGGCTGGCACCTCCACGTCCACCACGAACAGGCCGGGTGGGCCGGCTGGTTCCTGGCCTCCGGCGCCCTCGCCCTCGCCGGGTTGCTGAGCGAGCACGGCCGTGCACCGTGGGGCGAGTGCGGGGCACCCGGGTGCCGGCGACTCTTCCTGGGGACGGGGCCGGGCGCGGCGCAGCGCTACTGCTCCCAGGCGTGCGCCACCCGGGTGCGCGTCGCGTAGCACCGCAGACGACGGAAGGAGTCGCGGCAGGGTTTTCGCGACTGAGGCAGCTCGGGGCGCAGCGTCATCCGAGACGGAGCACGCGCGAGGGCGGGCACAAGGCGCGGGCGCGGGGCGCGCGACGATTGAGTGGCCTGCGCGGGAGCCGGCACTGGGCCGCAGCGGCGCTCGGCGGCGCATCGTGCAGGGACGGAGCCGCCGATGCGAGGGGCGAAACGGGAGGTCACCGCCGACCGACTCTCCCTGCCACTCTCAACCTATAGCTCACCGGGGGGCTTGCGGCAAGACCCCCGTCGTGGCGCAAAATCGCAGGCCGAACCCGGAACCTGCCGAATGAGTGGTTCACGACATGCCTACCCGCTTGCGAGTATCGTCCCCACACGCCGCACAGCCGTGCTGTTCCGCCGCGGAACGGAGCTGAGGCCCATGACCGGTACCGAGGCCGGGATCAGCGCCTTCGAGCTCCCCGCCCGCCTCGCGGCCAAGGCGGACCCCGCGCTGATCGCCGAGGACGAGCGGCACTTCGCCGCCCTGTCGGCCTGCCTCGCCGCCACGGTCACCGAGCTGACCGACCGGCTCGCCGACCTGCGCCGTTCGCCGGGCGGCGTGGGTCGGGAGGCGATGGACCGGGACGCCGAGATCCACCGCGTCTCCGCGCGGCTGGGCACCCTGAGCCGGTTCGGCCTGGACCTGTGCCTGGGCCGGGTGGTCGCCGCCGACGCGGACGAGCCGCTCTGGATCGGCCGGCTCGGACTGACCGACGGCACCGGGCGGCGGCTGCTCGTCGACTGGCGCTCCCCCGCCGCCGCGCCGTTCTTCGCCGCCACCCACGCCGCGCCCGCCGGCCTGGCGAGCCGGCGCCGCTGCCGCTGGCGGAACGGCCGGGTCGGGGACTACTGGGACGAGGTGTTCACCGCCGCCGACGGGCTCACGGCGAACGCCGCGCTGGACGACCAGTCCGCCTTCATCGCGAGCCTGGCCGGCAACCGCTCCACCCGGATGCGGGACGTCCTCTCCACCATCACCGCAGACCAGGACGCGGTGATCCGCGCGGACTCCCGCGGTGCGCTGGTCGTCGACGGCGGGCCCGGCACCGGCAAGACCGTCGTGGCGCTGCACCGCGCGGCCCACCTGCTGTACTCCGACCCCCGGCTGGGGCACCGTCGCGGTGGGGTGCTCTTCGTGGGTCCGCACGAGCCGTACCTGGCGTACGTGTCGGACGTGCTGCCGAGCCTCGGCGAGGAGGGCGTCCTCACCTGCACGCTGCGGGACCTCGTGCGGGAGGGGGCCGACGCGGTGCCGGAGCCGGACCCCGAGGTGGCGCGGCTGAAGTCGTCGGCCGCGCTGGTGGGGGCGATCGAGCGCGCCGTCGGGATCTACGAGGAACCGCCGCAGGAGGGCACGGCGGTCGCCGCCGACTGGGGCGACCTGTGGGTGAGCCCGGCGGACTGGGCCGAGGCCTTCGACGCCCCCGACCCCGGCACGCCGCACAACGAGGCGCGCGAGCAGATCTGGGACGAGCTCGCCGACCTGCTGCTGGACCGCGTCGAGGAGGAGGTCCCGCCGGAGGCGTTCCGCAGGGCGCTGCGCGCGGACCGCGAACTGGCCGGCGTCCTGCACCGGGCGTGGCCGCTGGTCGAGGCCGCCGACCTCGTCGGGGACCTGTGGACCGTCCCCGCCTACCTGCGGCTGTGCGCGCCCTGGCTCGACCGGGACGAGGTGCGGCGCCTGCAGCGCGAGGACGCCGGGGCGTGGACGGTCCCGGACCTGCCGCTGCTGGACGCCGCCCGGCAGCGGTTGGGCGACCCCGGCGCCGCGCGGCGCGCCCGGCGGTACGAGGCGGCCGTCGCCGACCAGCGGGAACGCACGGACGCCGTCATCGCGGACATCATCGCCGCCGATCCAGACGGGGAGGGCGCGGTGACGATGCTCCGGGGCGAGGACCTGCGCGACACGCTCGTCGACATCGCCTCGCTGCCGACCGCCGACCCCGACCGCGCGGCGGGGACGTTCGCCCACGTGGTGGTGGACGAGGCGCAGGAACTCACCGACGCCGAATGGCAGATGCTGCTGCTGCGCTGCCCCTCCCGGAGCTTCACCGTCGTGGGCGACCGGGCCCAGTCCCGGGCGGGGTTCACCGAGTCGTGGACGCAGCGCCTGGAACGTGTCGGCCTCCGGCAGCCCCGGCTGGCCTCACTCACCATCAACTACCGCACGCCGCAGGAGGTGATGGCGGAGGCCGAGCCGGTCATCCGGGCCGTGCTGCCGGACGCCAACGTGCCGACCTCGGTCCGCAGCGGCGGGGTGCCCGTCCGCCGCGGTGCCGCGGCCGACCTGGAGTCGGTCCTCGCCACGTGGCCGGCGGACCACGAGGGCGCGACCGCCTGTGTCATCGGCGCCCCGTCGTTCCCGGACACGCCGCGCGTCCGCTCCCTCTCCCCGGAGCTGGCCAAGGGGCTGGAGTTCGACCT
This sequence comes from Streptomyces lonarensis, assembly GCF_012033735.1. Classification (GTDB taxonomy): domain Bacteria; phylum Actinomycetota; class Actinomycetes; order Streptomycetales; family Streptomycetaceae; genus Streptomyces; species Streptomyces lonarensis. The sequence continues at coordinate 12,832 of NZ_JAAVJD010000079.1, read as the reverse complement.
GGTGGTGCTGGTCGAACCGGAGGCGTTCGGGGCCGGTGTCACCGGGGCGGTGGACCGCTACGTGGCGATGACCCGCGTCACGCGGCAGCTCGTCGTGCTCACGGGCGCGCGGGGCGGCTGACCGCCGACGCCCGGCTGACCGCGGACGACCGGCCGGGCGTCGGCGTCCGCGCGGCGGGACGGGACGCCCCACCGCGCGTCCGTCGGCGATCAGCCCACGGAGGTGTACGCGACAACGCCCCGCAGCACGCCGTCCACCGCCTTCCGGGCGTTGCCGGCGACCGACGAGCCAGGGGGCGCCGCCGCGGCGACCTGCCCGAGGACGTCCACCACCTGCTTGCACCAGCGCACGAAGTCACCGGCCGGCATCTCCGCGTCGCGCAGCACCGCGTCCAGCCCCTGCCCGTGCACCCAGCGGTGGACCGGCAGCGCGAAGCCCAGGTCGGGCTCCCGCTGCCCCACACCGGTCGACTCGCCAATGCGGTGGTCCTCCTCGACGGCGTCCAGCCGCCCCCAGATCCGCACCATCTGTGCCAGCGCGCTCTTGGCGGGCCCGGAGGGGAGGTCGGGCGGCAGCGCGTCGTCCGCGGAGCGCGCCTCGAAGACGAGGGCCGAGACGCAGGCCGCCAGATCGGCCGGGCCCAGTCCCTCCCAGACTCCCTCCCGCAGGCACTCGCTCGCCAGCAGGTCCAGCTCGCCGTGGAGGCGGCCGAGGCGGCGGCCGTCCTCGGTGACCTGGTCGCCGTCGAGGTAGCCGAGCTCGCTCAGGACCGCGCAGACGCGGTCGAAGGTGCGCGCGATCGTATTGGTCCGCCCCTGGATGCGGCGCTCCAGCTGGCGGGTGTCCCGCCGCAGCCGGTGGTACCGCTCCGACCAACGGGCGTGGTCCTCCCGGTCGTCGCAGCCGTGACAGGGGTGCGCACGGATCGCGGACCGCAGCCGGGCGATCTCACCGTCGTCCGCGGCCTCGGAGCGGCGCCGCCCGCGGTGGCGCTCCGGTTCGAGGTGGCCCGCCTTGGTGCGCAGCGCCGAGGCGAGGTCGCGCCGGGACTGCGGGCTGCGCGCGCTGAAGGACTTGGGGATGCGCATCCGCTCCATGGGCTCCACCGGCACGGGGAAGTCGGCCGAGTTGAGCCGCTTGACCTGCCGCTGCGCGGTGAGCACCAGCGGCCGCGGCCCCTCGTCCCAGCCCGCGTCGCGACGCGGGGCGCGGGCGCCCCGCCCGGAGTCCACCCCGGGGTCGAGCACCAGGGCGAGCCCGGCGAACCGGCCCGCCGGGACGTGGATGACGTCCCCGGGGCGCAGCCGTTCCAGCGAGGTCGAGGTCTCCGCCCGGCGCTGGGTGGCGCCCTGGCGGGCGAGCTCGTTCTCCCGCTCGCGCAGCGAGCGGCGCAGGCCCATGTACTCCTCGAAGTCACCGAGGTGACACGTCATGGACTCCCGGTAGCCCTCCAGCCCCTCCTCGTTGCGCCGCACCTGCTTGGTGATGTCGACGACCGAGCGGTCGGCCTGGAACTGGGCGAACGACGTCTCCAGCAGCTCGCGCGACCGGTGGCGGCCGAACTGGCCGACCAGGTTGACCGCCATGTTGTAGGACGGCTTGAACGAGGACCGCAGCGGATAGGTGCGGGTGCCGGCGAGCCCGCCCAGCGCGGCGGGGTCCATACCGCGCTGCCACAGCACCACCGCGTGGCCCTCGATGTCGATGCCCCGCCGCCCGGCGCGGCCGGTCAGCTGGGTGAACTCGCCGGGCGTGATGTCGGCGTGCGTCTCGCCGTTCCACTTGACCAGCTTCTCCAGCACCACGGAGCGGGCGGGCATGTTGATCCCCAGGGCGAGGGTCTCGGTGGCGAAGACCGCCTTGACCAGCCCGCGGGAGAAGAGCTCCTCCACGACCTCCTTGAAGGTGGGGAGCATCCCGGCGTGGTGGGCGGCGATGCCCCGCTGGAGCGCCTCCAGCCACTCGAAGTACCCCAGGACGTGCAGGTCCTCCTCCGCGATGGAGGCGGTCCGCTCCTCGACGATCTCCCGGACCTGGGCCCGCTCCGCCGCGTCGTTGAGCCGCAGCCCGGCGACGAGGCACTGCTGGACGGCGGCCTGGCAGCCGGCCCGGCTGAAGATGAAGGTGATCGCGGGCAGCAGCCCCTCGGCGTCGAGCCGGTCGATGACCTCGGGGCGCCCCGGGGTCCACATCCGGGCCCGCTGGCGGCGCTCCCGCTCGCGGTCCGCCTCGCGGCGGGGCCGGCCCCGCCGGCCGTCGCGCCCGCCGGGTCGGCTGTTCTCCATCCGTGCCAGCCGCACGAGCTCCGGGTTGACCTCGCGGCGGCCACCCTTCTCCTCGAACAGGTCGTACATCCGGCGGCCCGCCAGCACGTGCTGCCACAGCGGCACGGGCCGGTGCTCGGAGACGATGACCTGGGTGTCGCCGCGGACGGTGTCCAGCCAGTCGCCGAACTCCTCCGCGTTGGAGACCGTCGCCGACAGCGACACCAGGGTGACCGACTCCGGGAGGTGGATGATCACCTCCTCCCAGACGGCGCCGCGGAAGCGGTCGGAGAGGTAGTGGACCTCGTCCATGACCACGTAGCCGAGTCCGTCGAGGGTGCGGGAGCCCGCGTAGAGCATGTTCCGCAGCACCTCGGTGGTCATCACCACCACCGGGGCCTCGGCGTTGACGCTGTTGTCCCCGGTCAGCAGCCCCACGTGGGCGGCGCCGTACCGCTTGGCGAGGTCGTTGAACTTCTGGTTGGAGAGCGCCTTGATGGGGGTGGTGTAGAAGCACTTGCGGCCCTGGGCGAGCGCCAGGTGGACGGCGAACTCCCCCACGATCGTCTTGCCGGATCCGGTGGGCGCCGCCACCAGCACACCGCGGCCGGTCTCCAGTGCCCGGCACGCATCGGTCTGGAACGGGTCGAGGGTGAAGTCGTAGCTCTCGCGGAACGCCGCGAACTCGGTGGCCTGGTCGGCGGTGCGCCGACGGGCCGCGGAGTAGCGCTCGGCGGGGGTGAGGTCGTCGGTCATCGTGCGTCGAGCCTACCGGCCCGGGCCGACGGAGCACCTGGGGTTTTGGCGGTGTCCCGCGCCCGGCGTGCACCTCCGCGAGCCGGGACGCGGCGTGTCGGACCCGCCGTCGGGCGCGCGGGCGCGCCGGCGGCGGTCGGGACGTCGTAACGGAGGCGGCCGACACGCCGGGACGGCGCCGGCGTGCCCGGGACCGCTCCCGACTCTCAGCCGCCCGCCCCCAGCACCCGCACCGCGCCCGGCACCGTCCGTGCGGTGAGCGGCAGTCCCCCCAGCGGGTCGCCGTCCGCGTAGGCGGCCGGCTCGGGGGCGGCCAGCGTGACCCGCGCCGCCCGCAGGACGGTGACGACCCGATGGTCGACGTGTCCGCCGTGGCGGACACTCGGCAGCACCCGCAGCAGCGTCCGGCGGGAGCAGGCCCCGACGACGGTGATGTCGAACAGGCCGTCGTCGGTGCGCGCCCGCGGGCAGATCCGCAGTCCACCGCCGTAGGACGCGCCGTTGCCGACCGCCACCAGTGTGGCGTCGTGCTCCTGCCAGGGACCGTCGTCGAGCCGGAGCCGGAACGGCGACGGGCGCAGTGCCGCCAGCTCCGCGAGGATCGCCACGTCGTATCGGAGCCGACCCCGCGGCCACGTCATCCGGTTGGCCCGGTCGTTGACGCGGGAGTCGAAGCCGGCCGCCAGAACGGTGCCGAACCAGCGGTCCCCGACGCGGCCGAGGTCCACCGGCGTTCCTCCGCCCGCCGCCAGCGCCCCCGCGACGCGGGCGGCGGCCGCCTCGGGTTCCCGCAGCGGCAGCCCGAGGGCGCGGGCGAAGTCGTTCCCCGTGCCGGCGGCGACCACGCCCAGCGGGGTGCCGGTGCCGGCGACGGCGTGGAGGGCGAGGGAGACCAGCCCGTCGCCGCCGACGGCGACCAGGGCGCGGGCGCCGGCCGCGACCGCCTCACGTGCGCGCCGCAGCGCGTCCGAGGCGTCGAGGCCGACCACCGCTCGGACGGGGTGGCCGGCGTCGCGCAGCACCCGGGCGGCCGGGGCGGCGCACCGGCCGCCGCCGCCTCGGCCCGCGGTCGGGTTGACCAGCAGGCATATCGCGTCGTTCACCGCGGGTGCGCCGGACGTCAGGTCACGTCGTCGAAGCCGCCGCCGCGACGCGGGCCGCCGTCACCGGGGGAACGCGGCGGGGTCACCCGGCCGGGAGCGTCGATCGGTTCCGGTGTCAGGTCCAGGTCGGACGCCTCGTCGTCGCTCAGCTCCGGCCCGGCCGCGCGGCCGCGGCGCCGGTCGTTGAGCAGCGCGATCCCGGTGGCGACGAAGTACAGCGCGGTGACCGGGACGGCGAGGGCGAGCATGGACATCGGGTCGGTGGGGGTGACGATCGCAGCGAAGATGGCGATGCCCATCACCATGCCGCGCCACCAGCCCAGCATCCGCCGGCCGCTGACGACGCCGCCCAGGTTGAGCATGACCAGCACGAGCGGCAGCTCGAAGGCGAAGCCGAAGGCGATGGCGAGCCGGACCGTGATGTCGAGCAGATCGGAGACGGTGACGAGGTTGCCGGCGTTGTCCGGGGTGAACTGCAGCAGGACCGGGATCGCGCGGGGCAGCAGCCAGTGGGCGACGTACACGCCGGTCAGGAAGAGCGGCGCGCCGAAGGCGACGACCGCGGCGGAGTAGCGCTTCTCGTTCTGATGCAGGCCGGGGGCGATGAACGCCCAGAGCTGGTAGAGCCAGACCGGCGAGGCGAGCACCAGGCCGGTGAAGAGCGAGACCTTGACGTAGGTGGTGAAAGGCGAGGTCAGACCCTGCTGCACGAGGTCCGCGCACCGCCCGGAGCCGGGCTCCTCCTCCAGGCAGTTGGGCAGCGGGTCGGTCAGCAGCGCCATGATGTCCTTGGCGAAGAACATCGCGACGACGGTGACCACGAAGATCGCCAGCACGCCGATGGCGAGCCGGTTGCGCAGCTCCCGCAGGTGCTCCACGAGAGACATGCGACCCTCGGGGTCCCTCTGCGGCTTCTCCTTGCGCTGGTCCCCGTTCCGGGCGGCCTTCAGCACCCCGCGTCCTTATCTGCTACGGCGGGCCGGCGTGTGCCGGCCCGCGTCGAGCTGCCCTGCGCAGCGGATCTCGGAAGTCAGCCCTGCGCGTTGCCGCGGGGCTCCTCGACCGGCCGGGCGGAACCGACGTCGCCGGGGGCCGCCTGGATGGTCCGGGTCGCCGGCTGGGGCGCGGCGGGGTCGTGCTGCGCGGACTGGGCCTCGGCGCTGTCACCGTCCTTGCGCAGCGCGCTGGTCTCGCTCTTCAGGATGCGCAGCGACTTGCCGAGCGCCCGAGCCGTGTCCGGCAGCTTCTTGGACCCGAAGACGATGACGACGAGTACCGCGATGATGACGAGCTGCCACGCTCCGATTCCGCCCACTTCGGCCACCTATCTCTTTCGGGGGGTGCGTGATGTCCCTCGCTGTGCCGGACAGGGTGTGTCCCGGCCGGTCGGCACGCCGAGTCATGGTAACGCTTCGGGGTAAATACAAAGCAATGCCCGGGAAGCGGAAAGCACGTGGCGTGACCGGAACGGCCGGGGCGCGCCCGGCCGCGTCGGAGCGCCCCCCGGGCGGGGCCCCGGGGTCGGCCGGCCACGCCCGGTGGGGGTCAGTCCCGGGTGCCCCGGGCCTCCGGCCCACCGGTCGAGCCGCTGCTCAGCGCGCCGCCATGGCGGCTGAGGGGGACGGCCGCGCGCTCCAGGTCGGCCGCGGCGCGGGCGATCCGCTCGGAGCTGTCGCCGACCGCGGCCGAGAAACGCCGGACCTCGATCCCGACCCGGACGGCGAACACGGCGACGACGGCCACCCCGCAGAAGGCGAGGGTGAGATGCAGCATGGGCCAGAACATGCGGCGAGCCTAGCCCAGCGCCGTCGCCCGCCCGGGGACCGGCCGCCCCGGACCCGGCGAGCGGGCGGGACGTCCGCCGCCTCAGCCGCCGTAGGCGGCGAGTGCCTCGCGCGCGGCTTCGCGGGCGCTGTCGGCCAGCGCCGGCGGCGAGACGATCCGGCCGTCGCCGCCGAGTCGCAGCGCCAGCCGGCGCAGCGTGGTGGGGTCGGCCGTGCGCAGGGTGATCCGCAGCCCGCCGTCGGCGAGCTCCTCGGCGGTGTCGTGCGGGTAGTACTCGGCGACCCAGCGGCCGGCCGGGCCGACCTCGATCACCACCTGCGGGTCCCCCGCGGCCGGCTGCACCAGGCCGGCGCTGAGGTCCCGGGGCTCGACGGGCGGGGGCTCGGCCGGGGTGTCGAGGACCTCGATCGACGTGACGCGGTCCAGCCGGAAGGTGCGGCGCGCCTCGGAGCGGCGGCACCACGCCTCGACGTAGGTGTGGCCCACGGCGAAGAGCCGGATCGGGTCGATCTCGCGGTCGGTGAGCTGGTCGCGCCCGGGCGAGTAGTAGCGAATCCGCACCCGGCGGCGCTCCGCTATGGCCCGGTCGATGTCCGCGAAGACCCCGCCCTCGGACTCGAAGGTCACCGACAGCCGGGAGCTGGCGGCCGCCGTCTCGCCGGCGGCGGCCTCCAACTTCGCGGTGGCGCGCAGCAACGCGTCGCGGTCGCTGTCGCGCAGCCCGGGGAGGGTCGCGACGGCGCGCGCGGCGACCAGCAGCGCGGTGGCCTCGTCGGCCGCCAGCCGCAGCGGGCGGCCCGAGTCGTCGCCGACGGCCTCCGCGTTGTACCACCAAATGCGCTCGCCGTCGGTGTCGATGTCGAGCAGGTCCCCGCCGCGGAAGCTGGTGCCGCACATCGGGAGCACCTGCAGGTCGGAGATGAGTTCGTCGGAGGTGACACCGAAGGCGCGGGCCACCTCGTCCACCCGGGCCCCCGGGCGGTCCCGGAGGTAGGTGACGAGCGACAGCAGCCGCCTGGTGCGGTCGATGGCGTTGACCGCCATGGCAGTTCCCCTATCCCCTGGTCTATCCCTTGGCGACGGCACGGAGCCGGTCGACCACGTCGGCCCGCAGCTCCGCGGGTTCCAGCACCACCAGGTCCGGTCCGAACTCGGCGAGCCAGGCGCCGAGCCCGTGGCCGTGCGGCAGCTCCAGCTCGTCCCAGCCGTCCGACCCCTCGACGAGGGAGGTGGCGCGGGCACGGAGCGGGTAGCCGGAACCGGTGCGGAGCCGGATGCGTGCCTGTCCGGTGGCGTGCTCCCCGGCCCAGGCCGCCACGGACTCCCGGACCGTCACCCGGTCGGGGACCGGGGCGGTGAAGTCACCGCCCCGGGAGCGGACCTTGCCGGTGATGCGGGAGAGGCGGAAGACGCGCTGGTCGTCGCGGCCCCGGTCCCAGCCGGCGAGGTACCAGTGCCCGCGCCAGCACTCCAGGGCCCAGGGCTCCACCACCCGCGGGGTGGAGCGGGCGGCGTTGGCCTTGCGGTACTCGAAGAGGACCGGGCGGCGGTCGCGGCAGGCGATCATCAGCGGCTCGAACGACGCCTCTCCGGCGGGGATGCGCGGCTCCAGCGCGCTGAACGGGGCCTCGGCGTCGGCCGTCTCCGGCATGCCGCCCGCCCGCAGCTTCTGCAGCGCGGCGCCGGCGGCACCCGCGAGCCGCACCTGCTGCCAGACCTTGGCCGCCAGGCCGAGGGCGGCGGCCTCGGCCGGGTCCAGGCTCAGCGGCGGCAGCCGGTTGGAGTCGGGCCGGGCGATGTAGCCGGTGTCGCCGTCCAGGCTCTCCACGGTCTCGATGACCATGCCGAGTTCCCGCAGGTCGTCCTTGTCCCGCTCGAACATGCGGTTGAAGGCTTCCTCGCCGCCGGCCTCGATGTACGCCTCGATGGAACCGCGTAGCTCCCGCTTGCTCAGCGGGCGGCTCGCCCCCCGTAGGCACAGCGCGAGATTCATCAGCCGCTCTGCCTTGGCAATGGCCATCGACGCGCCGCCCTCTCTCAACCGTCGTAACGGGACCGACCGTACCGCTATCGGCACGGTCGGCGAAACCGAGGGCCCGGCACCCGCGGGGTACGCGGGGGCCGGGCCCCTGGACGGCGGTCGGGCCGCCGGTTCCGGCCGCGGTGGGCCGGTGGTGTCCGCTGCCGGAACGTCGGACGTCAGACCGCGACGAGGTCGCAGACGAAAATCAGCGTCTCGCCGGGCTGGATGACGTTGCCGGCACCGCGGTCGCCGTAGGCCAGGTGCGGCGGGATGATCAGCTGGCGGCGGCCGCCGACCTTCATGCCCTGCACACCGCGGTCCCAGCCGGAGATGACCTGGCCGGCGCCCAGCTGGAACTGGAGCGGACGGCCGCGGTTCCAGCTGGCGTCGAACTCCTCACCGGTGGAGAAGGCCACGCCGACGTAGTGGACCGAGACGTTGGCGCCTGCCTCGGCGACGGGGCCGTCGCCCTCCCAGAGGTCCTTGATCTCCAGGTCGGCCGGCGGCTCGCCACCCGGGAAATCGACCTCGGGCTTGGTGTTGCTCACGACTATGGCTCCTTGGTTGGCTGCTGGCTCCTGGCCACCGCGCCGCCCGCCGCGGGCGGGTCGGCCGGCGGCCTGTGGTCATGGGAACGGGGTCAGACGACGCCCAGAAGATCCACGACGAAGACCAGGGTACTGTCCTGCAGCTCGTGGCCCTCCGCCGCGGCGTAGCCCTCGTTCGGCGGGATGGCGACCACGACGCGGTCACCGACGTTCTTGCCGGTCAGCGCCTCGTCCCAGCCCTGCACCACGGCGCCGACGCCGATCTGGAAGGCAGTGCCCTCACCACGCTGCCAGGAGGAGTCGAACAGCTCGCCGTCCTCCCACTTGACGCCGGAGTACTGGACGACGACGCCGTCGCCGGCGGTGATCTCCGGGCCGTCGCCCTCGATCAGCACCTGCTCCTGGCGCTCGGCCGGCGGGTCCTCGCCCTCGGGCACGGCGATCTCCGGGCCCTCGTCGCCGAAGGTGACCTCGGGCATGCCCTCGGCGGGCTCGGCCTGCTCGCCCTCGACCTCACCGGCCGGGTCGGTCGTGGAGGCGCCGACGATGTCGATGACGAGGACGATGCCGTCCTCCTCCTCCATGCCCATCTGGACGACCTGCGGGCCGATGATGGTGCCCACCTGGCCCTCGACCAGCACACGGCTGCCGACCGACTGTCCGACGACGCCGTCGAGGATGGCGGCCGGCATCATGCCGTCCTCACCGACGCGGGCGACGTACTGGGCGCGTGGGGCGTCCTCGGTCTCCTCGGCGTCCTCGCCCTCCTCGGCGCCCGGGGCGGGCGCGGTGGGATCGGTCCAGGTGTTGATCTGCTCCGCGTCGTCGGAGGCGGTCACGCCGACGAGGTCGGTCCGGACGTAGTCACCCTCGGAGACCTCCTCGCCGTCGCCCTCGGTGATGACGGTGACGCGGGGTTCCTCGGGGTACTCGGCGTCGGCGTCGAGCTCGATCTCCGGCTTGGCACCCAGCTCGCCCGAGACCACGGTCGTGGCCTCGCCGCCGGAGCCGCCGGAGTTGTCGGAGCCGCCGTCGTCGGAGCCGCAGGCGGAGACGAGGAGCAGGGCCGGTACGGCCAGCACAGCCGCCAGGCGTTGCGCGGTCTTGGTGGGAATCATCAATCCAACTCGCGATCGGGGGGATATCGGGGTCGGGACCCGCTGGTCCCGATCCACCCTACGGCCTCCCGGAGCGAAGCCGGCGGTGCTCGGGTGAGGACCGGGAGGAAGCCCGCCGCAGGGGCTCCGCCGACGGCCCGCCCGCCCGGCGGCGGCACGGCGGGACAGGCCGCGGCCCCGCCGCCCGGAGGGGCGGCGGGGCCGGTGCTCACATGCCTGCGATCAGCTTCTCCACCCGTTCGTCCACCGAACGGAAGGGGTCCTTGCACAGCACGGTGCGCTGCGCCTGGTCGTTGAGCTTGAGGTGGACCCAGTCGACCGTGAAATCCCTGCGCTGTTCCTGTGCGCGGCGGATGAAGTCGCCGCGCAGCCGGGCGCGGGTCGTCTGGGGCGGCACGGACTTCCCCTGGAAGACCAGCAGGTCGTTGCAGACCCGCTTTGCCTGCCCCTTGCGCTCCAGCAGGTAGTAGAGACCGCGGCGCCGGTGGATGTCGTGGTACGCGAGGTCTATCTGCGCGACCCGCGGGTTGGACATCGACATGTCGTGCTTGGCGCGGTACCGCTCGATGAGCTGGTACTTCATGACCCAGTCGATCTCGGTGGCGACGCGGTCGAGGTCCTCCTCGCGCACCGCCTCCAGGGTGCGGCCCCACAGCTCCAGCACCTGCTCGGTGATGCCGCTGCGGATTCCGCGCCGCTCGCAGAAGTCCAGTGCCTTCTCGTAGTACTCCTGCTGGATCTCCAGCGCGGATGCCTCGCGCCCGGTGGCCAGCCGCACCTTGCGGCGGCCGGTGAGGTCGTGGCTGACCTCCCGGATGGCCCGGATCGGGTTCTCCAGCGTGAGGTCGCGCATCACGGTGCCGGCCTCGATCATCCGCAGCACCAGGTCGGTGGCGCCGACCTTCAGCAGCATCGTGGTCTCGGACATGTTGGAGTCGCCGACGATGACGTGGAGGCGCCGGTAGCGCTCCGCGTCGGCGTGCGGCTCGTCACGGGTGTTGATGATGGGCCGGGAGCGCGTCGTCGCTGAGCTGACGCCCTCCCAGATGTGCTCGGCGCGCTGGCTGACGCAGAACACGGCGCCGCGGGGCGTCTGGAGGACCTTGCCCGCGCCGCAGATCAGCTGCCGCGTCACCAGGAACGGGATGAGGACGTCCGCCAGCCGCGAGAACTCGCCGTGGCGACCGACGAGGTAGTTCTCGTGGCAGCCGTAGCTGTTGCCCGCGGAGTCGGTGTTGTTCTTGAAGAGGTAGACGTCGCCGGCGATGCCCTCCTCGTGGAGCCTGCGCTCGGCGTCGACGAGCAGCCCCTCCAGGATGCGTTCGCCCGCCTTGTCGTGGGTGATGAGTTCGGTGACGTTGTCGCACTCCGGTGTGGCGTACTCGGGGTGCGACCCGACGTCCAGGTACAACCGGGCGCCGTTGCGCAGGAAGACGTTGCTGCTGCGGCCCCATGACACGACGCGGCGGAAGAGGTACCGCGCCACCTCGTCCGGGGACAGCCGACGCTGGCCACGGAATGTGCAGGTGACGCCGTACTCGTTCTCGAGCCCGAAGATTCGGCGGTCCATGTGTGAACAGTACGCCCGCGGGCGCCCTCCCAAACCGGGTTCGGCGCGGCGTTGCGATCATTTTCCCGCGGTGCCGCTCCCCGGGACCGGTTCCACCGCGGCCTCCGTCGGCGCGAGGGCGACCTGGCCCGCGCGCACGGGCGGTACGGCGAGGACCGCGCGGGTCGACAGCAGCACCAGGAGCGCGGCGACGCCGCCGACGCCGGCCACGGCGAACCCGGCGACCACGCCGACCTCCTCCAGGATCGGGCCCACGACCGCCGTCCCCCCGGCGACACCGACGCCGAAGACGGTCACCAGCCAGGAGAACGCCTCGGTGACGGTGCCGGTCGGCGCGTGCCGGTCGATCACGACGAAGGCGCAGGCGAGGACGGGCGCCAGGAACAACCCGGCGAGACCGGCCAGCAGGGTCATCGCGAGTACCGATGACGGGGCGAGCACCAGGGGCAGGTAGCCGGCGGCGAGTGCCGCGACCAGGACGACGAGGCGCCGTTCGGGCTCGCCGGTCCAGGTGCGGGCGCCGTACCAGAGCCCGCCGACGAGCGCGCCGGCGCCGAGCGAGGAGAGCAGGTAGGTCGAGATCAGCTCGTTGCCGGCGTTCTCCGCGTAGGCGACGGCCGCCACCGAGATGGACCCGAGCGAGATACCGACGAAGAGGAACGCCCCGAGCAGGACCAGCATCCCGGGAGAACGGAGGGCGCCGAGCCAGTGGGCCTCGCGCGGCCGGCTGCGCCAGTCGCGCGAGGGCGCGGAGGTCACCACCGCCAGGGCCCCCAGGACGCCGAGGACGTTGACGACGAGCAGCGCCCCGGCCGGGGACCACGCGGCGACCAGCACCATGACCACCAGCGGGCCGACGGCGAACATCACTTCCTGCGCGACCGCGTCCAGCGCGTAGGCCCGGTGCACGCGGTCCTCGCGCTTGAGCACGGAGGGCCACAGCGCGCGCAGCCCACCCTCCAGCGGCGGGGTGGCCACGCCGGCCACCACGATGGCCAGCGCCGCCGGCAGCACCGGGTCGACGGCGATGGCCGCCAGCAGGATCATCGCGACGGCGGAGACCACGGCGGAGGGCAGCATCACGCGCGGCTGCCCGTGGACGTCCGCGAGTCTGCCGAGCCAGGGCTGCCCGACCGCGGTGGCCAGGCCGTACAGCGCCGCCAGCGCGCCCGCCAGCGTGTAGGAGGCCCCCTCGCTGCGCGCGAAGATGACGATCGCCAGCGGTGCCGTCGCGTAGGGCAGCCGCCCCACCAGCGTCGCGGTGATCAATCTGCTCGCGTGCGGCATCCGCAGCAGCTCCATGTAGCCCGTCGCCATTCCCGGTCCCACTCCCTCGGCTCGCCGACGCACCCAACCGCCCGCCGCCCGCGGGGGCGGGCACGGGACCACGGGTAGTACGTATAACGGGGATGATTATACGTACTACCCGTGGTTGTCGGCGGCCGCCTGACACACTGGTCCGCACCGTGGGCGGCCCCGCGGGGGTGCGACCGGGTGCCCCGCGCGCGGGAGCCGACGCCGGGACCCCGGCGCGCGCCCGCAGGAACGGAGTGGCAGTGACGCAGCACGACGGAAGTGACCCGGCCCGGCACCGCGAACGGCGGCGACCGGGCACCCGGCGGGCCGGGGGCGGCCGGCGGTGAGCCGCGGCAGCGGCACCACGG